>DASQRW010000073.1:0-62206 GCA_035642715.1 Nitrososphaeraceae archaeon | reverse complement strand
ATTAAGGTACTAATCAAAAGATCAATATCGCTTTAATTTTTAGTCACGTATTACTTTATTTTATTTTTTTAAAGTTGTTAACCAGTAAATGATATCCTATGAAATATTACTATCGTCTAAGCACTTGGACAATATTAAGTGACTATAACAAAATTTGGTTAGTAGTACTAGTCTTCCTCTCTTCCTCTCTCTCTACTATCATCCTTTAATAAATCAATAGTAAATCTGGCTGACATACTATAGTAGTTAAAGATGCGATGAGATCATGACAGAAAAACAAGGAAGAGAAGCGAAAATTGTCAAGTCATGATGATAAAGATAAAGAATTCAGAAAACCTGAATATGGGAAATTGATTTTGACAGGCAAGTGGGAGAGAAACATGAGGAGGAAACAGGAGAAGTGACAACAAACAAAGTTTTTTTTTGAGAACAACAACAAAAACATAGTTAGCAATTAAGTTAATTTAATTTAATTGGTAATGTAAAAAGTTTATCTAACTGTATTATATTCGAAGGAAATGTGATCATGAGGGAAATAAAGAACATTACATGGAAAACCATAAACATAGACCATTAGGCGTTACAATAATAGCAATATTGACGATAATTGGCGGAATAGCATTTCTTGGAATTGGAGCAGTTCTTTTTGTGTTTGGAATCGGTGTCGCACTTATGGCGTTAGGTATAGCATATTTTGTTATGGCTTATGGTATATGGAGAGGTAAGAGATGGGCCTGGACAATAACTTTGATATTGTCAGTGATAGGCATTATACTCGGTATCGCTTCAATTGCTATTGGTAATGTTGGAGCAATAATTCATATAATTATAAACGCCGTAGTTATCTATTACTTATACAGACCAAATGTCAAAGCATATTTTGGTAAAGTGCAACCTTCGGCAATAAAATAGGAACCTCTCATGATTGGATAGGTATGTAATGCAAACTAGATGCTACAGTGGTTGATGATGATGATGATGCTATAACGTTTGTATACCCTAACATGGAGGAAAAAGAATCAGGAGAAATAACAACTACAACAACAATGAAGCTTTGAAACTTATGGAATCCCTTAAAAGTTAGTTACTCAAATTTTATAAGACTAACCATGTTAGGAGAACAAATTGCAGAGTCAAAGGGAAAAATCATAGGTCAACGGGTGTTAGATGTTGAAGGCCCTACGATAGAAACATCCGTATCAGCGAGTGGAAGCATAAAGGGAACACAAGTGAAGGAAACTTTAACGTTTGTAGGTAGACCACCATCACCACCAACAACAACTTCAAAAGGAGTACTTCATGGTAAAGGAAAGGGAGTAATAATGGCCGGAGAATCAGAACTGGCAACCTATACAGGTGAAGGAGTGGGAAGACTTAGCTCTTCCGGAAGCATAAACTGGCGTGGGTCGATATTCTATAGTACATCATCAAATGGTGTACTGTCATTCCTTAATAATCTGATTGGAGTCTTTGAAGTTGAGATCGATATTGAGGGAAATTTTTCTGAGAAAATATGGGAATGGAAATAAGAATATAGAAGCTCATCTCCTATCTTCTTAAAATCTAATATACGTCTGACCATATTCTAAAATTGTGGATGGAATATGAGTGGTAGCAATAGTAGTAGCAGTAATTATGCAAATCCTGAAGTTTTAGTTGATACACAATGGGTTGAGGAGAATGTAAATGCGCCAGGTGTCAGAATAGCTGAAGGAGATTATGATGATCCAAAAGCTATTACCAGTTAGGACATGTGCCAGGATCCGTATTATTTGACTGAAAATAGGATATTAATGATCCTATTAGCAGAAATGTGTTAAGCAAACAAACATGTGAAGATCTACTACAGAAAGCTTGAGTCAATGACGATACAACATTAGTACTTTATGGAGACTTTAACAACTGGTTTGCAGCATTTGCTTTTTGGTCTTGAAGTATAATGGACATAAGGATATAAGAACAATGAATGGATGAAGAAAGAAATGTTTGTAATACTCTATTGATTTCATTTGGATATTGCGACATTACTGCATGACTCTCATCTTTTATCTGTAAAAGTCAAGCTCCAGGGATTTTTCCTGCAATATTCAAAGAATTAGTATTTCCTCTGTAATATCAATAACTCAATTGTATTATCTATATTAACATAAAATTGTTCCATTTACTTTTAGCGAGAAGGAAAAAAATTGCATTCATTGCGATAGTACGAACTGCCAATTTTTAATTCAAATCTAAACTGAATGTTATTGTGCCTGTGTTACTACAGCCTGCTACCCATTACAAATGTTCTCTTGAATTTGTTTGAAATCGAATTCCGTATCCTGTAGATTTGCTTATAGTACTAAGTACTACAACTACTTTGCTGACAGCATTGCTACTACTACTAAGACTCCCACCTTTATTAGGGTGGATTTGTTGTTCATATATCTTTTTTGACTACCTAATGGTATATTTAGTTTAAAAATTAATTATGGATTTATACGGATAGATATATTTGATATAATATTATCATAAGTATGGTAATTACTAAATATATATATATATTCTTAATTAAGAACATTATAGTCATTTCCCATTGTTAGTTGAATATCTTCATTTCATAGGTTTGTTTCGTTTAAGTTCAGCTAATACGGTATCCAAATATACTTTCATATCATCATATGATTCTTCCAATTCTCTTGTTCTTCTTTTTACTTCCTTACGTAGAATCACATTCCACTTGGCAAGTAGGACTATTAAAACCGCTATCGCAGCAGTAGTAGTACCCGCTAGAAATGAAAACATTCTTATCCTTTGTATAAAAAGGACATCTCCAATATTAGCATAGATTTCTTTAGTAGGTGTTACTATCTGAAGAAAATATTTAGGCTCAGCATTAACAAAAATTGGGTATCCCGTAGTTAATCTTTCACCATTTCCATAGTCATAGACTGCATAATCAGAGCTACCAGTTGATAATAGCCTGCGTGTTGAATTGTTTAGAATTTCATTATGATTAATAAATTTCTGTGTCACTTCTCCAAAAAAGTTTTCTCCTATCAAGTCTTTGCTTGCACCTACAGTCAAGAAAGTTGCATTTTTGTTATATGCTACTAAGAATTGAGAATTGATGTTATCAACGTTTCCGTAATGAGCAAAAAACTCTACAGTAGGTATTGACGTTCCTATTAATCCAATGTATTCACCACTTGTTCTATTTATTACAGGATATGTTATGAAAATTCTGTATATACCCTGCCTTTCAAAACCATCAGAGAATACTGGTCTTAGACTACTCCTTGTCTCCTTTACCCAGTCTCTAAAGGAATAATCAGAACCTACAATAATGTCTGAGCGCTTTGGAGCTAAACTGATAGTCACGACATCATCTTTATCTACAATAAACAGTCTGTTTAATGTGGCATTAAATTGAATATATTTTTCTTCTATCAGCTTTTTGGTCCCATCACTAGAGAAGTCTCCTTGTTGTAAATAAACAGAATTAGCCAAACCATCAAGCATATTCATAACTAAACCTAAATCTGAGCTTATATGTTCTGTTATACTCTTTGTAGATTCTTGCTGGCGCTGTATTTCTTGCTCAAAAAGACTATGTCTAACTTCCTGTTCAGTGATATTTTGCAGGTAAAAAAGTAAGCCATAGGAAATTGCGATGATTAAAATTATAGAAATAATACTTATATGTACCCTTCCAACAAATAGACTCCCTAGTTTCAACAAATATTTACCGTTACTTGTTTCTTTTAATATTTCTATTATTATAAATTATGCCTTAACAATAAATTGTTTTATAATGATAATAATTAGCCATAAATAGTGATTCGACAAGAAATGGCACATGTTAAGATTGTAGTCAAAGAAACGTTATACAGTGAAATCTATTGTTCCCACAAAAGGGTGAGAAAATGCAGACAACATTGCAAGGGCAGTAAGTGAAAAAAAAATATATATATATAACTTAAGACTTGCAGGTTGTCATTATTATTTTCACTTTATCAGCGAGACCTTACCATCCCAAAGCCTTCGCTGACTTTTCGGCAGCATCATCCAATGCCTGCTTAGGTTCCTTTATACCACTACATACTTCTGATAATGATTCCGTAATATAACGATCTATTTCCGGAAATTCAGGTATAACAGGTCTGCTTCTTGCAAACGGGATTATTGATATCATTTCCCTATAATAAGGAAGGGAATTATCCAGACGTACTGCATATTTTCCTTCTCCTATAGGCGTCTGGGTAGGCAAATATCCTGTTTGTTTAAACATATTACTTAGTATATCTGGGGATGTCATTATTGTAATTAGCTCCCATATAAGATCTTTGTGCTTTGATGTTTCAGGGATACCAAGTTCCCAACCACCCATAATTGTTGTAGTCTGATTTTCTATATCTGGTACGGGATATCCTAGGTTCATTCCAATTCTTTGTTTGAATTCCTGCAGGTCATAATATGGAAAAGATGCTGGGATCCATGATCCGCCTATATAAATAGCAAATTTCTTATTGGCAAAATTACTCTCAAAATTTTGTGTTAAGAGACCACTAATAGGTATTGTTCCTGTATTGATTATATCTTTGAAAAATTCTAAGGCTTTGATGCCTTCTGTGCTATTGAATGTAGGGAACCAATAATTACCTTTTGTAGGATGACCTTCTTTTGGTATCAAAATATCTCCGCCTTGGATCCAAAGATAAGGATACCATTCTGCACCGCCGCAGATAAGTTGAACACCTTGGATTCCCTGATCTTTTAATAAGACATTCAGCTTCTTTGCGGCATCAATAAATCCATTCCATGTCTTTAACGAATCAGGATTAATACTGGCCTGCTGCAATGAATCCTTCCAGTACCATACCATTCTTTGATCAGTCCAAATCCAGATCCCATATATCTTACCTTTGTATACCATCCCATCCAGATTAGACTGATACCAATCAGAAAGTCTTCCCCACTTTTCAGTTCTATTAGTAAGATCAGATATCATACCCTTTTCAGCAAAATCAGCAAGCCAAATCTGATCTACAGAAATCATGTCAACAGGAATTTTTTCCCCTAAGGTATTTTGCATTATCTCCTTGCTATTATTATATTGATAAACTGTATAATTGATATCAATATCTATGTCTGGGTGCTTCTGCCGTAATATGTCCAGCGCATCAGGAATGAGTATATCCCACCTATCTCTGGGCTCTACTAACATAGCTCTGAGAGTTATATGTTCTCTTGTCTGAGAAAAAGATTGAATTGGATAAAAAAGATTAGTATATGTACTTAATAATAATAGTCCGATAAAGAATATCCAAACAAATAAAAATCTTGTACTGGTTTTGAATATGTAACCAGTTGCTCCAGAAAAAGGCTTCAATTTTAATCACTAATTAAGAGATCCATTTAAAGATTCATTAATGCGTTAAAGCTTCTCCCTTAAATTTCTATCACTGGTTTCTTCTTGTCCTAAATACGTAGGCTTCTTGCAACTAACTGTCATATGGTTGATTATCTATTACTTACCCTTAATTGCAGTTTTAAGTCATCTATATGACCTAAGTCAATTTTCATAATTTCCTTAATATCTTTTCTCATAAGTTCAAGTTGTATAATTTTTTCGATGGTTGAATCATTGACTATGGGCATAAAACATTCTATTATCATTTACACCTCCACTTTTACAACTCATGTTCAAACAGCAGCATTTCTACAATCCGGCGTAGATGCTCGATATATCTCTTTATGGAGTACTTCTTTACTGAATCACTTAAACATACTCTTTCAGAATTATCTACATTCAACGCAGAGCAAATGATTTGCATAGCTTCACCGAAGGTATGAAAATGATATTTTGAGGGGACAAATTCAGTCTGCCCTCCAACATCCGGAACTACAGGAATTAGCCCGGCGCTCATTGCCTCTACAGTAGATATTCCGAAAGGTTCTCCAGGACATTGATTAAAGTATAATTTGCATTCTCGCATTAAAGCTACTAGGTTCGTAAAAGAAATATTGGTTTGAATTGTCACGTTGTCTGCTAGATTGTACTCTTGTATCATTTGTTCTAGAAAGGCATAATAACAGAGTTCACTTGGGTAAAGATTTCCAACGATCTTCATTGTTACATCTATTTTGTTTTGCTTTAATAACTTTGCAAGCAATATCGCATTTTCTACTTTTTTAGATGGATGTAATCTTGATATCACCAAAATTATGTTTTTTCTATTATTGGATGAGTTTAACAACACATTATTACGGAAGAGATCCACATTAACAGGAGGACTTAATACGATACAATCTATATGAAATGTTTTATATAGAGCATTGCGACTATATTCTGAATTTGTGATTACGGTAGAATTCCTGATCATTTTTGTGTAAGTTGTACTAGCCAATTCCAGATTTGCTTTCTCATTGTAATTTTCTAAATTATTAGAGAAACGTATTCTCTTTAGAAACTCGATGTAAATTGGATCTTTGCCCATAATTCGATATATTGCTAAAGGAAAATGACAATAAGTAATAGAGTTTATTTTTGAAAAGCTGGGACTAAAATAAGGTAGGACATCTCCAGCAGTATTAATAACAATATCATATTTCTGTGTACTCTCTTCAAAAGTTTGTAATGTATGTACTGCTGAAGTATTTTTGAGAATTGAAACAATAGTATTGCCATACGCATCTTCTAGTTCTTCTATATTTGGTTTTTCCAAGACAGTCAGTTCAACATCAAAGCCCAAGTTGGCTAGAGCCTCAATGGTAGTGATTGCAAGTCCTTCCGCACCACCACGATAGTTTAAACTAGTATGAATAACATTTGCTATCAAGCAAAACGCCTTTTTATTTGAGTATAATATTTCGGAAAAGATACTTGTTATTTAAATATAACTAGTAGTCATTGAACATAATTGATGACAAAAGAGGCAAAGAATAGACAAAAGGAAAAGCAGCGAGAATATGGTCAGCTAGAGAACGAAACTCTTCTCTGTGCGAGCTCTGCACTTATTACAGAAATAAAAGATAAGAAAGAACTTATCAATACACTCAAGTTGCAATATCAGGAAGAATATAATAAACTGCATTATTCGCAGTCACATAACTTGACTAACCATGAAACACAATAAATATAAAATAATTAAAGATTATAGAGAGAAGAAGAAGCACAAGCTTTAAGGGAATTTATAAGAACATATAGAGAGAGATAGTCATTTTCATCTAAAGGATAAAAGGAAAGAAAAGTCTCTAAGCAAGCTTGGTAGGTATTCGCTATGTTAAGAACGTGCTTTTAGCACTGATGTCGGCATAGACTCCACCGAACCCGTTAAAATTTTTAGCAAGAGAGTTACTATAATCTACTCTGGGAAAATGATATTGACTATTAACTATTATAATCCATTTTTCATTCTATTACGTCTAGTAAATCATATCACTGGGTCCTTCCACACGTTTTTCCACGCAATAAGTAGTGATGTTATTAGAAAATTTCACACACTTTTTCCACACATTCTGTGGAAATTCCGCACGCATTCCCCAACTATTCCGCATCCGTATGGAATACTTTCCGCATCATTCCGCATCGTATGGAATACGAAAAAGCCTTGGTATTCATCCTATCATCATAATAATGATAGATTAGAAAGATATTATGAATAACAGCCTAAAGCTTTGAATTAGTTTGCTTTATTAAGATATTATAATAACTCTAACAAATGTGAGTTGCAAAATAGAGTCAATTCTATTCCATATTCCACATCCTACCGAGCCTATTATGATATCACTGCTTTTATTAGGCCTACTCTCTATATTGTTTCTCTATATTGTTCTATTATCGATCTCACAATATATCTTTTTTCAGCATGATGGAAGCTTGATCAATATCTCCCCGTGGTGCCGGATCGTCTGTGATCGTATTTAGCATTACAAAAAATCCTAAATAATACCATGATATCGAACTACAGTAAGTGGGACCATTTTATCTTAATATATTGATATATACATCCTTCACTATATAGAGTCGATGTTAAAGCATGATGCTAATGCTTTTAGATTGATACGTTCTAAAATAGGCTTAAAAATAGCAATATTAGTTGTTATTCAAATTATTTTTATTATCACTAGTTTTAGTGTACTCTCTTATTACGAATCCCAAGGAACTTATTTAGGAAATTCAATAAATATTGCAGGAAAGAATCGTTTTCTCACGTCTAATCTTATGCTTCAGATATCAGAATATTTTATGGCAGGTAGTAGTAGTAATAATGATGTTTCTAAAATCAACTCAGCAATAGACCAACTAGAAACAAATATCTTGGCATTAAGAGAAGGTGGAAAGATATCAGATGTAGATCTAAAACCATTGCCATCAGAATTTTTGGATCATTGGAATACAATTTATCAGAAATGGGTTTCATTAAAAACAACCATAACAAATAATATAATCAAACCAAATGAAAAAATCAACCCATCAGCAGCAGCAACGACAACAACAACAACGACAACAACAATAGATAAAGATGTAAAAACGACACTAGACACAAGAGCAGTATCTTTAGTAGATTCATCAAATTCATTGGTTACACACTTAGGAGAGTATGCAGGAAATAGCTCGCAGAATTTAATATTTCTGCAAGCAATCTTTGCCGTTTTAAATATTGCAGTTGCTATTGTTGTGCTTTATCTTGTAATGAGGATATTAAAACCAATATTTGCTCTAACTACTGCAACATCTGAAATAAGTAGAGGGAATCTTGATGTATCAGTTAAAAGCAGAGGTAATAATGATGAACTTTCAATTCTAAGTGATTCTTTCAATTTTATGGTGAACTCTATAAAGAACTATGTCAATAAACAAAATCAATTAACAAAGAAACTGAAAGATGCAAATGAAGAACTAAAAAATAATGATCGATTAAAGGATGAATTCATAAATGTGGCAGCACATGAACTTCGAAGCCCGATACAACCAATACTTGGATTATCCGAATTCCTGCGCTCCAATAAGGGAAGAGAAACTAGTAGTATTAGTAGTAGTAGTAACAGCGCTGCAATGAGCCTAGAGAAAGAAGAGGAGCTTCTAGATGTTATTGTTAGAAATTCAAAAAGACTACGGCAACTTGCAGAAGATATATTAGATGTTGCAAAGATTGAAGGTGGTTCTCTATTCTTAAAGAAAGAGAAGGTCAATATCAAAGAAATGATAACAGAGATCTTAAGTGAGTATGAGCAAAAGATCAAGAATATAAAAAATATAAAATTATCTTATTACTCTCAAGGGAATGATTCAATAACTATAGAGGCTGATAGAAGTAGGTTGTGTCAAGTCATTTATAACTTGTTAAGTAATGCCGTCAAGTTCACAAATGATGGTAGTATTACTGTTATTGCTGAAAAAAAAGATAAAGATGACAATTTTATCATTCTTAGCATACATGATACAGGAATAGGTATAGATTCAGAGATGTTACCAAAACTTTTTTCAAAATTCGCTACTAAATCTCAGACGGGTGGTACTGGCTTAGGGTTATTTATCTCCAAGAGCATAATCGAAAAACATGGTGGAAAGATGTGGGCTGAAAATAACTCAGATGCAAAAGGTGCCACATTTGCATTCAGCCTACCGATCAATTAATTAACGAATCACAAGAAATTATCTAACATTTGGAAAATGATGTACTATATATATTTCTGAGATATTTATATCGACCAGTCCTCAGTCTTTATTCTAGTAATGCATTTCTATAAATAAAATTGACGCTGGGTGGCAGAAATGAACCAAATTGTATTGCATTCCACCGAACACGCTACGATATTGTCACTTTTTAGTACCTATCGTTGCCGCATTCACAATCTCCATTCATAAGACGATCAAATCAAGATGATATATATGCAGAACAGAAGAGTCAGAAATTTATCATGTTGGTAGTGATGATGATAATAGTAAATGGAATAGCGATGAAAGAGAATGGATCAAGTCACGCTATAAAGGAATGACTACTGGTGGTGGACAATCCAAGCAAACTCATTCATCTGTTTATGAATAGTAGTTGTATAGAATATTGGAGCTCTTTACTTTCAAAGAAAATAGAAAAAAGAAATGAAATTTGATTACTAGCGGCAGGTCGATTTTTTGAAGTCTTGTTAAACTTCTTGTTGCTTCTTTTCCATACTGGCCTCTACTGGTGTTGGATGGGAAACAATATCGAACACAGGAGATCGCTTTTGTGCAAGCTCTACAAGCTCTCTTAGCTTTTCCTCTGTTGCATCTGACTTGATTTTGAATATAACTTGGATTTCTCATAAATGATATAGCAAAAACTTCATTAAAGTAGGCATTAACTATCGAAGAATCTATGTTAACAAAACCTGGTTGTTATTATTCTACTTTTTTTTATTTCGACCTATCGTTATAATATTCAACATATATATAAGAAACAATAATTAGAGGTAAAAAATATATATGTTACTAATGAATGGTAATATATTATTATTATTCCAATAGTCTTTTTATCACCCTGCTGAACTCAGAAACCAAAAAGGAGAATGACTGTCTATAGGTTCAACAAATCTGGACGATCTTTTTTTTGGGTTGTGGCGGTGGTGATGGTGGGATAGAGACAGGACCAATCACACACTTCTATGGCCCACTAGAAGTGGACAATATTCTTTGCTACACTATATGCGTACCTATCGTACGTAAGGTACTAAACAAAAATTGGAAGATAATACTAAAAACATCTAAAAAGACCTCTAAAGTACGCTTTTATATCGTGTTTTGCATATATTATCAGCATGCCAAAATCCAAAAAAGGAGGAGGAAGTAATAGAGGTAATAAACAACTATCTTCTAGGACAAAAAAGCAAATAGATTCTCTACCAGAACATGCACAGCACATATATAAAAAAACTCATTCTAATGCTCTAGAGCATTATCAAAGTCCTGAAAAAAGACGTGGTGGTAAAAAACAAAGCGCAGAAGAAGTAGCTCATAAAGCAGCATGGGCGGCTGTCAAAAAAGAATACAAGAAAAAGGGAAATGAATGGGTAAGGAAAGAAGAGGGCTAAAGAACAACTTACTATAATACCTCAAGCCATTGAAGGAGATAAAAATAGCATTATAGCAATATATCTCTTTTTTAACATGAATACAATAAATCCTGGGACTTCGCCGCATTTGCTAATAGTCACTTATAAAAAGTAGTAAGCAAAATTATCAATTAGAAAAAAGGAGAGAAGTAACGATAACTTCTATTAATACCAATAATGATAACAATATTGTAGATGGCTACTACTATGATGACAGAATAATCAAAGATACCATTAATTCTTCTGAATTTCCAACTACAATTAAACCTATGTTAGCTACACTGATAGACAAACCATTTGATAATAAAGAATGGGTATTTGAAGTTAAATGGGATGGAGTAAGAGCTATTTTGTTTCTGCACAAAACAAAAGGAATCTTAAAAATAGTCTCCCGTAATGGAAAGACTATTACACATAGGTATCCTGAAATCATAGAAGCAGTGAAATCATCATCAGCAATAATAAACTGTAAAGAATCAATTATTTTAGATGGTGAAATAGTCATATTAAATAGAGAAGGCCAACCTGATTTTCAGAGTCATCAAAGAAGGATGAATGTAGATTCAATTAAAGATATACAAAAACTCTCCCATAAAATGCCAGCCACATATTATTTGTTTGATATTCTATATATTGATGGTAGAAATTTACAATCTTTATCATTTTTAGAAAGGCGGAAGAATCTGTCAGATGTTATTATTCAGACGATGAATAATAACAATAATAATAATAGAATACAAATATCTGATTTTGTTGATGAATGTGGTATAGATATTTTTCAAAGAATCAAAAGTATGGATCTTGAAGGGATTATTGCAAAGAACAAATACGGTAAATATATACAAGGAGCAAGATCTACCAATTGGCTAAAGATAAAGAACATAAAGTCACAAGATTGTGTAGTAATAGGATATACAAGAGGCGAAGGAAATAGACAAGGATATTTTGCATCTCTTCTACTTGCAATTTATGACATTCAGGAAAAGGAATTGAGGTTTGCAGGTCATACTGGAAGTGGATTTGACTTTGGCCAGCTTAACGAAATATACAGTAAACTTCAACAGATGAAGATTGAAAGATGTCCAGCTAAATATATACCGTATACTAATCGAGAACCGGTTTGGATCAGGCCTGAGCTTGTGGCAGAGATAAAGTTTAGCGGATGGACAAAAGAAAAAATTATGAGATCACCAATATTTCTTAGGTTCAGAGAAGATAAAAGGCCAGAAGAATGTATAATGGAGAAAGAAAGCAACACGGAACAGGTTATTGTATCTCAACAGCGTAATCATCAATCATTTATAACAAATACAACAACAACATCGCTAGTTACGACCATAGCAACGATGCCACCACCAACTAACAATACAGATTTTAAAAGAAGTAGAATAAATTTCCTCTCTAATCTTGAAAAGGTGTACTGGCCAAAGACTTCAGAACATTCAGAACTAACAAAAGCAGATTTAATTGAGTACTATGACAAGGTTAGTGACTATATACTTACCTATCTTAAAGATAGGCCTTTATCATTAAGTAGATATCCTGACGGCATTACAGGAAAGCACTTTTTCCATAAAAATTGGGGAGATAAAGAAAAGCCAGAATTTGTAAATACAGTGCAGGTGTATTCCAAGTCAACTGGTAATATCAGCGATCATCTAGTGTGTAATAATAAAGATGCTTTACTTTGGATTGCAAATCTAGGATGTATTGAAATGCATCCATGGCATAGTAGAATTAAAGACTATACTGCATGTAAAGATATTGCGGAAGGTTATTCTTCTTCTTATTACTTACCCCCTGCTGCTATTGTTGTTGATATACTTAATGAGGAAAAGTGTGGACTAAATTATCCTGATTTTATTGTCTTTGATTTGGATCCATATATCTACTCAGGCGAGGAGAAAGAAGAAGAAGGAGAACCTGCATATAACATCAATAGCTTCAAAGCAGCAGTTGAAGTAGCTTATAATCTAAAAGATCTTTTGGATATGTTGACTATTAATTCATATGTAAAGACGTCAGGAAAGACTGGTCTACATATCTTTGTTCCTATCAACAACAGATATTCCTTTAACCAAACAAGAAGATTTGCTGAAACTATAGGTAAGATGTTAGTTAGAAGATATCCGCAAAAAGTTACAATGGAATGGGATACTGATAAAAGAAAAGGGAAGGTCTTCTTTGATTATAATCAGAATTCTATTGGTAAAACAATAGCGTCTGTCTTTTCTGTCAGACCAACTATTTCAGCTACTGTCTCTATGTCTATCAAATGGGAAGAATTACAGAGCATACTTCCTACTGATTTTACTATATCAAATTCCTTTGAAGCAATCAAGAAATCTGATGATGCTTGGAAACATATTCTAGAGAAGAAACAGGATCTTGACAAGATCTTTGGAAAATGATATATGATAATAATGACCAATAAAAAAATTAATAATGCTAATTCATCTTAAAAAAAGATTATTACCAATCATGATCGGGAGAATATACATAGCACCTGTCTATAATATTAAATACTATTGCTTTTAAATCTCTTCCATAAAATTATCCTTTTTGAATAGACATTGTCTCGAACTAATATTGCTAGCTTAAAAATATTTATGAAATTGACTGTTCAGTACTAGACAAATTATGATTTCATTTCTTGCTATCAGGATAATATCCTCCTAGTAGTAACCACAAACAGCATAAGCAAAATTATATCGACTAGAAAATTTTAAAACAATCATTTGGAGGCTCTGTCATATAATATCATATTAGCCCTCACGATGAACTCCCCATCACTATTATCTCTGTTGTTCTCTGATTCCTTTGTAGGAATATTTAATCAATCAACAAGTACAGAGTGGCAGAAGAGAATTTTTCCCCTTATCTTTCTCCTTTTACTGTTGTTGTGCGATTCATCCATACATATTGCGTATCGTCTATATAGTATAGACTCTAAAGGTAAAATTATTGATTCAGAAGCATTATTAGTATAATATATTTTTGAAATGCATTTGAGTAAATTATCATAGCTATTGTCTGTGATGTTTATTGTATAAAGATGATGAGAAGGACTCTATCGTGAATCATCATTAAGAAAAGATATGCCGGCTCCTTGTTAAATTGTTATGTTAGATGGAATAAAATATTGATTACGATCACTAACACATCTTTATAGATAATCTTCCAATGATAATCCGCTTCATTTCGTATGGATATGATTAATGTTCTTACAGATGATAGTAATAGATTCTGATTCATTCATAGATTGATCTTGCATCTGGAATAGAAATAGACTTATTTTTACTAGCATCTTTATCTGTTTGCAGAGCAAAACTTGTATTGTATAACTCTATATGGGAACAGGAATATGAATCATGGCTAGGAATACAAATACAATAACCCTTCCATTGTTTTTTATTCTATATCGATATATATTTTGCATTAATCCATTCTATATTGGTAGTTATAAGAAAAAGTATAGGTGCAAAGTTCACAATAGATTTATTTTCTTTACTCCAATTTGCTTAACGATGTAAAATTCGGTACCCATTTGAATAATATCTCCAGAAGATATTCTTTTATGGCTTCTCTTTTTTTCTAACGGTATTCCAAAGGGTTTTAAATCTTCTTCGTTGAATTTTAACCAAACCTTACCTACATTAACAATATTTTTGAACTCTGATTCCCAGACTAGATCATAAATGGTCTCTAAGGCTTGTCTGCTAATCTTATCATCTTTAAATAGGCTTTCTGGGTCGGGTTCCTTGCAAAAATAAACTTTTATCTTCATAGTTTATCTCTTTATGGAAAGACTAATTTGACTATTGTCTCTTGACCCGTACGTATAGTGGAAATATATACGACAGAGACAACAAAAATACTTTAGTGCACATCTCTGCATCGATTTATGATATCAAGGGTATTTTACTACTATATATTATCATACAATGTGATTTTAGTTCGAAAATTTCTATCTAAGCCACTCCTTGTCTTTTCTCTAACTGTTTCATTTTTTTGGTGCTCTAAATATAACCTCAACCAAAAAAATTTTAAATTATCATTATAGTAATTTATTCCACTTTTTTACAGCTATAATTTTATGTATAGGGTAGATTTGTTTGCCATTGTAATATATGACTTTGATCTATATGTGGTGGCAGAAAGGTTAAAAGCAAAAGATGATAATGAAATTAAAAGAAGCTACAACAACAACAATAATAATAACTACATAAAGAAAGGCAATATACAAATAGAATACTTTCAAGATAGAATAATAATAATATATACATCAGCTCATTACCGGTAAAATAAACAATAATATTGATGATATGGAAGTATATGAGAAGAAATGGCTTATTCAGCATCAATAGAAAACAACTATAATGTATATTAGATTCAGTTACTCAAAATTCATATTAAAGTTGTCAATTGAGAACAATAATAAAATCCAAAAAATTATATGTTATAAAACAAATGAACATTGTTCTTGCTTAATATAATTAAATTATCAAAATCATCTGTGATTTATTTTCTTCTTATCTTTGCTCCTATAGCAGTAGTACTAGAATTTGTTAACGCTGCTGACCATCTTATCTTATTTGTAATCTCATCGCTTGCATTAATTCCCTTGGCAAAATTAATCGGTGATTCCACTGAACATCTTTCCACCCATTATGGTACCACACTAGGATCTTTACTCAACGTAACTTTTGGAAATGCTGCAGAACTAATAATTGCAACTGTTGCTATTAGTGCTGGATTGCTTGATCTTGTAAAAGCATCGATTACAGGTGCAATTCTTGGAAATATTCTGTTAATCTTTGGATTGAGTATCCTTGTGGGTGGGTTTAGATATAAAGAACAGTTTTTCAACAGAGAGAATGCTGGATTTCAATCTTCCATGTTGTTTTTGGCTATAATTGGATTAGCAGTACCTACGATATTATTTGGTACTGAATTAGCACCAGTTGATGTTGAAAACCAGACAAATATACAGATCTTAAGTGATGCTCTTGCATTTCTATTATTGGCGGTGTATGTGGCAGGAATAATTTTTACATTTTTTACTCACAGACATCTTTTTGTACAAGCACATGGCGAAGAAGACGATGGAGAACAATATCACAAACACTGGACCAAGAAAAAATCATTCTTAATGCTTGGATTGAGTATGGTTGGCGTTATTGCGGTAAGTGAAATACTTGTCGGATCGGTAGAAGAGACGAGCAAACAATTTGGATTTGGTGAATTATTCGTTGGTGCAATTATTGTAGGTATAGTTGGAAATGCTGCAGAACATAGTAGTGCTGTTGTTCTTGCAAGGAAAGGTAAAATTGATTTATCAATAGGCATAGCTGCAGGATCAGGTACACAGATTGCACTATTTGTAGTTCCAATTCTTGTGATAATTGGCATAATTATGGGGCAGCCATTTACATTAGTCTTTACACTCTTTGAGATCGCTGCAGTTCTTCTTGCCGCAATAATATTAAACTTAATAGCTCAAGATGGTAAGAGCAACTGGTTTGAAGGTGTGATGTTAACTGCCGTCTATATAATAATTGCATTAGGGTTTTTCTTTATTAACTGATAATTAACTAATAGATCAACAACAAAACACCCTCTTCACTGCCTATGTCTTATCTTTATCTTTTGTAATAAAAAGTAGGAGCATTTTTTGATGGTTCAAATACTTTTGTAATAGCTAAGATTCTCATTTTTCTTTATTTCCTCTTTAGAAAGCAGGATATACATATATTATAGTTATTATGATATCGCGCGCAGAACGATAGTTTTCAATTAACTTTCTTCGTAAGCTACTGACAGTATAATCACTGGGGCGAAGAATAGACTCATTACTTCTTCAAATTGTCTTAATAAATATCTATAAATTTTTGATTTCTTTAACAATTCCATAGATTTGCTGATCCATAAAATGGCTTTGTGTATCATTATCATCTAGACTAATACTGATTGTTCTACCATTAGAAATGACTACTGTTGTATTTACATTATTCCATGCATTATTACGAGCTGTTCCAACATTTAAAATACCTGAGATCGATAAGCTATTATCTGAACTGAGCTGAATAGGACTGTTATTATTAACTCTAAAGTTGCTTAATTGATGAGTGTGATTGTTAGCTCCATTAACAGGACCTGTATAAAAGTTTGCATTAAAATTTGTTAATTTCCCTTGGTCTACACTCATAGTCCAATCACCTGATAGAATAAATTTTTGTACAGTAGTCATATCAATAGTCTTAGTATTTGCTGGTATTCCAAGAATTAGAGAACTTATTACACCATCCATATCAAAAGTAGCAGTAGAAGGACTCGTTTGTGACAATGCTGTGATACTTGTAGTCTGATTTGATAGAGCAGTAGTTGATACTAGTGTTGCTAGAAGAGATATTGAAGCAGCAAGTAGCAAAATTGTTTTGCTTTTCATTGAGACTTTTGTAGAAGAATCTTTTATATAAAACATATTCAATCATCATTATCATCGTCAGAAAGGTGATCTTTTGTTAAACTATCTTCAGTTCGTACTAAAATAACCGTCAATATTGAATCAGTCATAATATCTATATTACAAATCTAAATTAGATTTCACAGAATAAAAAAATCACTGAGATCTTCAGATATACTTTTTTTGATGATCACTACGTTTTAAGTATTCTTGATTTTTGTATTGGTAGATATAAATCAGTATGTATGTGTATATACATACGACTAGTGTTAAATAAGCAAATTCCTCTGCCACAATATATTCTATATGTGAACAATTGACTAATTTGCTTTTTTATATAACTAAAGATTTACATATACATTACTATATTTACATATCAAGATGGTGATACAACAGTTAAAGGGTAATCTCTCTCTGCTACACAATTCTTTTATACATTACCTACAATTATTTTGATAATACTAATTATCTTATGATCTCGATTAGTGTAAATTTGATGAAAGAGCATATCTTCAACAGGATACAAATTAGAACAGCAAACATCAATGCTTAATTTCTACAAGTATTCATTGTCTTTATTTATAGTTGACTTATCAATTGAGGCTAATCAAAGTATGTTGTTATCAATTATTTGCTACTCTTTGTTAGAGAATCATTTGCAGCATCCTTCCAATTTCCATTCTTAACTTTAATGCTTAGATGTGAGACATTCTTTTTTATATAGCATGGATGTCCAGAACTTCAACAGTTTAACAAATAGAAAGCATATTAGTGCAGATAACTGTTCAGCAGGTTTATTTGATACGGAAAAAAGTATCTACATATATATATCATAAACAACTCTAGTCAAATATATTATCTTCTTTTTATATTTGAAATCTTTATAATTTCGAGGCAAAATAGAAAAGTCTATGCAAAAGGAAAATATACATACAGCTAAAGAGAAAAAGATAAATGAGAATTATTTTACTGGAAACGTCGTAATAAGAGAAATTTTAGGTGAAGGTAATTCTGCAGAACAGGAAATGTATTATGTAATATTTCAAAATGGTGCTTTAACCACATTACATTACCATGAATCCGATCAAATACTTATAGCTACAAATGGAAAAGGAGTGGTTGGATTAATACATGGAACAAGTTTAACTAAATTTGAAATTGATGATAACGATATCATCTTTTTCGAAAAAGAGGGAGATACGGTATGCATCCCTGCTAACACATTGCATTTTCACGGTGCCATTATTGGAGAGACTTTTTCACACATTGCGATAATGAAAAAGTTCAAAATAAATGGTGAAAATGCTGGGGTAGCTATTAAAAAGGCAGAAAACAAATGGGAGTATGATTTAATATCTGAAGAAATTGGAAATAAAGATCCAGAAAGCATAAAAAGGGTAGCAAAAGAAATAGCAGAAAAAATACAAATTGCTATCTCCAAAAAATTATAGAATAAGAAAACACACACTATATATACTTCATAAATCCTCTAAAAAAGAGTATATCGCGATAGACTCACTCAAGTACACTTGAGTCATATGTAGAGGGACTTAAATTGCGTGTTTAGCAGTATTTCAATAATTGGTTTTTCAGACAAGTAAAGAATCTAATGTGAGTTCAAAAGTTTCCGAAGCGAAATCACTACCAGTATGGAGTTCACATTTATTATGGACTTTCTCTGAGTTAACCTTTCACTTAACTCAAAAACTTTATATCTAATTATTTGTATGCTAATTTTTTGTGTTTAAAATACGACTAGTTTCGATTGTCAAAATAATGCTGGCTTTATCATAAAGGAAACTGCAAGAGCTTTGGCAAAGGCACTGGCTTCAGAGTTATTTAAGAATGTTAGTATTATTTCCGGTCAGTGGAGAGTACTCCTAACGCTCAAAAAAAACCAAGATGGTCTTAGTTGAAGCGGTATATAGATACAAAGGAGTATTTGACGGTTTTTGTGATCTCAATTAAAGTTAATCAATATTTTGTATTTTTAGTGATCATCTTCTTCTTTTGCTACGTTGCGCTCAATTTGAATCCAATTTTTAACTCTATTGATACTTTCTATATTTTTTTCATTTTCACCTGTTATCGTAACACGTCCTATCTCTCTCCATTATAAAATTTTGACTATTTTTCCAGCTTGTTAGATCCCGTTTTTTATTGCATAATCTGTGCCTATTTAATTCCTACAATGTAAATATATATGTAAGGCATCTACCTTGGGATCTTTAAGAGTTAATAATACTTCTTATTTTATAGGGCGAAGACTAGCTACGAAACAATATATATCTACCTGATTCATTAATATGCTTCCTGTATTCTGTATAGAAATGCATTGCAAGGTTGTTGACCAAGCATTTTATATGATTTGGTTACTCTAATTAAGAATAATATGAAAGAGAAGCAAACTTGCAGTCATGTTAAAGATGTTGATGAGAACATTTCACCTAAAACATCAGGCTGCGAAGAATGTGAAAAAGAAGGTACTCAATGGGTGGCGCTCCGTCTATGTTTGACATGTGGTCATGTCGGATGTTGCGATTCGTCTGAGGGATTGCATGCTACAAGACATTTCAAAGAGACTGGTCATCCCGCAATGATAGCACTGCCTAATAGATCTTGGAGGTGGTGTTATATTCACAGATCCTATTCGTAAACATATAACTACTACTCCATCAACAAGTAATAATATCATAATTTTCCTAATATGGTATCTGATCTATATAGTATCCTCAGGAGCCTTGGATTTATAGCCAATATACAACTATAATATTTTTATAAGATAATTATATTAGTCAAACCATAAATAGAAAGGAGATTATAGAGCTTTATAATTAAAGCGAAAACATTCGTGAAATATCAAAAAAAGTAGGTGAGGATGTTACCTTGCGTCTCGAATTTTTATTGTGAACGCACCAGAAATCGATGGATAAAACAATAACGATGATGAACATAATAGTGATTTTTCTATCCTTTGGATGGCTCGCTTACTGGTGTATATATATATATATATATGACAAAAGTATCAATAGTATTCCAAATAACGTTGGCAAGAATATCTTTAAATGCTCCCATGCATCATTTTTCTGCTCATCTTAATATGTTATTGATTAGTAATAATAAGTAGAGAATAATGTGAATCAACAACGATGTTATATTGTTGTAGAATGAGCCTGATGTGCTATTGACACACTACACCATGCTTTACTAAAATTAAACTTTATTCAGCAAATATGAAATCAAATATGAAAATACAAAGATCTAACACCATTAATCTTCATCCTAATCTTCTTCGTCTGATTCGATTTCTAACTCTTTTATAGTAAATCCTTGTCCTTTTACTGATTCCACTATTTGGGAGACCTTTTGTAAGATCTGAGACACATCAGTCGACTCTGTATTCATTTCAATTTCAATCTTCATAGCTCAAATCTAATTATATATTATTTAAAGGTTAGATAGTGCTAATCTGTGATTGTTAGCTTGTCTTAATAATTGGCATGAATTTATACAGTAAATCCATTAATGATGATCACGACAGAATGCACTTTGATTTTATGTGTCAGAATTAAGTTAATATTATATATGTAATTCATAGTATGATAGGGACTTTCAGATTTAATATTAATAATATAGGTTACCTTAATTGTGCTTACTAAAGAGAGATGGACAATAAAGACACTTTACTATGATAAATTATACTGTAAGTTCTTTAATATTTCTATTTCAAAATGCTATAAAATGTGAATTAAGACATAAGATCTTTGGTTAAAGAAAAAATTGATCGACTTAGAGACTCGATCATGTAAATATTAATAAGTTCTGACATAAAATTACTATATAATACATGCACAAATATAACAAAATTTTATATTTTGATTAATCTGAAAGTTTGTAATGATAAGATGTGGCTGCCGATGTATTAAATGCAAGAGTCAAAAGCTGGAGAGTTTCGCATTTGTTGCTCCTGATGGCTTTGAAGATATACATCATACATGCTTAACGTGTAGAACGCATTTTAATCATCTCGATGGTGAGATTTATAGCACTTGTCAAACATGTAACTTTTCATCTGCCTAGAAAGCGAAATCTTCAATATTACCAGAAATCGAATATTAATTATAGAAGATCACAAGCTCACAATAAAATGATTTAACCCAGCATATCCAATATCTACCTTTTAATATGAAATTATTAATTCTAATATTAGAGAGGATATTTACAAAAGAAGCTAATAACAATTTCTTTATTAGTGGTATATCTTTATACCTACATTGACCAATGTCCAAATAAGGTTATTTCGTAAAACTGATTCTAAAAAAGTACTAAACCTCATTTCTGATATTATAATTAATGAATTTAAGTTTAGACTTGAATTTAACGGTTTGGATTCTGATCTCATTTGCATAGAAGAACATTATAACAAATCTGATGGAGGATGCTTTTGGGTTGCAGAAGAAACCATCGACAAGCAAATCATAAGCACCACGGGAATAAGAAATTTGAAGCAATATGCATCTACTTGTGAATTAAAGCGAATGTATGTAGTAAAAGAGTATAGGCATTTAGGAATAGGTCAAAAATTGCTTGATACCGCAGTAGACTTTGCTAAAAGAATTGGCTATTCAAGGATCCTTTTGGATAGTTCAAAATATTTAGAGGCAGCACGGGCGCTGTATTTAAAGAATGGTTTTGTAGATATTGCCAGGTATAACGATAATTATAGAGCAAATATCTTTATGGAAAAAAGTTTGATTGATTGATAATTGCTTAATGTATTTTTATAAATATATATATATATACATAGACATTTATTTTGAATCATTGCTCGAACAAACTTTCTAATGTTCTCCATAATTTTGTATTCCTTAAAAAAGAGATGGCTGAAGAGCAAACGTCTAGGTAATCGGATTACGTATTAACTTCTAAAAAGCAGATATGGCAGAAGAAGTGTTAAACTTCTTTTGATATTGCGAATTTATGTTAGATACCGTTGGGGCAACCAGTGGCTGTTTTTCTTCAATGAGTCTGTGTGTGTGTGTCTCTTTAACAATTATTTAGTCTGTGTAAGATAATGTATATAGAAATTAATTATTCATTATTTCTTATACCTGTGAGATAACTATGATTCCTCCTGCACCCATTTGGCTTGTTATTGCTGAAGCTCTTATAATATCATGTATCTCTTTGACTTAATTTTCTTCTACCATAGTTAGAAGTGTAAGCCTTTCTGAATGGGGCATCTTTGTAGTACCTGCTACTCCTCTGCCATAACTGAGTTTATATTCTCACCTTTACCCATACCATTAGATTCAAAGAATGTTGCTTGCATGCCGATAGCGTTTAAAGCTGATAATGCTGAATCTGGTTTTTCAGTTGTTATAAACGCCTCTATTTTCTTCATAGTTATAGAAGTATCATTCTTATTCTTTTATGTCTTAATCTAACATTTAAAAATTTTGCTTCTGTAATTATTATAATGGTATTGCTTTAGACTGTTATACATTTAGATAATGTCGAGGTCATAATGTCATTAGTGAGTGAATCTATAGATATCTTAGAAATCATTGTTTTAAATTTTAAATAATAATTTCAATGCTGCTAATGCGCTTTTCTCTTTATCTTTTATTTCTAGCATCAGGTCAAAGTCTAATCTTTGTGTTTCCATTATAAACTTACAGAATAACAAAGGGTCAAGTGTAGTTGCATGTTTTCCTTTTCTTTCTCCCTTACTTTGACTACTATAATCAAGCATAGGTAAGCCATCTTTTACTTTCCATGTTAAACTTGCTTTTTTAATTGCTTGAATCATTGATTCTTTACTGTAGTTAAAGCATTCATGATGAAAGTTATCAAAAATAATTGGAATACCTGTTTGTTGATGGATCTCCAAGCAATCTTTTAAATTAAATAAATGGTCATCATTTTCTATAGCGATCCTCTTCTTTATGGCTTCAGTCAAAGTGGAATAACATTCAATGAACTTTTTTATAGCCCTAGGCTTATCTCCATAAACTCCACCTACATGGATCTGGACTTTGGCAGTTTGGTCTAGATCCATCGCATCTAAAATATTACAATGATATTTTAATTCATTGATACTATTATTAGTCACTTTTTCATTAGAAGAGTTAAGAATGACAAATTGATCAGGATGCATGGATATTCTGATATTATTTGCTTTGATATATTCGCCTAGATGTTTAAATTCTGATTTAAAATGATCTATCCAGTTGAATTTACATATTGGATGAGAAGCAAAAGGAACAAGATCAGAACTAATTCTAAAAAATAGCAAGCGATTTTCTACATTAAATTTTAGAATCTTTTCAAGATGCGCTAAGTTGTCCCTTATGGTTTGAATTAATCTCATTTCAGAATAAGAAGCCAGCCTAAAAGTAGATGTGTGATGACGTTGAATACTTGTATTTATACACGGGTAGCCTATCTTCACATTAAATTACCTGTCTAATATGATAAGGTGTATTTGTTTATAAATAAAAGGTACAGACTCTAGATCTGATATTTAATAGCTAGATACAGAGTATAGATGATCTATGAACTCTTTATGGTACAATTAAATAATTATTTTTTTAATCTGTTTGTTTCTAGAGTTTTTATAATTGCTCAAAGCAGCATTCAGATAGGAAATTTATTATCTTGATTAATAGGTATTGTTCACTACCTTTTTGGGATGAAATTGGTGTTCATAAATACAAGAAGAAGGAAGAAGCATAGCTTCTGGACATAGACATAAATACATTCCTATTAATTAAAGGACTTTGCACATAAGTGATAAATTAATGTATATCAAATCGAATTGTCTTCTTTTAGATTTTCTTTAATCTCAAGTTCAACGTATATCTAAGTCCCCTGTCATTTTATTGAAGTTATGTGATCGGATAGTTATATGAATATAGATAAAAGAAGAATATGATTTGACTAATTCTTTGTGTTCGTGATACTTTGTTGTTTCTTTTTCCTTTGAAAGAAAATTAGACTAACTATTGTTGTAATAACAATTGCAATCACAACTATTGTAATAATAGCTAACGGCAATGAACTATTGTTCCAAGATTCTGGCACATCAATAAAATAGATAAAGTTAAGAATTTGGTTACTATAAGCCACATCATTTACATCGACATATACTATGTATCTTCCTGATTCTGGAAATACATAGTTATAATTGTAATGACCATATGGAACCAATATCTGACCGGTCTTTTCTAACTCTATGTTATCTTTGAATATTCTTATGACAATAGGGACATCAATTAGATCATCTCCATTAATACTGCCAAATCTCAATAAAATCCTGTTGTTCTGTCCTATGACAGGGCTTTTTGGATCTGTTACCATCTCTACTTCATAGTTACCAATTCTTTGCTTCAAAGCGCTTTTAAGAGAATCTGCATATACTTGGTGTGACAGGTTTATTATTAATGCAGCAGTAATAATGCAAACAAAAGAGAGCAATAAAACAATAGGGGATGGCATATAAGCAAACTTTATTACTGCTATTCTTCCTTTAAATCTAACTAACTTACGAAGTAATTGGTTAGAATTTTTGGTTGCTTTGTTTTTTTCCTTAGGATATTATTCTTGACTTGTCGCTGCTTTGTCAATCAGGTTTGTTATAATGTTCTTCTATGCACATAGGAGCAGAATATCATCTTAAAGTCAGAGATGGGTTTTAACATTTGATATTAGTAGTCTCACTTCCATTTTACTAAGATATTCGTTGGTTCTATTCCGAAATTACTTAAATTGGATTTTATCTCTATATGCTGTATGATAATTATGCTGTTTAGGATAGGAGATGTAAACCGCAGCATGTTAATATAAAAGACCCGTTTATAATGACGAATTCAATAAAAAAAGATAGATTCATCCTCCTATCGACAAGTGATAATTGCTCTTGATATGGAGGGTACCTATCTCTATTTATGCAATTATTTATCTCTATCTTGCTAGACGAGTAATTTATATGTTATGACTATAAAGATACAATATTTATTTTGAAATCCTATAAATGAGAAATATCTGATATATATATAACCTAATTATACTAAATCTTAATATTATGCTAAACTTCAAAGTTTGTTATAATATATAGAAATTATTCAATTATACATAGAACAAATGAGAATTGTTTGCAAATTTATAATAGTCAAGCCGAAAATAAGAAATATGTACAATCAGATATTTTATGCACTGATTGTTTTATTTTATTATTTTTTCTATATCTTAATAGTGAAGCTGGAGATTCTTCCTCAACTTTTTTGTAATATTTATATGCTTTTCATTCCAGTGCTTGATAAAATCACCAATTAGTGGCTGATAATTACTTAGATGGCTATAATTCTTTTTAGCAAGACTGCCAAATTTGCGTCCGTATATTACACATGTCCAACATCCAACAAACGGAATCAAAGGAGCTATATAGTAACCTGCATGTCTTCCAGTAAATCCCCAAGCTTCACCAACCATACAATATTTAGAGTCATTACGCATTGTTACCCTATCCTTTTCGTTTAATCCCGACTTCAGCTTGCTAGACCAAATAGGGCACACTTGTTCAAAGGTTAGTTCTAAAGATGATTCTTTCATTTGTGCTCCTTCTTCTCCTTTTGACACTTGATTTTGCATCTTCAATGTATAGCTATTACTTACATATAATAATTTAGCTAATGTGTAATAGTTATAAATTCGAATCAGAGTATTAATGCAAGTAATATACAACAACTATATATAATTTGTAAAGCAATAGTAGCCTACACTTCCTAATATATTAAGGCTATTCAGACAATAACACAGAGAGAATCACAGGTTGTCTCAATTTCAAAATGTCCAGTAAATAAATATCTATACAGATTCAATTGCAACAAACGCTGGTAAAACAAACAGTTTACTCAATTATAAAACAAGCAAGCCGCACATAGGCAGAGGTTTAACTGGGGCAAAAGCATTATTACCCATAACATTCTAAGCAGTAGTTCCTAACGAAATTTTAGTAGTAAACCAGCAATTGAACGAGATTCACAACAGGCACCAAGGAAGGTCTGCTCGACAAGCTTAGATGCACAGATATTTTCAACTATGTTAAGTCGATAACGCAGATAGCTAAGATTAGGGGTTCAGTATATTGTAAAGTTATTCTTGATCACATATCAGCGATCCCAAAGGATGCAAATCAAATGTAATTGTATAGTATATCAATGAATTGCGACAATATGTTCATAGTACGTATATCAAGTCTCTCGATGCAGATTTCAAGTAATTAGTTGACACAGAGCACCTCAACTAGCAATAAGTTCACTGGGAGTAGTGCAAAAAATAGGCCATATTCTAGAGCAATTATCTCTTCCAACTGGTACTGACTCAAGTAAATTAAAAGATATAAAAGAGTATAATTCAAGATTTAAAACTCATGACTTTTATCAAAGGAGGAGACACATGATAAAATTATTGATATTATTACACCATAAAGATCACAACCCTTAAAGTCAACTTTCTGAATCATTGAACAGTCTTGCTGTGCCTGAAGCATAGGCTAACTTTGAGATCGTCAATATAGTTATAGAGAAATTAGCAGAAGGTGTGTAGTTAAGGGAGGAGCCTAAAGAGAGTAATAACGACAGCGATGGATCCATGTTGTCATCATGAAATCTTCCAAAACATCGGCACTAGAACAAGAAAGGAAGGCAGAAGAATCTCTATGCCAAGATATTTATCAACACTATCGGAGCAGAAACTATGATTAAAGCTCAAGAAAATGACGAAGACTTAACTAGCAGAGACTCAAGACAAGAATATGAATTTAGGTGACTCATAAATGAAAAAAAGATTTCAGATGATAGTGGTAATGGAGTATTGATAATGAGATGGCAATCGACAAGTAATAGATGATCGTAGATAGCAAATACATTTTCTAATGGAGATAATACTGACCAATATGATGGATGGACATAAAATATCTAGAGCAAATCTGGTGGAGGAGACGATCGTGGAGATGATCTTATGGAGCGTCGGAGGCGGACATATTAGAATAAGCCTAATTTAATGGCAAAATATAAAAATAGCAAGAAATCATAACTAGAATCTCTTACTTTTTCAAGCGACAGATTCTCTTTAGTATAATTTATCAATCTAACTATATCCGATGTTATCCAAATATGTGTAATAGAATGTCAGATATATTAAGAGAAGATGAAGTAAAGGACGTAGTGAATAAAGGTAAAAAGAGAGCAGGAAACAAAATTGTCAATCCAGACAGAGATATAAACGCCGAATATCAAAAAGAACAAAGCAAGGAGAAAATATTGGAATAAACTTTCTTAATGAAGAGGTATATATATATATACATATACATACGTGTATAGATAAATAGAGTTATCTGTATTAGCTATTCTATTAATTTTCGTATTTAATTATTAGCGGGTAGTGTGGAGATCAGTTTTTGATGAAATAACATTAGAAACATTAGATATGATCAAATTAGTCTTATTATAGCAAATCCAATTATAAATCCTAAAATAGCACCAAATGTTGGCAGCCACTCTCTTTCCTTATGAGCCTTTGGTATCATATCATAATGCAACATATAGAATATACCTCCTGCCGATATAGCAAGTGTTAATCCAATAACATATGTCATTCCTTGTAAATAGAATAAACCAACTAAACCAAGAATAATTGGAATTATTGATACTATTCCTATAGCAATGAGCGCTTTTTTGCTGTTACTAAATGCTGTCTTCCCAGATCTCATTTCACGATAAGATGCAATACCTTCAGGGACATTCTGGATTCCAATCAAGATGGCAACGGCGAGACCAGGACCTGCCGCAATGGAAGCACCAATGGCAAGTGATTCAGGAATTGAATCTAATCCAATTCCAAGAAGGATACCAGCTCCACCACCTCGGCGCTCTGCTATTATGTCTGCTATAGTAAATATTATTGAACCACCTATAAAAGAAAATAATGTCAAGATGATTCCAATGATCTTTTCAGCTTCAACGACCATTTCAAAGATGGCAGCAGAGATAAGGATTCCTGCACCAAACGCAGTTAAAAATAATATTTGTTGATTACCGAATTTTTTATACTTTGAAATCAAAGCACCAAGAAATGATGTTCCACCAGCAAAAGAGAGTAAAGCGATTACTCTAAGAATATCTAGAACTTCAAGAGACATTATATTGGTTCAAGGAATTCTATTTAATAACTATTGCAGTTATGCTTTATGATGATAATTTAAAGCATTTATAATAACAATCATAACCAAGATCGCTTCTTTTGAAATTATCAAAAGAATGATGGACAGTTTCAAAGATTCAAAATTACTATTTTATGAACATAGTTGAAGTCATATCTAAGATAACCTTTCATTTCTTTGCATAATTATGAAATTTGCTATTCTAACTGCAGAAGATAAAGAGCGATAGCAAGAGCAATTCACACAATACTTGTGAACTCTGCTAGTTGGGAAATTAGTGGAGAGGTGGGATACTACAACAACAACTTACTATAACTCAAAGCAATAACATAGACAATCATTCATGCAATCTGTGCTTCTGAACGTCTATTGTGTAATAGTCGTTGGCAGTATATTAATTACAATAGATATTAGAGAGTATCCACATTTTTGTTTATATTCTGCTATACAAGATGTTCTGAATTGGAGATAGTTTCATGAAAGTTTTTCTTCGAATACTTACATCTTGTATAATGCAGATAATCATCATCGTCTCTTACAACATGATACTGTTTATGATTAGTCTAGAAATTAAATTTAGATCATTTTCGATTTAAATCGAGTTTGACTTTAGATAATGGACAAGGTTCTTTGGAATACATTGGGAAAAAGTAGAAGCCATGATAAACAATCTCATGAGATATATTCAAATATCTAATGAATTTTATATAGTCAATCAAATTGAAAACCAAGTTATTGAGTGTAATTAAATTAAATTAAATTAAATCTGTAAATGATCCCATGTTAGAATCAGAATATCTGGTAAGTTCTAATAAACATATAAAATCAAGTTTTAAAGACTTAGCATTTGAACTCTTCAATATGATCCTGCTCTGGCAATTCTATTGTTTAACTCATTAATTTATGATTTTGTTATTTTATCTATTTCTTGTAACTTTGGTAAATTTTGATACTAATTATTAGGCTGTAGCCGAGACAAATCAATCACTCAGCTCTAAGCAACTATGCCGTTATATGTGATATTCTTCGGTGTAATAAGAAACGTATTGGTTGTCTAAGTTTATCTATTGACAAAAGGATAAATATGTAAATATATTTGTCATCTCCTATTTTCTTTCTACCTCTATTTTAAATTTGGGGGAGAGTGAGATATACAATACAATAACGTCGATATGTGGTTCAGATCAATCAAAAAAGACATAGTGGTTTGTCCGCATTTGGTTAATTTCCATTTCTTATCCATACAATATAAAAGTCAAACGAATAAAAAACTCAAACCTATTATAATAGTTTCTGTATAAATAAATATAGAAGAAACGGTCATATGAGCGAATTTGCATTTTTCCGGTTCGTTAGCTATAATATGCTGACGAAAGAAGAAAAGGAACATAAAAACGAAATCATAGAATTAACTGAGCAAGTTCTGGATGCAAAGGGCATTGAGTGTGATTCTAGAATAGCAAAAATCTCTGAAGAACAACTAAAAGAAATACTTGAGGAAGTAAGACAACGAAGAAAAAAGAAAAGATCAAATTCGTTAGAATCAGATCAAAATATTGAAGAAGGTATATTGGTTCAATAGCCAAAAGTAATAATGACTTATTATTTCCACTTCCACTACTTCTACCTATAATACTATTACATTTTTGATCGCTATTATTGGTATTCATATGAATATCTTTAGGATAGGATTATTAGCTCTTCGAACAGGACAAATAAATAATATTGTATTCTTAATAACTGGCGTTTTCTTTGCTTCTTTATGGGTTATATCTTGATGCAAAACAAAGAAAAAAGGGAATCCTTGATAATCTTCTACTATCATTAAACAAGCATTAGACGCTCAATCTATAAGCATCATGAGGAGACCAACGATTCCTTACAGCATAATTGGATGCTGTAATATATCGAAGGTGGTAATGTCATTATTGCACACCTAACATCCCATTAATACACCATAAGAACATTATATTTTGCCAGAAGTAGCTCTCTTCAATATAAGGAATAATCGTTTATGGAATAAGACTGCTTGACCTTGGCGAATTAGTAAGGTTATTTTTCTTAATGTAAGAATCTATATTTGGGTCAGAGCAGAAGATAAATTCTGAATGGTTTAATGTCACACCACTTTTATTCATAGCAGAATAATATTCGCACTGCCCTTTGTAATATAGCATAGAATGATCACATGATTCTTGTCCTGTGTCTGACATTATACCACGGAATGTCAGACAGTTGTTAATAAGATCGGCATTGGTATTACTACCAACATCTATTGATGATGTAATATTTTCTTGTCCATCTACAATGCCGCAGGCAAGAGTAAAGCCTAAAAAAATTGCTAATAATGCTATTATCCCTGTCTTAGCTCTAGCGCATACTAGACATCTCGAATGCTCATGTATCAATGTATTAGCTTATCATATTCCTTTATTTAATACACTGAGAATATTCAGTTCTTACTCCTAAAATTGATTCTATGCGATAAGTAAAGGTGTTACAATCCCATTACATCTACTATTGTTATTTTTTTGTATAAAATGCTTTCCTAATTAAAGGAAAAACATATACAGATTAAAAAGTTCAAAAAATTAAAAAACACAAAGAGATGTTATTATATTATTAATCCATTCTGAATAAATAGAACTATCAATGGAATAAGATATTGCATTTATTATAATGCCATATATAATGTTCTTAAAGTAATTGATTTTAACAATAAGCTGTATAGGCATATCATCAGCAGGATAGGATTGGACTATTTCTTTCCATCGCTGCATACTTAAACTCGTGACTACTATAATTAGAAAATATGGCCAATAATTCAGAAGGTATGCTTGAGGAAATGAACTCACTACAAGTTAGAAATAGGATAAATAGGAAAACTGTAGCCATACTAGTTTTTGGTGCCTGTGAAAATCACGGAGACCATATGCCCTTTGGGTCAGATTTCATTGTTCCTATGGAGTTGGCAAAAAGGGTTGCTAGGAAATCACAGAATGTAATGGTACTTCCTGCTATTCCTTACGGAGTTAGTTTGCATCATATTGATTTTCAAATGACTATAAGTTTGGATCCCAATACCCTTATCAAAGTTATTGAAGATGTTTTCACAAGTCTGGTTAAAAATGGAATAAGTAGGATCCTTATCATTAATGGACATGATGGAAATATCCCAGCAGTAGAAATAGCTGCTAGAACTACAAAGGATAGATATCCAGAAGTGATAATAAGTTGTCTGGAAGCCTGGTGGGTGCTAGTTGGTGAAATTACAAAGGGTCTTTTCGAGACATGGAATGGACTCGGACATGGGGGAGAAGCCGAAACATCGGCAATGCTTGCTGTCCGTCCTGATTTAGTGGATATGAATAATGCGCCGAAAGAAATAATTCCGAATTTACCCAATAATATAAGAATTTACTTTAAGTTTAATGAGCTAACAAATACGGGAGCAACAGGTGCTCCCATGAAGGCTAGTATTCAGAAAGGACAGAGCGCTTTAAATGCTCTCGAAGATGTTTTGCTTTCATTTATAAATAAAATGGAAAAATATGAATGGAAATACGGATTATCTTTAAGTGAGATAAACGATCTCTAAAGTGAAAAAGACTATTAGAAGTGTGTGAGATAATAGATGATAATAACACGATCCTTTTAATCAAAATAATAAATCGTAATGGGAATTGAGTTAATTGCATATAATGAAAAAAAGATTTTTCTATGCACTTATATAGATGCTCATAAACGACAGATATGATAGTATTAAAATACAAATATAAAATTAATAAATTTTAAAATAAATAGATAATTCTTAACTATAATCTGCACTGGTACCTGTATATTTGAAATCAATATAATGTTGATTCAATGCTTGTGTTTTTTATCATATCTTAATTTTAATCCTATTAGAATAACATTCAGAATGACTCCGCTTACGTTTGTACCGATTATTACTAGGTCGCTTCTTATAATACCATATATTATCCACAAAAACATTCCAGTTGCTATCAGTCCCATGAGATAAATTGAGACATCGATCATCCTCTTTGTCTTATATGCCTTGAGCAGTTGTGGAACGAATGAAGATAATACCAATACTCCAGCAACAACACCTATGGTGTCAGCTAAGGTAACATAATTTTCTGGCATAAATTAAAAGCCTAATTTTCTTTGATATAAAGCAACTAGAATCTGTCTATTATTGCTCGCTAAAAGGTTACATCATAATTATCGATCTGATTTTATTATAGTAGAAAAGATATATTATATTCAGGAGTGTATGCAATCGTAATTAGTGAATATAAAATATATTATTAATAGTAAAGGAAGACATACACAATACATTCCTATAAGTGCCTCTCACTCCCTTCCTTCTTCGTACTTCAATTCTTATTTTATACATGAATTTATAGATTTTATTTATAGTAAAATGAAGAAATCAGAAGAAAAAAGGAGCACTATTGAAAACATTCGAAGACATGCTATATAAGACCCAGAACATAGCGGACATAACAGAAAGAGAGAATATGGACAAAGAGAGATCTTAAAAAACATTGCAATGGGTCTTGAGGTAGAGTCTTTCTATCAGAAGACAAATGGGAGGACACGAGGGGAGCAATACTATAACTAATAACTAGTAACAGCAGAAAGAAAGAAAGAAAGAAAGAAAGAAAACATGCAATACAAAGCATTGCTTCCCACAAATGACTCTATTAGAATTCCTGTCTATGAGTATGTTCTTGCCTTGCTGCAGATGGGTTAGTCCACACAGATCCCTCGAACTGCTACTTTCTTGAAGTGGTGAGGAGACATCATGGTACTGGGGGGAAGGTCGGCCACGCTCGACCGCAACTCAGGACTATTAAAAGCCCGTTTAAAGTGCTCTGCAGACTCCCAAACGGCGTAGTTAATGAAGGAACAACTATCAGCAATACCCCGGTGCAACTGAGCTGAGATGAATCCAGGTTGCTGCTTCAAGACTTGAGTTCTGGCGATAAATACCTTTAGGAACTGATCGACATCCTCAATGTTCACAGTGAACTTATTTAATAGAATAACTGCATTAACGTCCTCTTCCAACTGTGTGTTGAGTGTTACTTTTTAATCCATTTCAACGAGTTTTACCATATGTCATGTTGAGGTCCCTTAATATTTCAGCTTTTGTTGATTAACTAGTGTTAGAACTGAAGGCATATCCTGAATGCATCGAACACATCTAAATGGCTGGTAGATTCCTTCTCTAGGACTCCATTCTCTACAGCAGTCCTTAACGCAGTGATTAGTTTGCTGAATCCAGGATGAATAGCGACATTTCCATTGCCATACTCTAACATCTCCTTAGTATGAGTAAGCACATCCTTGTGTATATCATCAACCTGTCAGCTCATTCATTTGAGTAATAGAGCGGTATGTCTAACTCTGATCTCATTGAGTTGATACGGGCAGTTGTTTCATGTGGTTATTGTGACAGACAGGACACCTAATAATAGATAATTCACCGAAGTTAAAGTATGAGGCACACCAAAAACATGAAGGACACAATAGGAAATCTACTTGTTTGTCAGTCTTAGCAGGAAAATTACGATTTGTTTCGGTTCCGTCTGCTAGTCTAGATAAAGTGGTTTTCGTCCGTACATTATCCTGTTTATCTATTAGCAGTTGATACATCATAAGATTAAAAGATTATAACCGTTACTATACTAATTAAAGTAGACAGTCAACAAAACTCAATGCCTTTGTCAAGATATATATACACTAACCAAATTTCGTATCAAGGATCCCCATCGTCTTCATTATTACTTTATGGATTATAAAGGAGGGAGAAGAAGAAGATGACCAGAACCAGGAACAAGAGTAAGAGATAACCTCAGACTCTGAAGGGAATGAAACATTAGATGAGTAGTAGCGCTAGCAATAAGCAAAAGCTAGAGTTTGAGAAGGCAAAACTAGTAGTGCATCATAAACGGCTAAAGGCAATTTCTTGGAATGTTTTGTCATTCCTTGATAGACCGCTAGACAACCAATTAGCAATAGTGCAGGAAATTCAGCAGTTCACTGACTGAAGAACTTGAGGCTGGCTACTACTATTAGCTGCGATGGCTAAAACTCAAGAACAAGATTAAGAAAAAAAGAAAAGGAAGAAGTAAGAAGAGTGAAACTAAGTGATTTCTATTAAATATTTCAAATGCAATACATGTAATTACAAATTTGCCATTCCTAAGACAGAATTTTCTTCTTCTTTTAATGCTAAGTATGAGTATGAATATGTAAACTTACTTTCTGATATGCGTGCACATATAGATAAACACAGGCAAGAACGTCCTAATCACAAGATACCTCCTACAATGCTGCTTAATCTGTTTACTAGAGTTCAAGATAAAGGTAAAGATAAAGATAAACGCAACAAAAGCAACAATGAACTCTCCTGCTAAAGCAGAAGAAAAAGAAGACTTGCTACTTCAATTAGATAGAAGAGTTTAAAGAGTTGCGCCTGTTTGTTGCAGCAAATTCAATTGATCTACTACGTCCCAGTGTTCAGCAATTTTTTCGTTCTCTATTCTATATAGATTTGCAGATCTTATGTTTATTTTTTTGTTTGTTGATGGTATTCCTTGAAATTCTCCTTTATATGTCCGAGTAGAATTAAGGAATACTACTACAGGGTGATTTTCTACCACTATGTGTTCTATTTTTGCCAGGATATCGGGGAACGCCTTAAATTGCGCGCTTAAGGATTACTTGAATCTTTCACTTCCTATCGGAGGACCTCCTTAGCAAAATATTTTTTAGTTGCTCTTGATATGTCGACAAATGAACTCAGTTCACGAACAGTTCGCGACCACCCTTTTTTGAAGGTATACTCAAAGCTAGACAGCATATATAAGTGAGTGTACTAACCAGAGTGTTACCATTAACAGAAACTCAAATAATATTTGAATTTAATGTTATATATCAAGAAATTATAATATTATTATAGAAGAATAATGGAGTATATTTGAATATAAAAAAATAATAAATATTTTATCTTATAAAAAATGTCTACAATAATAAATTAGAGTTATATTTGAATATTGACTATATAGTGTAATTGTGAATATCCATGACTGTAGAATTGTTGTACTCAGGGTTAAGATATGTTGTAAATCCTAGCCATATCAAACATTTTAACGTAATTGTTCAGTTAGGTAGTTATTTAGCTATAAAGCAATATATTCAGAGGTTTAGGATTTGACTCTCCAGCGGCATAAGACAAAGGTTAGAGAATTAGACAAGAAGCGATGGATGGTAAGGTTCTTTATACTCGCTGCCGTTGCTGTCGTTTTGGTAGTTAAAATTTACTTATTGTTAACTATAATGGATAGATTATTGGGGATCTACAGCTTTCTCACAACTTTTATCTTGTTTAATATATTGACATTAGCTTGGCTAAGATACAGAGATCCTTATCATAAAGCAAAAGATGTTGACCTTTCAAATGTTAAACCGCCCCTTATTTCAATTGTAGTACCAGTAAAAAATGAAGAAGATAACATCAGAAAGTGCGTTATGTCTTGCGTTAATCAATCATATAAAAATAAAGAAGTCATAATAGTAAATGATGCTAGTACCGACACTACACCTAAAATTCTAGATCAAATCCGAGCAGAAGTGGGATCAGAGAACATTCGTATCCTTCACTTATCTAAAAGTGTCGGTAAAAAAAGGGCAATTGAAGCAGCAAGTGAGATCGCAAAAGGAGAAATTTACGCTTTTATGGATAGTGACTGTGATATGGCAGGTGATGCCGTCGAAAAGGCAGCAAAGATCTTTATGTCAGATAGGCTACTTGGAGCCTTGACTGCGCAGGGAAAAGTTAGAGGTGCACATACGGGTAATATACTACTAAAAATGCAACAAGTATACATTGATGGATCGTATAGAGTAATAAAGGGAGCCGAAAGCTCATTTAATTCACTTACTTGCTGCTCAGGATCTCTGAGTTTCTATAAAAGAGCAGCTGTACAGGATTTTATTCACGAGTGGGCCCACGACCGCTTTTTAGGTGTAGACTTTAAATTCTGTACTGATAGACGTATGACTGCACGTGTGCTTGGATCAAAGGTTGTTTTAAATGAAAATGGTTTACATAAGGAAGAGCAGCCTCATCAAAATATTCCAATACTACAAACCGGAAATGATGATCTAGTTATGATGAAATCGTCTTCAGATGCAGATATGCATAATAACGATACTTCCAAACCCTATTGGAAAGTGTTATTTAGTTCAAGTATTAGAGTAAGCATAGGAGTGCCTGACACTATTCCAGCACTTATGAAACAACAGATAAGATGGAAAAAGAGTTTCCTCAGAAGCCTATCTTCAACAGGCCGAATATACTGGAAACGTCCATTTTATGCGGCGATGTTGTATTACGTACAAACTGGCATGAAATTTATCCGCCCATTTATTCTGCTGCACGCAGTGGTCATGCTGCCACTTGCAGGGGATATTTTATCACCTATACTTTGGTTGTCAGGAATAATGTTTACAGGAATGATTTATGGAGTAGACTTTAGATTACGAAATCCTGGCGATAAATTGTGGTTATATCGTCCACTATTTACATTCCTTACTACATTTGTATATACTTGGTTGCTTATTTGGGCTGGAATTACAATTAGAAAACAATCATGGAGATAGACACGAATTATGCTAATAGGGCTTATCTGAGCATACAACATTCTAGAAAGTGTAATATTTAGAGCGTCACAGTAAATACTTAGGAACAATAAACCAACTTCAAAAGGGAGAAAAAATAAGACAGATGCATAGAAGTATGCTTGAGACTAGATTCATTACTATATAGTCAATAGGACACTCAAATACGAAATATCCGTCTAAAGAAAAATACCTTTCTATCCTTCCTGAATATTTCTTGTTAAAGTAGTATTCTTGGTTTAAGAAGTACTATTCCAATAGCCTCGATTAAAAATTGTAAATGGAAACCGTGTAATAGAGTTTTTTTCTGTAATAGTTGTCATATCGACAGGGAGATAAAACAAAAAAACTAGGGATGATGATTTGCACAGTTTAAAGTTCTGATAAGGAGATCAAGAATCTAGATTATTCGTTTCTTGAAATAGGAAATGAATTCATAATATTACTTGATTACACGGGGAGTCTTACATGATGTTTTATACATATACAAATACATATACACACATATTTTAGTGAGCAGTATTATGTCAGTATTAAAGAGTATCTCTCTGCCCTCTATATTTTCTATTATGATTTACTATATTCAAACTATCTCCAATAAAAGTTAAGATATTATTTTTTGTATTGATAATAATTTTGTCAAATAGTCAAATCAATACAAAAATAAGTATATCGTACTACCTTTCTTCATTTATGTATAGATAAGAGTAAATTTATGACCATAAATACTGCCATCGCACTAGTCATTTAGCATCAAATAGATTATCTAGGTAAAATTCATCCATCTAGAAGTATATAGGAAAAGAAGCAAATGATCAATCCTTGTATAAAGGCACCAGCATTAGTAATAAAATTAGTAATAGATAATTAGTAAGTATAGAAAGATAACTTAATAAGGACAAAATGAATAATTGTTTTGATTTTAGAAATAAATGCAAAATTCGAATGATGAGCCCAATGTTAAATCTTTAAAATTGAGAGGTAGAAGAGCTGTAGATATCGAACACAGGAACAAGGTTAAAGAAGATGAAATAAGAATAAATATTAAAATATCAAATATATATAGCGTGGACTTAGAAGAAGCAAAAGATATTCATATAAATTACCACTTAGATAGAATACTATTCTTCCTGATGGGAAGAGCAAAAAAGAATGGAATGACAGATTCTATGTTTGTTGATAGGGTAAAAAGCTTAGATATTTATGAACATGCTTCTATGGTTGCGCAGGGAGAATTGATAGAAATGGCAGCAGTAGATGTACTATACAAAGAGTTATGTGAGGCAGAAAGTAAAGGAAGTAGAGAAGACAGATACATTAACTTCTATGGCTGACCATTTTTTTATCTGCTCAATGCAAAATGTACATAACGATTCATACGCTTCTGACTTGTCTTCATAAGAAAAAGAAAGGCCTCAGAATGTATAATGTAGTAAGATAGCAAAGGTTTCCTACGCAAACTTACAGAGAGGCACGAGCACTGGTTCTATGTATTACAAAGATATAATTATCTTTAATCAACAATAAGTAACTGATGGGGTCTCGAAATATGGCATATACATTAACAGGATGTGTCTATGTGTGGACCATGAAAGTCAATGGTCGCTATCAATTTAATATCAATTTAACACACATATCATTTCTTTCCACTGCTATAACCCTTTTTTTGTTTGAACATATCATCACACCATTAGTATATATTAGAAATAGATAGAATGTAACAAAATTATGGTCACCTTCTTATTTTTCATTGATTAAAGATTTATGAGGTCGCTAATGTCGACTAACATATGCCTGCCTTTGAAGTGCTTCCTTCAACGTTAGGTTAACTATGGGAAGTATTCGTGGATCATTTATTTTAGGTATTATGTAGTCTTCTTTTAGATGAGCATCTGTGACTAGTGCTGCAATTGCTTTTGCAACTGCTACGAGCATATCTTCATGTATAGTTTTGGCTCTTAGGTCTAACAAAGCTCTAAGAATAGAAGGGAATACTAAAGCATTGTTAACCTGATTAGGAAAATCTGATCTGCCTGTAGCGACAATCCTCGCTCCGGCATTCAGCGCATTAGGTGGAAGCATTTCCGGATCGGGGTTACTTAATGCAAATACTACAGCATCAGGATTCATTGATTTCACCATTTTGTCATTTAATAAATCGGGCTTTCCAGATACGCCTATGAATACGTCAGCCTCTTTAATTACATCAGTAAGTGTCCCATGCAATTTTTTGGAATTAGTTTTTTTTGCGATTTCTTTTTTGTATGAATTATCCAAAGTTTCATTTCTCCCTTCATAAATAGCTCCTTTGCTATCGGTCACAATGATATCTCTGCAGCCTGCCTCATACAGAATTCTATATATCCCATAGCCGGCTGAACCAGCTCCGGAGATCACTATCTTAATTTCCATTAACCTTTTGTCTAATAATCTCAAGGCATTTATCAATGCCGAAAAAGTGATTACTGCTGTTCCGTGTTGATCATCGTGAAAAACAGGTATTGAAAGTTCATTTTTAAGCCGTTCTATAATATCCAAGACTTTTGGTGATTCGATGTCTTCTATATTTACGGCTCCAAAAACTGGCTCAATAGCTTTAGCAAAGCTGATTATTTCTTCTTTGTCTCTAGCTGATATGCAAAGAGGAAAAGCGTTAATACCACCTAATACCTTGAATAAAACAGATTTTCCTTCCATAACAGGTAATGCACTTTCCGGTCCAATGTTACCAAGGCCAAGTACTCTAGTTCCATCGCATATAATGGCCACATTGTTCCATTTTGAGGTATAATCATAAACAAGCTCTTTATTTTTACTTATTTCTCTAGCTATATAAGCCACTCCTGGAGTGTAAATTAAGCCAAGCGTACTTTTTTCTTCAACCGTATTATCCAAAGTAATTCTACTCTGTATCTCTATTTTTCCTCTGACCATACGATGAAGATTAATTGCATCATCTTTTAAAGTCAAACAAGTAACTTGTTAAATTCATATATATAAAACTAGCAAATATAACCATTGAAATCTTATTCTCTCGTATTTTTATTATTATAAATCATTTCAAAGGATAGTATATCAGAATTCAAAGCAATTATTTTAATCCTGTTACCTCTCTATGATACAAGTCATTACAAAGATAATATTTTTCTGTACCAATAGCTCAAAGTTGTTAAGAAAATAATGATTACTTTGACACCTAGCAGTCTAAAGTTTGAAAACAATAATAGTGGATGTAGGTTGTATGTATTCTTGTGTCGATACCATTAGATGGCAATGGAAATGTAGAGTTGTATATAATGAAGATATATTCATCGACTGGACAGGACAATAAGAAGAATATAACTGGAGACAAAAGCATGTGACAATAGATCTGTAATTAAGATGAATTTTGTGAAAGTAATATATGGTTGTTACTAGTAGATGAACTATTTGATAAAGTACTTGTCTAACTTTGATTATCTTGAAGTTAGATCTTCCTCTGTGGTTTTAACCTTTGCTACCTTATGAATTTCTAAAAATAATATCTGGAATGTCTCTTACAATATTAAAATAAATTAGTATATTATGGTTCTGCAATTATCTTTTCCATAATCGATTTTTAATTCTTAATACCATCGACTTAGCATTACCATCGAAAGAAAGAAAGAAAGATATGTTATTTATTATACTAGAAATAAATAAGATCCTTATGATAATGAAAAATTTTCATTATCTCAAAGAATATAGAATAAAATAAGTATGAGTTCGTATCAAACTAATAATTCTAGAACATAATTGGAGAGGATTTTGGAATATAACAGTAAGATTGAATGTATTGTTATTGCTATTCCTAATCCGATCAACGGTATTGATTGAAATATCAAAATTATTCCTATGGTTGTTATAGCAATTATACTGGCTAATATAGTAGAAGCATAAAAATATTGCAGTAAAAATCCCATTTCAAAATAGTTATTTGTATTCCTTATAGCTGCATTAGTGTTAGTATTCCCATAGACAGGATAGAGAGGTCTATTGTAGGTAATTCCACATCTCAATAACGATGAATGGTAAACTCTTCTTAAGAAAGTTTTCTCTGCTTTTTTATATTGTATTAAAATAAAATCAGTCTATCAATCAACGTACAACTTATATTTTGGTTATAGAGTCTCACTTTTTATGGCTAGGGGAGCTAAACGAGGTGGTAGGGTAAGGGATAAATGGCGAGATAAGCAGTGGGTGGTAGTTAATGCTCCGGTAGCATTCGGGGGAAGCCCTCTGAGCTATGTCCCAATTACTGATATTGCTAATTCTAAGGGACGTGTAATTGAAAATACGATGTTTGATATATTAAAACAAGATCCCACACAGCATCAGACAAAAATCTTTGTCCAGATAGACGACATTAGAGATGGTAACGCTAGTACTATCTTTAAAGGACATGAATACGCAAAAGAATTTCTAAGAAGTCTTATTAGAAGGGGAAGCTCAATGATAAACTATGTGCACGATTTTAGAACAATCGACGGTTATACTTTTCGGGTTTCAATAATTGCGTTTAGTCAAAGAAGGCTAAATTCTTCGAAAAAACATGAAATTAGAATGATAGCACATAGAATACTCTCAGATAAAATTCCAAAATTGACTGTTGACCAGTTTGTGCAGGAAGCTACTATGGGAAAGATGGGTGCTGATCTTCTTGCAGAAGCAAAGAAAATTGCATCGCTACGACACATAGGTATTAAAAAAACAAAATTGATATCAACGTCAGAATCTAGAGCTATTCAGGAAGCAAAGGCAATTGAATCAACAACAACAACATCATCATCATCCGAAGCTTCGACTACCGATGAATCTGGTGAGGAAGTAGAGGACTATAAGCAGACTACAGAATCGACGCAATAACTTTTTAATCAATATTTATCTAAGTCTTAGACTATTGGTATTAGTTTATGACTTCAGAAGATAATATTAGATTTTCTACTGCAGAAATTAATATCATTATTCATGCTACAGAAAATCAAGATAAGATTTTGCAATCCATTAACGATGTACTCTATATATCGCCTGATAGATTTTCCTCCACTTCTTCTGAAGGTCATTGGGGAAATAAAATTTTCTTACTCTCTGCTGTTATAGGAAGTAATGAGGCTAACTCTCTTCTAGCAACAATTTTATCTAGATTAAATAAAATTGACAGGCATTCTCTTTCAGATTTTTTTGATAATTATATTGATGAAAAAGGAAATCTATACATTCGTTTAGATAAACAGAGAATCTGTCAGGGAAGAACATCTCTTTCTGATACTGATTCTATTAGAATTCGATTGCGACCAGTGAGAAGATATAGACCTACCAAAATATTAGAAGATTATAGGAGGCTTTTGACTTCAAGCGAATAGATCTATGTATAAATTTTAAAGAGTATAAAAAAATTGCACAAATGGCTCAAATCTCTGAAATTGATGTTGTAGGAATCGATTATGCTGGTATAATATCAATAGATAATAATATTATTTATCGAATAAACAGAAAACCAGATGACTTAACGAGTTATCCGTATCTAGTTGTTTGCAAAAAAATTGAAGAGATTTCAATTTCTAGTACAGATATTTTGGTAGTTGAAGATTTTAAGACAATAGAAGACAATCTAAAAAGGATAGCGAGAAAGAGGATTGGACTGGAGGTTACTATATCTCGTGCTCGCAAACACAATGGACCCAACATTGGAAAATGGTTTAACCAAATACAAAATCTGTACAAATTTTGCAAATTAAATGATTATCAATTTATTTTATCTAGTGGTGCAAATTCTGAGTTGGAAATGGTTTCGGGTCGCTCTTTCGACTCTATATTAAAGATTTGTGATATAAAACCAGAACAATATTGGCGAGATCTCGCAGAGTGGTTGGAAACAAAATATCAAAGGATGGTGTTTGTGAACGCTTAAGCGTAGGGCAAAACGTCGATATTTGGCAATATTGCATAGTGTACATCCATATGATAATATTAGAGACGAGCTTAGTATACTTAACTCGATCACAAAACGAAATTCCGAACTTTTTGGTCATATTTCAACTGAATTATCTTCTATAAGATTGATTCGATCAGAACAAAAAAATATTATTATCATAAGCTGTCTTCTACAACATATTGATAATATCTTGCCAACAATAGCTTTAATCGATCCGCCACTTGTTACGATTGTCATTTCAGGTACATTAAAGAAGTTACGAAGACATATTCAAAAAATACTGGACAATGTCTATCTATAAGTATTATTAACTATCTATGATAGACAAAGTGAATGGCGCGGCTGTCGAGTAAGGGAATCTTAACAACTGTGATATTCTCATCCTTCTTGAGAATGGCTTAATTCTGTTAATAGCAAAATAGTCAAAGGCACTTTATTATCGGACAAATTCCTAAAATGTTGATCCAAATACACTTTAATGGTAGTTCATATAGCTATACACGGGGATGAGGTAAGATTTCGCTGCTCCAGACTGAGTCAAAGCAATGAAGATCTCGCGACGAACCGACCCAAACTCTTTAAGAATAATTTTTATCGTATCATTCGATCGGTGATCCAAATAGTATAAGTTAAATGTAATGTAATATGTTATCTTACTCATAGTATATAAAAATGGAAATTATGTATGATCATCCTCTTTATAGACCACCTTCTGAGGCTAACTCAATGATATTTCAGGTTACATTAGGTTGCTCCTTTAACAAATGCTCCTTTTGTAACATGTATCGTACAAAGGAATATATTGAAAGACCATGGGAAGAGATAAAAACGGAAATTGATCTCGCCGCAAATGCATATCCTGATACTCGAAGGGTGTTTCTTGCAGATGGAGATGCGCTAAACCTATCCACCAATAGATTGATTCAAATTCTGAATTATTTACGGAGCAAGTTTGCAAATATAGAAAGAATATCATGCTATGCAATGCCAAAGAATCTATTGCAGAAGAAGGATGATGAATTAGACAGACTTAGATCTGCTGGATTAGGGATGTTCTATGTAGGAGTTGAGACCGGAAATGATATTCTTTTAAAGAAGGTGACAAAAGGCGCTACAAGCAAAGGAATTATTCAGGCTTGTCAAAGGGCGAAAAGACACGGCTATATTTTATCCTGCATGATAATCCTAGGCATAGGTGGAAAAACCTATACTTATGAGCATACACTTGATACTGGTAGAGTAATAAATGAAATTGTCCCTGATTACCTCGGAGCATTAACATTACATCTTGAAGAGGAAATTTTTAATGAGTTTATGACGAAGTTTAACGAGCCATTTATCTCATTAGAGGACATGGAGATATTGGACGAACTTGAAAGATTAATATCAAATATCAATGTATCCACACCAGTAATATTTAGGGCTAATCATGCATCTAATATTTATTCGTTGGGTGGTACTTTCCCTCAAGATAAGGAAAATCTTCTCTCTTTAGTGGTGGGACTTAAGAACCATCCGGAAATGTTAAAACCCAAGATCCTGAGAAGGTTCTGACTTCTAATCCCTTGAATTATATTCATTCAAAACATTTCTGCTACTATAAGATTTCTATTTTAGACATACTAATAGTCTGTATCATCAAGCTACTTGTTGGTGCAACCGCAATGCTATAATGTGAAAGATTCAATTCTTAATATTAAAGTCATTGCAACTAATTTTTAACTGATGTTGTATTGAATTTAAAGCCCCATCTGATTTATGTCTTTTTCCAGCTACCTAACCCTTTGAGGTTTGTTAATGTAATTGGAAACAGCCTAAAATATTTGTTCAATTATAGTTTCCTCTTCATTTGTTAATTCTTGAGGCTTGGAATTTAGGAATCTGCCAGCAGCACCTCCTCCATGGCCGCCGCCGCTGCCGTACTCCCTGAATTCTTTTGCTATTTCAATACACTTCACTTTGACAGATTCTTCATATGCAATCTTGCTAAAAGTGAAGTGAAAATATTTTTCCTACTTCATCACATTTCATTATTAGTAAGGCCACTCACCTCAAAATTCATTGAGGTTTTTAGATCAATATTGTTATTGTATAAACACGCGTTCTGAAAGTTGAATATTACAAAGCATCCGTTTCATAAACATTTTGTTCTTTTTTCATGCATGGATTGTTGTGCGAGTATACCCTAACACCATTAGGTTGTGCGATGATATGAATATGACTATTTTGCTAAAGGTAACTTGTACTTTTTAGATGAAAATATTATTGTTGAATTGAATTGTAATATGAATTAGCCGCATAACTTATCTATTTTAAAATTTCATATGGTCTTGCTGGCTATAGGGTACTATTGTCTTCTGATGTTGATTAGAGATAGTAGTCACTATTTTTGGCTCGCTTTGTTATTATTATTGCAGTTAGTGTACGTCTCTATCTTTGTCTGCTTTTAGCCTATAGACAAGTTTTTGCTACTATTATCAGATCGATTTTTAGACTTTAGTCAAGTTTTATTGTAGCATTGATACTTCCCAGCTTTGATCTCTTGAGGTTTATTATCTAAATATACTCGTCATATGAATTGACAAATAGAAAGTTTGGCGTTGACTAACAGGATATATTATTATTATTAGTACAATGACTATGATAATATTAAAATATTAAATCTTGATTTTCTTCATGTCTCCCATGTACTTTCGAAGAGTATCTGGAATTTCAACCTCTCCATTTGAGGTCTGGTAGTTTTCCAAAATACTTACCATAGTTCTCTCAGTCGCTACTAACGTGCTATTTAGAGTATGAACTAATCTAGTTTCTTCATTTGTCTTGTCTTTAAATCTTATGCCGAGTCTACGAGCTTGGTAATCGGTACAGTTTGAACATGAAACTATCTCTCTATAAGCACTTTGTCCTGGCATCCATGCCTCTATATCATATGTTTTGGCTGAAATCTTGCCCAAGTCTGCTGAACATAGAACCACTGTCCGGTAAGGAATGCCAATTATATTATAAAATTCTTCAGTTATAGTTAACATCTTCTCATGTTCTTTCTGTGAATCTTCTGGACGAGAGTATATGAATTGTTCTACTTTTTCAAACTGATGCACTCTGAAAATTCCTTTCATATCTTTGCCATGAGCACCGGCTTCTTTTCTAAAACAAGGACTAATACCCGCATATTTGATTGGTAGCTGCTTACCATTTAAAATTTCATTCATATGCATTGACGCCAGTGCATGCTCAGAAGTTCCAATCATATATAGGTCCTCTTCATTAATCTTGTAAATCACTTGTTCAAAATCTTCCAGTATTACAGACCCTTCGATAGCACTTCTTCTAATCATATATGGAGGCTGAGTGAGTATGTACCCTTTATCAGATAAAAAATCTAGTGCAAAGAGAATTAAGGCATAATTCATACTTACCAATTCTTTTTTTAAAAAGTAAAATCTCGCACCCGATATTTTTGCAGCTCTTTCCATATCGACCAGATCCAGAGAAGTTGCAATTTCAACATGATCCTTAGGCTTGAAGTCCAAATTCTTAATTTTTCCATGATGCTGTAAGATGACATTGTCGTTTTCATTATTTCCAATTGGAACAGATTGATCGATAATATTAGGAAGACATCTCATGAGAAGGTTAAATTGCGATTCAACTATACTCTTTTCTTTCTCGAGACTGATAATTCTGTTTCCTATATCTTTCATTTCCGATATTTCTAATGATGAATTAGCCTTTTCTTTTTTCTTGGAGGCAATAGAATGTGAAAGAGTGTTCTTCTTATGTTTGACGTGCTGCATTTCTACAATTATTTCACGTCGTCTCTTATCTAGGGAAATTAGATCGTTAATTGGAAACTCTATTTTCCTTTTCTTTAGCATATCTATTATGACTTCTGGATTTTGTTTCAGTAACTTTGAGTCAAGCATCAATTATCACTTTTTTTGCAAGCGAAATATCCTGTAAAACTTCATCCACAGTATTGATCAAGGTCTCAATTTGTGTACACGAGGAAAATTTGATACAGATAGCAGTGTTACCTTTTGAACTCATGTCCATAGATAAGCCTTTTGGAAAGTTTATATTATCTGGTATCAATGCCTTCATGATTGCATCTCTTTCAGATTGATTTGAGAAGTTTAATTCTATGATAACAGTTATTTCAAGAAGCGGCTGTGAATTTGGCATCTAGTATTGCGTTCCTAACTGCAGATAAAAATTCTTCCAATCGTGCAGATGGAATTCTACATCCTGCCGCCGATGAATGACCGCCTCCACTTCCCCCAACAGATTCCGAACAATATCGCATTATCAAACCCAGATCTGACTTTGATGTACTTCCTAGGGATTTTCTAGAGGAAAATTTATAGAATCCGTCGTTAGTCAAGGTTCTCACAAAAACAAGTCGGCCACCAAGAGTTGGGGATCCACTCAATAAAGATGAAATTGCTCCTAGCATGTCTTCAGCCAAAAGTCCCTCTCCGTTAATGAAAATTGACTTGCCGTTATCAATCATGCGCCATTTTTCAACAAAAATAGAAGATATATAGTTTCTTAAGGTTGTTCTGTATTTTGTGACTATCTTCTCGCCTTCATTTAATAGATCATTCCTATCGCCCATACAAATTCCAATACCCACTCCTGCCTTTCGAATTCGTCCACATGCATTCAGCATGGTCGAGAATTCCCGTGCGTCACGGAGTAGACTTCTTTGATCTTCGTTTATGAGTGTGTATGTATATCCTATCAGATTATCAATGATATTAACTTCTTTATTTTTCGATGAATTGACTACATATTCTGCTATTGCATTTAAAATAATGTTTTTCTCATCTTGAGAAATTTCGGAAAGGACACGCCATCGTCCGTTATTACTCATTTTTATTCCTGCATTTTTTATGACTGCATAACAGGATTCCGTAGCCCATGTTAAACCTTCGATATATGGAAAAGCAGTATAGGCAAGTGCTTCATGGATTGGCCGAGTCTCACGTCCTGTAAACATAAGATCCAAATCCATACTAATAAGTCGAAGCGACTGAGCAGTCTTAACTATTTCGGAATTAAGGCCAAAAAGTGATTTTTTTTCTCCTTGGTCTTGTCTATCAGCAAGTGCAGAAACAATTGCAATTGGAGATAGATTCTTATTTTTTCTATCAAGCGTGGTCGCAACCATATATGCCATTCCTCCAGCGGAAATCTCTTTACCTCCGTCTATGCCATATTTCCAAGCATTTAGGATTTGATTATTGTCAACAATTGATATTTCGTGTTCGGGAATTTGATGATGATCAATTATGACCCATCTGTTATCAAGGGCTTGGTTAAATTCATTAGCCATGCCTCCACCAAGGTCTGTAATTATGTAAAAATCATGATTTTCATAGCGCATTTGTTCTAGAACATTTAAAGTCATATCTGAGACGGTACGAATAGTACATTTCGCACCTAATCTGGCCAATGCTGAGGATATAATACTTCCTGAAGCTATTCCATCTGCATCCAAATGGCTAATAATACTAATTTCCTTCTCATTTTCAACCATATATTCAATTTTCTCGCAAAAAGCCTTTAGAGCCTGATAGATTTCTTTATCACTCATGCTAATTTCTTATTCTAACTGTGCGATAACTGCGGCATATTTCCAGTTTTTCTTAATCTTACCTATTTTCTTATAGTATTTGGATAATCTATGAATCTTTGATTCGATTAATTCCAGAGATCGGATGTTTCTATGATCACTATTATGAGTTCTAAGATGCTTTTGTAGACCCAAAGCTTTCATGACTAAGTGCTCTAGATCTTCTGGCATATCTCTTTTGATGTCATTATCTACAAGTACATCTGCTATTGTTCTACCTAAAATAGGCTTAGCGAGAGGTATCCCATATTCGTCACGTAAACGTAATCCTATTTCACTTGGCGTTATGCCTTCCTTAGCCAATCCAACTATTAATGAGGATACTTTTTCTTGGCTTTCTGTCAGCCAAGGGGGAACATCCTTTGAAGTTGGACGAGTAGAGTGGGATTTACCATGAGTATGAGCATGAATTCGTGCCATATCATCTATGAAAAATTTTAATACGTATCTAAATGTTACTTAATTTCATATTGTGATGAAGACATAAAGGTTAAATAATTGACATGAAAAATGTACTTGATATGAATAAGCCAATTTCACTGGCTATAGTCACAATAGCACTTCTGATGGGTGTTGCATTTGTTTTTCCTGCGCTTGAGACTGCATACGGGCAATATACCAACCCAGCTGCTACGGGTGGTAGTAGCGTTGAAGAGGAGTTAAATCTAGCGAAAGACAAAATTGCCAATGCCAAGTCGGCTGGCGCTTATGGTTCTGGTACACCTATGCTGGGAAGTAACATAAGTGAAACAGTGATTATGATAGTTATCCTAACAGCAATATTTGGTGGCGTTGCAGCAGCTTTCTTCGTCAAAGGCAGAGCAGGAAGAAAAGAAGCAGCAACAAGCTAAGTCCTCCAACTACTTTTTATTAAAGAAAAATATCATCTATCACTGAAGTACCACTTCTAATAGAAGTGCTAAAGAATCCCTTCCTAACTTTTTTTGTAGGCTTATTCATTAGCTTTTATCTAGGACGTGGCTCGATGCCTTGAGTTAATATGATATCTCACAGTTTTTCTATATTAAATAATTATTACGTCATTGCTGTATTGATCATATAAGGATTTTATGTAACGATTAATAGTACGGCACCAAAAAAATCTTCTGTAAAAGATTGTTATCGAACCAAAATGTATATATCATAGATTTTATCTGCTCTAAGATAATGAGCGCTATCATGAGCGTTATGGCAATGGTAAATACTAAGTTTAACAGTCTGATTGGACAAATAGGACCATCGTATGACCCGCTGTTCTATGATGTAATGGTCTACATCTTCGGCACTATGTTATTCGCTGTGTTTCTGTTAGGTGTCATCGCATTCTGGCTACGGAAAAAGGGGCTTGGTGGCGGTTCTGCAAAGGAGAAATGGACACAAGAGCTAGAAAGATACTTCGAACGTGAACAAATCGGTCTAATTCCGGATGAAAAACACCATTGGTAAATTATAAATGATCTTCTAGAAGGATACAAAGAAATATTAGAATTCTTTGTATCTTTCTTCTACTTTTATCTGATAAATCCTAACTTTTTTATCCTTTTCTATGTATGACATAGAAATGGAAATCGACTTTACAATTTTATCCTCTAGACAATGTTACAATTGGAAATGTTTCCAAAAATATTCATAACTTGAAAATTATAATACATATATCTCTCCTACAGAGAACAACAAATGAATATTGCGATCAGTTGTTAAATCTTCTCTGGAAGTTCATTCTCCTATTTCTGCTCTTCAATACAAAAAACTATTATTGCAATTAAGGCGATTATTATGTATGATAGAATTTGACTGAATAGTAAGTTATGCACTGAAGCCTAAAACCTAATATGAATGATAAGTGACATTATTATAAAACAATAAAGAGATAAAAAGCGCTTGATAGTTAGTTTTAAAGATATGCCAGTAGAGTAGATAACCGTGGGACTTGCAAATACAGAATTAAAATCGTTTTAAAAATAAAAATGAGGAAGAATTTATTCTTCTAAATAACTTGCCATGGTCTTGTAGCGAATGTTATACCGAGGCCTGCTCCAATAAGAACTACTTGATAGAATACATTACCCCAAGGAACTGGCTTTAAGATTGCTTGTCCACTTACTTGTACAGTCTGTCCAGGACCAAGGCCTGGGCCAACACCGGCTATATTAAGCTGTGTGTGTACATGGTATATGCCAGGCTCAAGTGCTTTTGCTCTTAATTCATATGGAATAGTTCCTTGAGGAGGAATCTCAAACACATTTCCTGGTGGATCTCTTGCAACAAATTCCCATCTATTTCCTGCATTAGTCGATTCACTAAATAATGAGATCCATGCTCTTAGAGGTCTATTTACCAGGCTTTGTAGTTCGCCCGTTACTGTTATTTCATCACCAGTTTGAAGCGTTTGAGCCGAAAAAGCTTCATCTTGAATACGTACGAATCTACTTTGAAGCTGTGCCTGCACACCATGACCCTCTGCGACCGGTATGAACGCAAATGCTATATATAGTACCATGACTGACGCAAGAGCCGTGACGATTAAGGTCGTGCTTTTACTCATATCTGTATATCTAGGCATAGGTGGAAGGACAAAGATATATGCTTTGCTATACCACCCACACAGTAAAAAATAAAAGATAATCAATTATGATTATCAATGAAGATAATCGTAAGCATATCAACAGAATAATTAAAATCATCGTTAATTTCTGTATTTTTTAATAATAATAAAATAATTGGATATAATTAATATAAGAAAGTCGATGTAAATGCAAATAACAAGTTTATATAGCAGATCAGTCAAAATGATATTGACGACAATGGCACAAATGCCAGCACTAATACCAAAAGAAGTAGAAATCCAACGACTAAAGAAAATCTATATTATGATTGTCATGCTGGGTTCAATCGCAGCATCAGTCGAGGTAGACAACTTTGTCGATGGATCACTGCATCAGACAGCTATCAGAGATAGTGCATTTACACCGGCACATTGGTGGTTATATAGTCACTTCGTTGCTCTGCCACTAGGATGGGGCTTCGTAGCAATGTATGATAGAAGAGTACCAATTCTTAGAGGTCCAAACAACTCTATGAACACAGGTTTGAAAATAACCATCATTGGTTATTTAGCAACCATGTTCACTATTGGAATTAACGAAATGTGGCATTTCTGGTTTGTAGAGGAAATATTCGCAGTTCCTAACCACTGGATGTTCAACATGGGAGTCGTCGTGGCTTTCATGGGTGCTCTTGCATACGTTGTGAGAGTTTATGCACGTATGGTAGAACTTGGTGCAGAAACACCAGCAAAGAATCCGTATGTGGCCGAAATGTACAAGCTAGCATTAGAAGGCAAGCTTTACAGTAGATCTATCCCATAAGAGATAAAATCGGTCACTTAAGATTTCAGACTGGTCCAAATTTTTTTTCTTTAATTATTCAAACAATCAAATAACAAATTTTACCATTTCATTAGATTTGTAGCATATATCTGAATCTGAACATTAGCAATGAGTTACATGTATCATTAAATAACATCTATCTTATGTAAAAAAGATACACACTATGTATAGTTATTGTGAAGATATGAGTAGCAATTATGTTTGTCCCGTTTATGACATTATCTTTACAATTGTATATGAAAACTTTTTCTATAAATGCTATCAATAGCAAAATTTAAAAGGGCATGTTTTGATGTTATTATCAAATGACTTTACCAAAAGGATGGGGCCCCGGAGGACCAAAGGAAGGTGCGGGTGGTGGCGAGCGTAGAGATGATATTGAGCGTATGATTGGCCGTAGAGTTGAAAACATGAAAGGTGTATATATCTTAGGATTTGCGCTTTGCTGGATAGCGACCGCAGGCGGAGTTTATGTTGGCGTCACAGTTTATCCTTGGGCATATCCGTTACCAAGTGGTATATATGCACTCTCTGTCTTAACCGTAATTGAAGCTTTAGGATTCATGTTCATTTGGAAGCTAGCAATGGAAAAACCAGTTCGCGCCTAAGAGTTCTTCTTTTCTATTTCGTTTTATTTTATTTTTATTATACTGTTATTCTAATTAAATAATTATTATTATTTAGAATCTTCTTTCAAAAATCACCGAACTCATTTCAGAAGAATTAAGACTATGGTATCGCATTTGAATGGTATGATCCGATATAAAATTTTATATATTACCTAAAAGAGTAGGTTGGTAATGGTCTGGCTTAGACGTACAACGCACTATCTGTTCATTGTTGTAGTTGCTGTAAACAGTACACTTCTGACTATTAATGCAGGCGACTATATTTTCTACACTGATTGGGCTTGGACTTCATTTGTAGTATTTTCAGTTTCGCAATCTACAATGTTAGTTGTAGGAGCAATATACTACATGCTCTTTACTGGAGTCCCCGGAACGGCCACATATTATGCTACCATCATGACAATATATACCTGGGTTGCGAAGGGTGCATGGTTTGCATTAGGATACCCCTATGACTTCATCACAGTGCCAGTTTGGATACCTTCAGCAATGTTATTGGACTTGACGTATTGGGCAACACGGCGCAACAAACATGCCGCAATAATTATCGGAGGAACGCTCGTCGGACTGTCGCTGCCGTTGTTCAATATGATAAATCTTTTGTTGATAAGGGATCCTCTGGAAATGGCATTCAAATATCCAAGACCTACCCTTCCTCCCTATATGACTCCCATTGAACCTCAGGTAGGAAAATTCTACAATAGTCCTGTTGCGTTAGGTTCCGGTGCAGGAGCGGTGCTGAGCGTGCCTATAGCAGCTTTAGGTGCTAAATTGAATACGTGGACATACAGGTGGATGGCTGCATGGAGTAAATGGGACTGAGATAGTCTCCCTTCCTTCCTTCCTTTTTTTATTTTCAAATTCTAAATTATTAATTATCAAGAAATTATTATCAAATCGTAAATAATATAATATAATATAATAAAATTAGTTTTAAATAATTATTTAGTTTTGACAGATATTTTTTAATTTTTCAATTGTCAACTCTTAGCTCTGCTAAAAGCTTGTCTATACTAAAGATTGACTTGTTATTCTCATCTGATATAGCTTGTTTACATGGTGGGTTTTCTGTATAGTCAGATACTCTAGCAAGTATTCTCTCTTGATAAGTTGGTATATGTTCATTTTGATAGAATATACCTATAGGTATTTTGTTGCCCCATTCATTCGATTTTTCAATTACCTGTGCCATTTTGTCATTAATATCCTCTACTTCATGTACTACGCCATCATATCCTGTCTCCTCTATCTTGTATGTTCTTGGGATCTGCTTATTCGTTTCTGGGTTAATATTGTCTAATCCTTGGTACCATTCCTTTGTATTTATGTCGTTATAAGTTGGACACGGTTGCAAAACATCCAAAAAAGCAAGACCTTTGTGCTCAATTGCTTTTTTGATGATCTCTTTTAAATGTCTGACATCGTATGAATATCCTCTTGCAATGAAAGTAAATCCTGCCACCAAAGCAAGAGATATTGGATTAACAGAATTATTCACATTGGGTTGTGTAAGGGACTTGGTTTTCATACCTAATTTTAAAGTAGGCGCAGCTTGACCTTTTGTTAGACCGTAGACTCCATTATTGAATATTATATAAACCATATCTACATTTCTTCTACCTGCACCTATAAAATGGCCAGCACCAATTCCAAGACCATCGCCATCTCCTCCTACAGCCAATATTTCTAGTTCCGGATTAGACAACTTTGCGCCTTGCGCGAATGGTAAAACTCTGCCATGTAATGTGTGTATTCCATATGTATGGATAAAGTGGGGTGTCTTACCGGAACAGCCTATACCCGAAAATATTGCGGTGCGATGACGAGGAATTTGCATATCGAATAAAGCCATTTGAATAGCATTTAATATGCCGAAATCTCCACAGCCAGGACACCAATCGTTATGTGTGTCTGTTTTGTAGTCTGCTAATTTAAGTGCCATTTTCTAACACAATTCTCCTTGATGCGTTTCCATCTATTATATGCATTATAGCATTATAAATCTCACTTGAAGACATTGGCCTGCCATTGTATTTTACAATACTATAGTTAATCTCGCGCTTCAGATTCTGTTTTACAAGTAATCCCAATTGTGATGAATAATTCATCTCAATATCTACTAAGACTTTTGTATTGACTAGCATTTTTTCTACTACTTCGGTCGGAAATGGATGTATCAATCTTAGCTGAACGAATTTGATTTTTTTCCCCTCATATGACAATCGATCCATTGCATCTAAAATTGCACCCTTGGTCGAACCCCAACTTATTATTGTCAAACCCATTAATGGATCATCTTCGCCATAGGTTATTGCTTTGTCTTCATTGGATATTTCATTTAAGGCAACATCTAGTTTACTCATTCGTTTATTCATCATTTTAAGACGCATTTCTGGATCTTCTGTAATATGACCCTCTTCCGTGTGTTCATCTCCTGTATTCCAGAATATTCCATTTTCAGTCCCAAGGGGTATGCGGGGAGAAATCGGATTTTCACTTAACTTGAATCTCAAATAGTGACCAGCAATACCTGTCTCTGTTGATGGAGCAACACTTTCTGATAATTGTCCTCTATCTAGTGTAACTTTATATGGGTCGAATATTTTGCATGTCATTATGCTGTTTGCTATGGCTTTGTCCAGCATATGTATGACCGGCGTTTGATATTTCTCTGCAAAGTTGAATGCTTTTATGGTGTCGTAAAAACTTTCTTCAATATCTCCAGAAGCAAAAACAATTTTTGGAAATTCTCCATGTCCTGCATTTACTGCAAATAACAAATCGCCTTGTTCATGTCTAGTTGGAAGGCCAGTAGCGGGGCCGGTCCGTTGATATAATGAGACAACCAATGGAACTTCATTCATCCCGGCCCATCCCAATGCTTCTGTCATTAGCGAAAAGCCAGGTCCTGAAGTTGCAGTGGCTGAACGCACCCCAGTTAAAGCCCCTCCTATTGCCATCGCAATAGCAGCTATTTCATCTTCAGTTTGAAGAACTACTAGAGAACCATTATGACCATTTCTCTGCTCAATTATCTGATTAGATTCTAAAAATTCGCTGTCATCGCTTGCTGGAGTTATGGGATAATATGTTTGTAACTTGCAGCCTGCCACGATCTTTCCTAAACCAGATGATTGATTTCCCTGCGCCAGTATTATCTCTGCAGAAGGCTGCCTACATCTTATAATGAACCTAACTTCAGATGGATCAAATTCTGATTTACTATAATTATAAGCATAATTGGCTACAGAGATATTGATCTCAGCGACTTTGGGTTTTGCTCGAAAAACATGTCTTATTGCTTTTGCCAGTATCTCAGAATCAAAATTTAAAATTGCCATTGATGCTGATAAAGCCATAACATTTACCATTCTTGTAAATTTGCTCAGAGAGGTATCATTGATCTTTTCTGCAAATTCTTTTAGTACCTTAAGATATGGCATCTTGTAGAGCAGAGCTCCATTATCCTTAGCATAATCCAGCATCCCTTGAATAGTCAGCGGCTTACCAGCTTTTTCCAGTATTCTAGATATTCTTTCAGAGGCAGTTTCATCAATAGTAGGGACATCGTGAATAGCGGTATTGACTAACTCTGAATCGTAAATTATGGCTCCGCCGTCTGTTACTTTATCTCCATGTCTAAATACTGTTTCAGCATCAAAGGATGCCAGTATATCGATATTATCAACATGAGATCGAATTGGCTTTTCTGATATTCTTACCGTAAAATAACTGTGTTCACCTTTAATATTAGAGTAAAATTCTCGCTTTCCAAAGATATGCAAGCCGCCCTGTGCACAGGCTCGTGAGAAGATATTAGCTGCAGAGTCTACTCCACTTCCCTGAGCTCCTCCAATAACCCATGTTAAAGAATTAGTAGTTTTTGATATAGTCATCTAGATTGATTTCCGCAAAACGTGCTTTTAATCATTTAGAAAATAAAACGTAATTTTAAATTATTTTTTAGCCACCGCCAGTTACGGCATCAAACAGGCAACATTCACAACCATTTAATTCGCCACAATAAGGACATACGCACATACAGGCTTCCAGTGGATTGCCACAATAATCGCAGCTAGTTCCATCATCGTTAGAAACCTGTTGTTTAACATTATCTGACAATTTAATATAACACTGGTGATATCTTCAAAGTAATATACTTTACACATTTCCATATTTTGTCTCATAGCTAATTAATAACAATAATAAAACTAAAGTCGAAAAGCAAGAAAAACTAATGTCTATATAGAGCGAACTAAGAAATTAAATTATGACAATATCTCTTGTGGCAAATGAACTTGAGCCCAAGGGCATCAAATTAGGTAAATTAGAAAATACAAAGATCGTTCGAGGCACTACTCTGGTTAAACGTGGTTTTGCTCATATGCAGAAGCATGGAGTAATAATGGATGTTACTAATGTCGAACAAGCACAAATTGCAGAAGATGCTGGCGCAGTTGCTGTTATGGTATTGGATAAACTACCTTATGACGTGAGAAAGGCTGGAGGAGTTGCTAGAACAGCAAGTGTTAAGGTAATTCAGGACATTATGGATGCTGTTACTATTCCTATTATGGCAAAGTGCAGGATTGGTCATGTTTGGGAGGCTAAAGTACTTGAAGTAACGGGAGTTGATATGATCGACGAAAGTGAAGTTTTAACTCCGGCAGATGAGGTCAGTCATATATGGAAATGGGATTATACAACACCATTTGTAAATGGAGCAAAGAATCTTGGCGAGGCATTAAGAAGAATAGAAGAAGGGTGCGCCATGATTAGAACAAAAGGCGAACCAGGTACTGGTAACGTTGCTGAAGCAGTCACCCATATGAAAATGGTGAATAATAGTATTCGTCATATTAGTTCAATGTATCATGATATGGATAATCAAGGGTTAATTAAGACTGCGAGAGAATTGAACGTTTCATTTCCGCTCGTTGAAGAAACTGCACGTCTGGGCAGATTACCTGTAGTAAATTTTGCGGCAGGTGGAATATCAACCCCTGCAGATGCAGCCTTTCTAATGAATCTTGGATGTGATGGTGTCTTTGTTGGTTCTGGTATCTTTAAAGCAACTGACCCGTCTCAAAGAGCTAGGTCAATAGTTCTTGCTACTACATATTATGATAATCCACAGATTGTTATGGAAGCGCAGAAAATGGTTGATGAGAAAAAATCTATGCTTGGACTTGATACAAAGAACCTCGAATTAAAGATGCAAGAACGAGGACCTTCAACTTGAAGGACGAAATAATCATCGGGATATTAGCAGTTCAAGGTGACATTGAAGAAAATATTGCTGCCACTAATGAAGCACTACAGAATATGAAAGTAAGAGGGAGTGCAATATCTGTTCGCTACTCTGAGGAAATAGAACAAGTTGATGGCTTGATAATACCTGGAGGAGAAAGTACTGTAATTAGTAGTCTAGTTAGAGTACATGAAGCGACATTTCAGACGATTAAGCGACGCATTTCCACTGGTATGCCTGCAATGGGATCATGTGCTGGAATGATTATGCTTTCAAAACGTGCCTACGACAGAGTAGTCGGTGAGACAAAGCAACAATTGATAGGAAATCTGAATATTGTGATAGAGAGAAATGCGTTTGGAAGACAAAATGATTCTTTTGAAACTGATCTTTATATACCAATTCTGGGTAATGACCTATACAAAGGTATTTTCATACGATCTCCAGTTATAACTGAACTTGGAAATGGAGTTGATGTCTTAGCCAAATTTAATGATAAAATCGTTGCTGTAAATCAAAAGAATATTATCGGAACTGCTTTCCATCCAGAATTATCGGGGGATGATAGGCTCCACAGACACTTTATCAATACAGTGCTGGAGTTCAGGCAAAATCAGCAGAATTATGAGATGCGGGGGGTGGGATTCGAACCCACGAACCCCTAAGGGACGGGATCACCCATATTTCAAGATCTTAAGTCCCGCGTCTCCAATTCTATATTCAGCCTATTTGGCCAGGCTCTACAACCCCCGCTTTATTTATTGTTCAAGTTTATTTGGATACTGTAATTAAACCTTACACGATAAATATCCTAATTCTATTTACAAGCGATCTAAGACAGACTCTTTCATTATAATACGATACTGGCGTATTTGGATTGAGAAAAAGAAAATATAATACCACTTTAGATTGTTATTTTATTTACTTTACCATTCAACTACATTATATAATAAGATGGACGAAAAACTAATGATAGCTAGGTTAATAAATACAAATAATAGCAAATTAGTTAGTTCGCCGATTATGGGTTAATTATTCCTATAATCTATAGAATACAAATTAGTGAAAATGTATACTCTTACTGAATCATAGGCGCCTTGGTAGCTCAGACTGGTAGAGCGTTGCCTTGGTAAGGCAAAGGTCCCGGGTCCAAATCCCGGCCAAGGCTCACTCCTTTGACCAAAAGAAGGAAGAATCTGCCTTTTCGTCATTATCGTCAGTTAATACACCCTTACCAAATACAGTAAGATCCTTACCGTATACAGTAAGGCCACCACCAAGGCAACGCTCTACCAGTCTGAGCTACCAAGCCTCAAATGATAATGGTATAGATGATAATGATAAATTTTGGGTCAAATTCCACCAAGAGTATCTCTTAACTATTCACAATAAGCATACTGCTAAATCCAGGTTGTTATATTCAAAGAAATACTATCATGTATTAACAGAAGCTAATGCTCAAGAGCTTTTGATATTATCTAATGATAAAAGAATACATGCGATGAAAGCTTTGGCAGCGTTATCCAAATACTTGGGCTGTTATGACATATGGAAGTCCATTATTCAGCGGCATCAGCTAAAATGGTCAAATGAAGATGCAGTTCAGGTATTTCAGAATATCACCAATGCTGATCACGACTTTAGTTCAATGGTAAAATGGCTCAAAGATGCACTTACAAAGTTACCGCAATCATATGGAAATATTCTTTTATTTAATGCCTTAACTGGTCTTAGGCCAGAAGAGGCTATCCAAAGTATCAAGATATTACATAATAATAATAAAGAATCTGACAATAATTATCTTAAAGACAATACCATTTTAGAGCATTACAAATACCCGTCTATCTTTATTAGGAGGACTAAGAAGGCGTACATAAGTATTGTTAATGATACAATTTTATGTCTAGCAAGAGAAGCTGCTGATCATAGCTACAATGCTCTTAGACTATCGATAAAGCGTAAAGGGCTTCATATGAATATGGCATTTTGTAGAAAGATATTTGCTACTCACCTTAGAAATAACGGAATTGAACCAGAGATTATAGATCTCCTACAAGGAAGAATTGCAAAGTCTGTATTTGCAAAACATTATTTCAGACCAGATTTCAATCACAGAAATATTACTGAATGCTTAATATCCTTACATAAATCTCTTATTGCATCTTAAACAAACCCGATTAAGTTTCTTTGCAAAATACAGGATGGTATTGATATATGATGCTTACAATGAAACATTAGAGAATCAGAAAGAGAAAGAGTCAGGGTATTACAAGAAAGCGAATCATTAGTTGTTGAGGAGTTTCTATAATTGTTATACTTACAAACTTCTCTGAGTTAATAGTATTAAAATATAGTAAATAATAGTATTAAAATGTAGTAAATAATATAGTTTATTCTATCAAAATTATATAATATGAAAGGTATAAATAGGTGATTTCTAATTTTGTATATACTTTATTGTAAAATTCAGTTAGTTTATTAATCCTCTCATACTATAAAGTGTTAAAATGCTTTTAAAATTAAAGCAAATCGCAATCAGCGAAGAGAACTATATTCTCCTCAAGTCACTTGGTAAAGCAGGAGATTCGTTCAACGACGTAGTCACTGGAATGCTGAAGATATTAAAACAACAACAGACTGATTCTCGAGCTGGTCACTCTCATCAGTCTGTTGCCGATCACAACACACCATTAGAAGGGGGTTGCAGACATGAATAATGTCACAACTACTTCTAAAATACTTTGTGCTTGTAAGAATTCTCCAAATGAAGTCAAGACGTATCTTAAAATAAAATTTGTTCACAAGGTAGGACAATTCTGTAACATTTGTGCTGTCGATTTGAAGGAACATGGAATAGCTGAAGAGGTAGGAAAATCATGACTATGGCCTATGTCGACAAAGAAACACAGGAGCAACCATTACGAAAACCGAGTCAAATAGACAATATCGAAGAGGAGTTGATGGTCTCTGATAACGATTTTCTGATGTCATGTTCTGATAGGATTTGTCCTGAGTGTGGCTGCGATCATAGCTGCAGGCCAAATTTTGAAAGAGTGAGGACATTTATCGACATATTTCCAGAACTTCTTCAGGGGAAGAAGAATAACAACAACAAAGCCAAAATTCTGGAGGTGACCGAATAGGTGTCTTCGCTCATTGATTTTGAAGTAGCAGAGAAACCAAAACAATATGGAGTAATCAAATTTGAAAGAAAAGGATTAACAATTCTTTTGGTGTATGAAGATAAATCAATAATCTTAAACATACAAAAGGAAGGGCTCTTTAAAGCAGTCAGAGTTCGAAAGGGCTTCATATATCGATACAAAGAGTATGACTACAACTCATCAGGTAAAAGCAAGATTATACACGTTCACAAGTATGATCAGAAGATTATTGGTGAACAAGTAAAGATCGCTTTAGAAAATCAAAAAGGAGTTAATGATGTCAAGTAATTCAAACAGCCGACCGTTAGATGATTATAATGGATGGGCTGATTTCTGGCACTATAATATAGGTGTTAATGTAATTCCTGCAGACACTCAGAATAAAACAACATCGATACCATGGGCGCCGTGGCAGAATAAACCAATTCCTGAGGAGGTTCATAACGAATGGAAGGCGACAGGAGCCTTCAATAAAGGGATGGCAATTATTGTGGGTAAAGTATGGCACAGAGAGGACAAGAAAGAATTATACCTTACTTTTATAGACATCGACAAAATACAAGCAATAAATGAGATCTGTAGCAGAAATGGTAAAGACATTACATTGGAGCAAATGGCGCAAAAGACACTGGTAGAACAGCATAAGGATAATTTAGAGAAGGCTCATATGTACTTCTATTCACCTGTACCCTTTCCAAACAAAGGACCTGATGCAC
>DASQRW010000072.1:0-3563 GCA_035642715.1 Nitrososphaeraceae archaeon | reverse complement strand
AATGAACCAGCAATGCAATTAGATACATTCAAAAACGAATTTGATCTGGCTATTGGAAATCATTCTAGTTCCATTGGCTGGGTCGAACTATCAAAAGTGAGAAATGAGTTCTGCAAAAAACATAACGTATCAAATGAAGTTTTCTACAGTTTTGTTGAGCAATTAACAAATTTGTACCATGATAAATACGAATTATCTACAGGTGGTTATGAGGGACTGACTGTTAGAGGTCTGCTTCATGGATTTGTGAGGTGTATCTAGTGTATCCTTATGGTTTAGCACAAAATCCATATCCTAGTAGTCCGACACCGACCCTAATCGATGCCCAGGTTTTAGGAGGGAGAAGACATAAGGAAGCAAAGATTGCTGTGCTATCATGTATTGATGATTTGAATTCTAAAGTTACTGGTAGTGCAACCGACAAGGATTTTCGTTTAATTACTCTAATCCAAGATGTTGGATCCGGAAAGACACACTTGGCTTTGCACATTAGAGGATTGCAGAAGATATGCAATAATGCTGTTATATCATACGTTGACCTATCCCAAGTTTTTCCACGGGACATACATAGTCTTTATGGAGCAATGCTAAGGGGTCTTGATAAAGAATATATTCACAGCCTAAGAAAAGCGATTGTTTATTATCTTAAAAACAAGGCAGAACAGAATAATAAGGGAGCAAAGAAATTTTTCAATAATGGGCTCGTTGATTTTATCACAAGGAAAAGTATCTCTAATAAGGCAGAACAGATTTTGGATGGGACAATGGTTCCAAACTATTCTGCAATGAATCAGATGTTAATAGGAGAATTCTCGGCAGCTGAGGTATATGTTATGAAATTAATAATCAGAGGAAAATTTAGAGATGATGCTTATAATATTAGAAACATGGAAGATATTATTACCAGCATATCAGCAATGGCTAATCTGAATCTAAAATTTTTAAAGAAATTGACTATTCTTCAAATTGATGAATTTGACTCTGATAAAAAATCATTAGATTTTGTTAAGGCGATCATTAATGCTCACTTGCCTTCGACTGTATTAATGTTAATTTTGACACCTTCGTCATATGAAGAGATACGAAAAGAAGATGGTTCTATTTTTGATAGGTTAGAAAAAGCAAACTACAAAATCGATCTAGCAGGTTCAAACACATTGGAAGAGATACTTGATATCATACTCGAATATGTAAGACATTACGATCTTCAAAAATGTTTTAAATTACAAGATGAAAATGACCTGTCAGCCAAGATAAAAGTAATTTATGATGAATTCCCTGATTTTAGAAACGTAAGATCAATGACTAATATATTATATCACGCAACAGAAAATGCTTCAAAAAGAAACGCACGAATTATTGACGAAAAAGCCATAGATGATACAATCAAAAGCACTCATCCAGGGTTAAGAATTAGAGGAAGTATAATGGGTGTTCCATTGTCGGATTTTATAAAAATCAGAAGCACTTCTAATGATATTCAAATGCTGGAATCAGACGTTCGTGATGCAGTAAAAAACCTCTTAAACTATGCCCACGACATGGGAAGCGTTGCTAAATTTGAAGCTACAAATGGAAGAGCCTCTGGAATTGATGTTATTTATAATGATACATCAGGAACTAAGGTAGCTGTTGCTGTAGTGATAAACAAAGATCATACCAAGAATTTCGATCAGATTTCTAATACAGTGAAATCTGTTGGTTTTGCAGATAAATTACTAATATTAACTAATGCAAAAACTAATAGCGGAAGTGACGGAACGACAGTGGTTAATATTGATCGATGCAAAATGACTGATTTAATTTACTTTAGCAGTAAATACAAAAATAATGAAATACTACATGACGACTTGAATCGTGCTTTAATGCTAGCAAAATCCATAAAACTTTGTTAATTAATATAATTATAGTATCGCATTAATTTAAGACTCCAAACTTATTTAAGAGAGAATTACGATCGTTGCGCTGTGGACAAGGAAGGAACAAACGACAAAAGTGACGAAAATTTTGAAAATCCCTATTATGATGTATTTCGATGCAACATATGTGGTGAAGATGCAGACTTTGTAGTCCAGCTGGAACTTGTAAAAGAAAGGAGCAACTACAACATTATAGAATCAGTAAACCAAATGCCATTTTACTTGTGCGAGACTCATGAATATCTTTATAAGAAAATGCAAAGTAATATAGATCTAAAAAATTACTTTCTTGAAACACTCAGAGAGAATCAATAATAACTCTCTGGGATTATTGCAATATTTATTTATTTATTTATTTAGTATGGCAAAAAATAGAAGATTTGAGACCCTTGAAGATTTTTTAAAGAATTTGCATAGAGAAGGGATTACTCTAATAGATTTTAACGGACAGAAGATACCTTGTATCCTTATAAATCCAAATAGGTTCCAAGAACTTATGCGCTCCATTTATGGAAAAAAATTAGCAGTCGATACATTACTAAATGTATTCCATGACGGTCAAGATGTTTTTGTGGATGTTAAACTGAATTTTCTTAATATGGATATTGAGGAGAATTATCTTCTATATGCAAATGATATATTAGAATTCTTTGAATCTCTAACGAGAACAGGAATAATTGGCATCGCTTCAAACGCTTCTTATCCTCAGAATACTTCAAATATCTTCATGATTCAGCTTCCTAAAAAGGAGGCAGCAGAAAATGCACTAAGAATAATTAAAGCTAATGCGAAAAACACAAGAAGATACACAGATGAAAGCCGCTATATCTAATAAATACAGCTTAATCTTTATGTTGTCTATGATGGATAACAGAAATGGCAGAAATAAGAAGGTAGAGCATTGTAGCATCACGAATGTTATGAATACAAATTGTGAAAATGCTTCTATTAAAGACCATAACTATAGCAATGATAAAAATGAGGGCAATATTGACAATAATATAATACCAACTGAAATTGATATCCATTTTCAAATGTATGGTAAGCATGCATGGGAGGTCGAATATGGTGACAGATGTCCTATCTGCGAAAAAAGGATAGATGAGTTGGGTTATTGTGCGTGCGGTGGCCAAGGGGAGTAGGTTGTAGATGATTTAACATTGCGCCGCGCCAAGCACCATAATAATGAGAAAAAGAAAACAAAAACCGAAAATTAAGTTAGAAATATTATTATATTATTAAGGTGATTATATTTTTCCATATAATAGATAATCTTTAATCATACTCAAAATCTTAAGATACAATTCCAACTATAAATGGTAAATCTTCAGGTTCATATAACAGGAGAAATGCGACGGCCGGGATTTGAACCCGGGTTACCAGATTGGCAATCTGATGTCCTAGACCAAACTGGACGACCGTCGCACTATTATCCCCATCAAGTAGTTTAGGGCATTGTCATGGTCTTATTTTTGCTTTAATAAACTCTTCGAGGTGCTTATCGGCTCTGTTTACTTAGCATTAAGCCTATAGCTGCATATGTCTTACATCTCTTACGCTTAATAATAAAAGAAACAAGACACCTTCCAAATATATGATATACGCGTTACAATTATACTTTTCAGGTCTTTCGCTTAGAAAAAC
>DASQRW010000071.1:0-43059 GCA_035642715.1 Nitrososphaeraceae archaeon | reverse complement strand
GTGGAGATAAATTCAAACTAGTAAATGCATTAGGTGAATGGGCATTTAATGCTAAACATATCCCTGGCTCTATCAATATTAGCAAAATAGAGGATGCAAAGAAAAGACTTAATCCTGGTGATGAGATTATCATTTACTGTTTTAATACATCGTGTATTGCAAGTATAATTGGGTATCAGCTTTTGACACGTATGGGTTATAAGAACGTCAGACGCTATGCCGGTGGAATAGAAGATTGGGAAGAGAGAGGATATCCACTTGAGGGAAGTTTTGTAAGTTAATCGAAGAAAGAAATATTGGAACCTCACGCAGAAATGTTCCAGCACCTTGACTGACTACATTCGATTCATTTCTATGCGGTAATTTTTTAGTGACCTGAACCCTTCCAGAAAGTATAAGTCAGCATAATAATATACTATGTTTACTTGTGGTCATTTTTAGAGAGGGTTCATATCTCCTTGGGCCCATTATATACATGGGTTCAAATACTTCAGCTAGGTATTATACAGTACCTCACTTGAAAGGAAGATTAGTGTAATTGCCGACTAAACTGACTACTACCATAAGCAAAATTGCATTGTTATCTAACTCTACAAATTCTGCTCTAATCAATGAGTTTCATCAATACATGGAATCCAATGGAGCCTCAGAACGTCACCAGAACAATAACCTAAAAGCAATTATAGCATTTGCTAACTTCCTAGGTACAGATACAACGTTTTTAGATGTTCAACTAAAAGAACAGATAATGTCTTTTCTAGATACAAAGATAAAAATCTTGAAGAAGATCCAGACAAAAAATTGGATTACTACATAGAATGATTATCTTCATCGAATAAAGCACTTTTTCAGGTGGCTTTACAATCAGAAAGATGTAGAGACTAAAGGATTAAGAAGAGGAGAAGTAATAACACAACAAGATTGGGAAACTCCAACTTTTGCCAGAATAAGAGAGAAGAGATCTAAACGTATTAGTCCATATTTAGAGACAGAATTATGGGAACGCGATGAGCTGCTTTCAATAATAAAATATGAGCCATATAAGCGAAATAAAGCAGCTTTAGCACTTTTCTGGGATTTGGATGCAAGAAACCATGATGTCACAGTTCTGAAGATAAAGCATATTAGATTAAAAGAACGATATGGTGAAGGAGAAATACCACATGAATCCAAGACCGGTACCGGTCCTATCCTCCTTACACTTTCGTTTCCCTATGTAAGAGATTGGCTTAATGAACATTCTTTTAAAAATACTGCTGATGCCCTAGTATATGTAATCTTCATAATGGTGCTCCTATTAATTAAGCCCAAAGCAATGTGGATGATGATGAAACAGTTATGTAATAGGATAATTCGTATGCTAAAAGATAATTCTATTAGACAATGAAGAACGTCAAAAGCTAGAATATTAGTCCTTACCTTTTGGGAAACAAAAGAAGATATGGATGCTTTTTATCAACCAGATAACAAGGCTCTGTCTGATTTACTTGAAAAGCTAAAACCTTCATTTGAACAACTACCAGAAGGAAGGATTATCAAGTGGCTAAGCTTAAAGTATAGTAGTCAAGCTGTAAAAACAGTCAAGACTAATTTTGGCCTTGGTTGATGTGTAGGTAGTAAGTATCTGTTTTAGAGAACAGTTTTGAGATTAATAATGCTTCCTTAAACAAATACAGGAGTATTATTGCAGTTTATTGTTATTTGGAACTACTTTTAGAGATGTAAATCAATAATTAGTGGCTGCAACATTTGATCATCTTTTGTCACAAAAATGATAGCTGGTTGAAATATTAATAAGAGAAACTATTGAACCCCTTTATATGGAGACCAAACCTCCTTGGTGCCACAATACGTTACTTTCTATTGGTAACGATATAATTAACAAATATTATATGAACCTACTTACAAATAGGGGTTCAAGCAGATATGAAACCACTGAATATATTAATTAATTAATTAATTCTATTAACAATCTTCCTAACAGACGCAGCAACAACCAATACAGTTGGAAGCCAAATGCAAATGCAAGGGAGAATGAGCATGGCTATATATTCAAGAAATTGGATTCAAAACACTCAATGATGCCATTACATATTACATAATACATAAGATACGTTATAAGACACAAGAATGAATGACATGATTGAAGACATTATCAATGCCATGGTGCCCCCAATTAGTAATGAATTAATTTCTTGGAAATATTCATATGAATAGTCCTTCATTGACAGACAGAATTTTCACAGTTGTTATCATGCTGTTAATACCCTAGCAATAGTATGTTTTCTAGTTATTAGGAAACGGGAAATCAATTCAGCTATTAGTTCCCCTTCCTCTTCTAATGCGAAGTGTCCAGTATCCAATAAGTGGACTTCTATGTTCTTTAGATCACGTTGATATGGAATCGCCCCCTCCTTAGGAAATATGAAATCATTTCTGCCCCAAACTACAAGTGTCGGTGGTTGATATTTTCTAAAATAATCTTGCCATTGTGGATATAGCGGAGGATTAGATCTGTAATCGTAGAACAATTGAAGCTGTATTTCTTTGTTGCCTGGACGATCCAGTAGTAACTGGTCAAGAAGCCAATTGTCAGGACTGATTGCATTTTCATTCTTTACTCCATATGTATATTGCCATCTAGTAGCTTCGGCAGTCAATAGTTTCCTAAGAGCATCTTTGTTCTTCTCATTTGGGTCACTCCAATAGGCCTTGAGCGGATCCCAAAATTCTCTTAAACCTTCATCATATGCGTTACCATTCTGTACTATCAATGCTTCCATCCTCTCTGGATGTTTGACTGCAAGACGGAATCCTATAGGTGCGCCATAGTCCATAACATATATGCTATATTTTCCTAATCCTATCTGCTCGATGAATTTGTCTACGATCTCAGCCAAATGGTCAAATGTATACTGGAACTCCTCTACTGTAGGCATAGAGCTATTGCCAAACCCAGGATAATCAGGGGCAATCAAATGGAATTTGTCTGCTAAAGCGGGAATAAGGTTACGGAACATGTGTGACGATGTAGGGAATCCGTGAAGCAATAAGATCGTTGGTGTCTTCTCTTTATTTCCAGCCTCGCGGTAAAATATTGTCTGCCCATCAACAGTGATGGTCTGATTTTGTGTATTCATAATATATGTATATACATGTAAATTAATAAGGTGTACGGAATGCAAATCCAACAAACCTTTCCACTTTGGAAAGATGTACACTTGGTAATAAGGTATTATTTTATAGGCTAAATTCCGCACTTTTATTTTATTTCCAAGTTGGAAATAGTTAATAACATTATAAACAGGTACTTTTACATATTGCTTGACGAGATTGATAAGGTTGTGCTTTCTCAACTTGGCAAGAATGCACGTATATCTTCACTACAAATTGCTAATATTCTAAAAGATATGGGCTACGATATCACAGATAGGTCAGTAAGACATAGGCTTGCAAGGTTAGAGAAAAATAATGCAATACTTGGTTATTCAGCAGTTCTTAATCCTGGCTTTGTATCAGAAAAGATAAATCGAACAATAATTCTAAAGTTCAAATTCTCAAAAGATTCACAGACTCTAATTGACAGATTAAAGAATTATGTAGAAGAGTCACCTTTCTGTCTTTATTCTTCTAGACTAGGTAGTGGTATAGGAGGAGGTGGAGACTTTGACTGGATATCTCATTTTGTATTTGATTCTATAGATCAATATGAATTGGAAAGTAATAACTTTTTGAATAGATTTGCAGAATTAATAGCAGATTATCGCTCGTACGAATCAAGGACAATAAAAGTTTCTCCGTACTCTTTATTTGATGAACGGGGATTAAAGGAGCAGAAACAACGAGTCTATCAGATTCTCAATTCGATTAAGAAATATGATAATCTAAATGACAAACTTGAGAAAATTGTAGAAAGTTTGGTAAAATACTTTGGGGCAAAATTTGCGCGAATATGGTTTGTTGATAAGGAACAGCGTAACTTAATTCTAAAGTTCAGTGCTGGTAAATACAAAAATATTGATGGTGAATTTTCCAAAGTATCAATAGATTCTCTGAAGATAGGAACAATTGTGAAGACTAAGAAGCCTGCAATTACAAATGATGTTGTAAATGATCCTAGAATAAGATACCCTGACTGGGCAAAAAAGGAGAAATTAAAATCCTATGGTGGATATCCTCTTATTTACAAAGGGGAAGCAATTGGTGTTCTTGCAATGTTTAGTGAAAAAAAGCTCAGTCCAGCTGATTTTGAAGTTCTGGGGATATTTTGCGATCATCTTTCCAAAGAGCTGTCTGGATTTTTTAGTACAGCAGAATTCTTGGCTGCAAAATAATAAGAATGTCAAATCCTCTCAGAGGAAAAGTATCACACTGATCTTGAAACTGGTTCTTGCATATATATATGAAGGTCGGAATGCTCTTACCACAAATTGGCAAGTCTGCTACAGAGAAAATATTCTCTATATTGCAAAGGAAGCAGAAAAAGAAGAAGGTCTTTCATAATAATAACAGAATACTACAATATCTATAGAAGTGGCAATAGTCAAATACTGACTAACCAGATTTTGATAATAAATAAATAGTCAATAGGTTATAATATTTTCACTAAGACCTTTGCCTGTTGACCATGAAAAAATTTTCTTGTTCAAGTAAATATGGTATTATTATTATATTCAAATATACATATCGATCAACTTTTTACTATACCTTTTATTAGATATCTTTCCCTCATCATAACCCATGCCAAAAATTTTGATTGTCTTCTATACCAGATAGATATGGAAATACAGCAAAAATGGCTCAAGAAATTACAAAAGGAACAAAGGAAGTAGCAGGCCCTGATATTACGTTAAGAAGAATTGCAGATGATGTCTCAATGCAAGTAATAGAGAAAAATCCTTTTTGGGTCAATGCCCATCAAGATTTAGAAAAAAGATATCCTCCATCTTCAAATGAAACTTTAGTAGTAGTAGAATTAGCAAATTATGATGCCATAATATTTGGTTCGCCAACTAGATTTGGAAATATGGCTGGGTAAATGAAAGCATTATGGGATAGAACTAGCAGCCTATGGATGAATGGCTCCCTCATAGGAAAAGTTCGGGCAGTTTTTACAAGTGCAGCTTCTGTTCATGGAGGACAAGAGACTACTGCAGTATCTATGATGTTTCCAATGTTTCACCATGGAATTATAATAGTAGGTATTCCTTATTCTGTGCCAGAACTTACTCAAAGTGGTGGTCCCTATGGTCCTAGCAGAATAGTTGGAAGTATGGCTGATATGCCAATAGAAGAAATCGACATTAAAGTTGCTATATCTCTTGGAAAAAGAGTAGCTGAAATAGCAAGTAGGCTTACTGTTGGAAAGAGAGAAGAGGGCGAAGAAGAGGCAAAGATCAAAGCTTCCTCAGAGAAAAATAACCAAATAAAGAACATAAAGGAGCAAATCCAATAGTGTCTGAAGCATAGCTTTTCGAATTTCCCCGATGAAAATTTCAGAGGAGAATCCTCTGAAATTTGTGTTGAAGTGCAGATAGATTCTCAGGTTACAAGACCTTGACAAATTAGCCTTGTAAACAGCTAGAGGGAGGAAGCTTTTAGCATTGACTAATTTCTTTAATTCCTTCCTTGTTGTTTTCGAAAATGTGTCTTTCAAAAACTCTCAATACTATAAATCTGTATAAGAGTTAGGAGATTTACATATGAAAATTTTCAGAAAATACTATAACTCTCTAATAGCAATAATGGAGCGCCAAATTTATTTCTTCTTGCACTTGGTCTCTGCTGTTATACTGATATTGGGGGAATCTATTATTAGGAAATACTAAAGACGCGGCAACAGAAACGCGTTCAATGCGTCCTTTAGTAAATTAGGCACAACGTACAGGATTCTCTTTCTATTTTTACTATTTAACTTACTTTCCATAAATCTAAAGTTATGTGCTTAGACTTCATAATACAAATTAGATATTACTAAGCAATTTTATTTGGAAGAGATAATAACATCTTCTATAGTATGTTAATATCTAACTTTTCAGGAGGAACCGCGATTTTATTCATGATATTTACATTTTATGTCTTATACTTCTCTAGTGCTCAAACATCATCAACATCAACAACAACTTCGGAATCGTTTTGGACCACTGGAACGCCTATGCCAACTGCAAGGTCTGAAATTGCTGGTACCGTTTTAGATGGCAAGATCTACATTATTGGAGGCTTTGATGGAAGCGGTCGAAGTACCACTACCACCGAAGTTTACGATCCCATGGCAAATAAATGGACTACCGTCGCTCCTTTACCGCTACCATTAGATCATACTGCAGCAGCATCATTTGAAGGAAAATTGTATGTAGTTGGAGGTGGATACCTAAACATTGATAATCTATCAAATAAATTATTGATCTACGAGCCAAGCACTAACAAATGGACAGAAGGAGCAAATCTGCCAAATGCTCGTGGTGCATTAACTGCTAATTTTATCAATGGAACTTTGTATGCAGTCGGAGGAGTTGACACTTCAGAAACATTAACCAGTAACTTGGCCTATGATCTAAAGACTAATACATGGACCGAAAAAGCACCAATGCCAACAGCAAGAGAACATCTTACATCTGCAACAGTCAACGGAAAGTTATATGTCATTGGAGGAAGAACTGAGGGAATGTCAACTAATGTTAATGCTAATGAAGTCTATGATCCAATCACAGATAAATGGACTATACTGGAATCAATGCCTTCCAAAAGAGGTGGTTTAGCTTCTGCAGCGGTCAATGAAACCATCTACGTATTTGGTGGCGAAGAACCAACTGGCACATTCAACAATAACGAAAAATATGATCCAGCAACTAATAAATGGACATCAGATGTGACTATGCCAACAGCTCGACATGGATTAGTAGCTGTATCCATTGATGATAAAATATATGTCATTGGTGGTGGACCAGAGCCTGGAGGCTCAGGGAGTAACCTAAATGAGATATTTCATATTCGATAATTAAATAGATCCCAGTCTTTTACTATTATATAGATCTGTCATTCGGTACCGTAATGTACCTGATAAAAGCTTAGATACTATTCTAGATAGATAGGAATTTGAACTGAGGATTCAATGGGTTCGATCGTTTGTGAACTGTTATCAACACAGAGATTCATAAAAAGAGTCAATGTTCTCAGCAATATTAATCATCAGTACTGTGGCTTTTGGCTCAACAAACATTTCATTTAATAGCCTTAACATTATTAGAGGGTTACTCGCCACGACATATACAGTGCAGACTGACAGTAACAAAGAGATTTCATCTTCTTCTTTCACATTATCAATAAAACAGGCATTTCTGATTGCTCACATGAACGGATCGCTTTGGCTGCGCAGATACCCTGCCTCCATAATCTTTACAGCATTGATTCCTTTCTCCTTTTTATTCATGGTGTTTGTCATAGGCGGAGGACAATATACTCATCTAGCATTTGCAGGCAGCCTAGTATCAGCAGCCGCTGGCTATGGTCTGGCTACTGGTAACAACATCATAAGCTGGAAAGTAGAATACAAGATGCAGGATCTCTTTGTGTCTTCCCCGGTTTCCTCTTTTACCTATATGGCAGGCATTGCACTGGCGGAACTACTATTTGGCTTACCGGCCTTGGCAATCCTTGCAACACTGGTAGTTATCTTTAGCAACGACTTTTTGTTTAGCACTGTAATGGCCATAGTCACAATTGTCCTTATATGGGCTTCCACATCTACCATTGGATATTTTATATCGACACGCTCAACACACCAACGGTTTGTAGAATCTTTTACAGCGTTTCTCAGAATTGCAGTTGTCGTTCTGCCTCCTGTGTTTTATCCATTAAGCATAATACCCATAGAAGAACTGCGTTACCTGGCTTATGCAATTCCTACCACTCATGCATCGCTGATATTGCAGTATGCAATGGGTGTTCCTCAAGCACTGGGAGACAGCTGGTCTCCTGAGCTTGGTCTTGCAATAATTGTAGCATATATAGCAGGGTTTGCTTTCTTGGCAAAGACGAAGGCAGTATGGAGAGAAAAGTAAAACTGAATTTATTTTATTCTTTAGTTATATGATAGTGTGATGATATTGTGAAATAATCTAACTTTTATTAGGTACTATACGGTATCCAAAACCACTACGAGGTTTACAACAATCTTATAAATTGCATTACATCTCTAAGAGATATCAATGCATAAGGAGGAGGAGCAACAGCAGCACCTTAAATCAAACAAATATTGATGATGTCACTACCGCTACCACCTCTGCCACTACAACATAATATCATTTTCAGGAAACTATTATTGTGAAATATTAATCTTTAACAACCAACTTGGTTATCGATTTCTTTTGCTCTCTGCTCAACCACTCCGCTAATGGTTCTGATGCTAGAATAAACATGTATGGTGACATTCCTTTTGCTAATCCGTAGTGGTCGTGCCTATTTAAATGAAGATGAAAGCATACAGAAAATAACTTTTACCTGCATATAGAGATCACTCTTTATCATCTATATATACAATCATCTCCAAAATAATACATGTTTGGTTTTGGAATAATGCTAATGCATTTGACAGATTACCTTACGCGACGAAAATATACCCAAAAGAGAAGAAAAGACAAAGAGGCAAAAGCTAACCAGCTTACCGACGCAAAAGACGTGTAATGTTTACGGTAAATGCTTTGATAACAAGAAAGAATTAGATAATATATATGTATACAAAAAGAAATCATCTACTATGAATCATCAAAGGGCAAACTGTTATTATAAGCGCTTAACAAAGAATTGAAGTAGCCGCAGGATTCATGTGACTTATTTCCCTGCCTCCACATAATAATTTACAACTGAGATATTGAAAATACTAATATCTTTTATTGTGGGAAAGATAGTAAAGGCAATGAAGAATCTTTATGTATAAAGCAGTAACATTATTTGATTGGAATATAATATCATTATAAATAATAACAATAAGCATATTGTAACGAATGAAGTTATATCAGAAATTAACATTAATTACTGCAATTCTTGGTCTTATCGTTCCATTGGTAGGAGTTTTTGTTTATGTTTTTATAAATAGTCTGACTGTTATTCCGGTTTTAGCTCTTTTCTTAGGTACCGCGGTCCTTATCGCGATTGTAATAATTGCAATTAACATAGCAGCTCTTGTTGTCGTATTCTATATAAAAAATACAAAACTTGTAGGAATTATACTAATTTCTTGTGGAATTATTCTGTTTCTAACGGTACAAATATGGGGTATTCCAGGATTGGTCTTGTATATAGTATCAGGTACAATTGCATTAAAAGAAAAACCAACGCCTCCTCCTAGAAAATATATAATCAAATGTCTTACATGTGGTAAAGAATTAAAAGCTAGCAACAATGCTGACTTTGCTAAAGATCATTTAATTGATAATTCTACTCATTTAGAATATAGAGTATTTGTAGAAATACTTTCTACCACTAATGCAACTGGCAAATTTCCATAAACTTATGCCATATGAAATTCTATTTTGGAGAGAAACAAGAAGACGTTAAGTATTATAAAAACAACTGGCGGTTTCCATGAAATAGCAAATTTTTGAAAACAATGCTACGTTCCATATAATATCCGTAAACATGGCTAGTGCTGTATTAGGTAATATACAGTATAATCACGGTTATTCAGGATTTGGTAATAGTTTTAGCGCTAGAGTATGTAATGACATCTATTATTATAGCACTTCTAAAATAATAGAATTCCGTCATAACATGATAAGTAGGTTCCTGAATATGTAAAGGACAGACAATTCTTTAAAGATCTTCTTTTATAATTTTAGTTTCTTGAACCACCTTTACTATTTTCGAATACAAAACAGAATCATTATCTTATTGTTGTTTGCCACTAGTATTTTGAAAAGAATTGTTATGATGAGCACAAGTAAAGTCTCTGCAATAATAACAAAAGCCACATTGTTTGCAAATAGGTTCTGAAAGTGTCGGAGTAAAATCAGAACAGCAGTTAAAGCACTTCATGATTATTATTATTAATGTTACTATGAGGATCAATATTTTTTGATCTATGAGATCACTATTTCATCAAGTAACCTTAATACTCACTTCTATTGCATCTCTTACATTTGGTGTAAACTCCAATGTAGTTTCGATAGTTTCACTTTTGTATATTCCAGAACTCCTAACATACTCCAAATAATCTAGCATTTCATTTTTGGACACCTCTACATTATCTGCAACTACTATCGAGCCCTTTTTTAGATTCTTATTATTTTCTGCTAACTTAAGATACTTTAGGTATTCGTCTTTAGCAGCATCCAAAAATAATAGATCATATTTCAAATCAAGCTTAGGAATTGCTTCTAAAGCATTACCATCTACAATATCTATTTTATCTGAAAGGCCTGCATCAGCTATATTTTTTCTAGCAGTAGCTGCAATCAATTTATCTAGTTCAATAGTTACCACTTTTCCACCTACAGGGAGTATATTGGCCATTAATATAGCAGAGTATCCATACAGAGTTCCAATTTCAAGAACGGTTTTTGGATTATATTTTTTGATAATTTCTGTTATAATTTTACCTTTAGTTGGCCCTATAGACGGAACAAATTCTTTTTGAGCCATCTTTTCTAAAGACCGCAGAACTTTCGACGCTCTGTCCACCATGTTATTATCAATATTTGATTGTTCTTGTAAAAAAAAGTATGTCTGGTAAGGAAGGAACCCCTGCAATTATCTTCTGATCGACTTATCGATTCTGAACCGCCATTTTATATGCTAAAATAAACTGTGGGAAAGCCAGTGCGATGAGGTAAGGTGATTTCACTGTATTCAAGATAAATATAAGGTCGAGTCAAAAAATAAGCCATGAGGAAAAGAAATGATCCCCGTTACTTTGACAAGGAAGGAGAACAAGGAGGAGGTAGAGACTATGACAAAGACTTTTCTGGACCCAGAGTAATAGAATTTGGCCTTGACTTAAATACTGATGAACTAAGAAATATGTCTCCAGAAGAGATAGAAACTTATTTGCGTAGAGAGGCTAGAATGCGACAGCATAGAAGAATAGGTAGGTAACCAAGATTTATCTATCTATCTATGATAAAAATAGAACATAAAGAAATTAGTTAAATCAAAATGAAAAGCTACCTAAAAGTTCTTTGATTATATTTATTTATATTTTTAACTAAACGAAGAACAGCTTTGACACCTATAAGGTGGAATGTGAGGCATATTTGACTCTATTTTGTCACCGTACCTATGGGTACATTCAACTATTCATAGAGAATTCTTTAGTTGTAAACGTTCCTAATTAAGGATGCATTTCTTACTTATTATCAATGTTATAATACATTAGATATATCAGTGCTATCGATACAGAATCAATTTTTAAGTAAATATACCAATAGATAGTAAGTAAGAAGGAGTTATATGACAACTCAACTTTACTGATGAGGGCAATCTTAGGAATAGTAGCAATGCTGTCAGCAGCACTAGTTGTAGTACTTATACAAGAAAGCAAGAGTACAGGACGTATATTTCAATTTCGATCAGATCAAGTGAACAAATGCAGTGGCTTTGAATTGTAATAACGATGGTGGAATAGGATTTTTTGGTGGCTTCTAAAAAATATAAGTATCTTTTCCTATGTCAATCAATTCTTTTCTTTTTTTAAAAACTAAAAGTAGATTTATATCATAATTTATGCGGAATAACAATTTTTTAATAGCAGACGGCATTTCAACATTTGACAAGATATGCAGTGTATACTTAATCTAAATTTGCTGAGGGCTTTTTGATGCTATAGATTATATGATCTCGTATGAACTATTTCATTTGAAAACCGAGGAGCATATAATGCTATTATTGAATCAATCAGCAATATCAACTTTAATATTATGATAAATTTCTGATTCATCTTTTTTTGTGTATTTCTTCGATCCGATAGTCTAGGAATATAGAAATGACCGCGGCAATGTTAGATGATAATAAAGATGCAAGGTTTCTGTCGCTCCGATGGAATTAAAGACAAATTGGACCAAATATGCCACTGACAAATTCAGAAAAAAGTAAAAGACTTGTTGAATTCAATATTTCATCGTTACACTATTATCATCATCATCCTATGATGCTTTGCATCATCATCTTTCTGAAGTCTTCGTCTGACATGCTTTTCTTTGTTTCCGCCATCATGATTATATCATTTCCTACAAGATATCTTAATTCAGGATTCTTAGAGATAACTGCATGCAGTATTGCCTTTGCAACTTCCTCTGGCGGAGTAGCATGTTCTACCATAGAAGTAATTGATGAATCTACTTTCTGAATTATGGAAGAATACGGAGAAATGGAAGAATTATCTAATGATTTCTTTGATATAACGCTATTTTTCTTAAAGTTTGTTCTAATTACACCTGGTTCAATAATTACTACCTTAATCCCAAATGGTTCTAACTCATATGACATTGATTCGCTTAGACCTTCCAAAGCAAACTTGCTGCTTACATATGCAGACATGCCTGGAAAACCAATACGCCCTGCACCTGAACTTATATTTACTATCGTACCTGATTTCTGCTTCCTCATAATAGGAAGAACTTGTTGCGTTAGTCGTAGTACACCAAAAAAATTGGTTTCAAATTGTGATTTAATCTCTTCTACTGATAAATCTTCAAAGGCTCCAACAAGACCATATCCAGCATTATTTACAAGCACATCAATTCTTTCATTTTCCGATTCAACCTTTTCTATTGAATCTCTAATAGAAGCATCATCATTTATATCAAGTTGAATTACTTCTAGCGGCAGTCTTTCTTTATTGGCTATCTCCTGGATGTCTGCAGATTTTCCGATATTGCGCATTGTCGCATAAGTATGAAATCTATTTCTTGCCAACAATAATGATGTAGCATACCCTATTCCACTTGAACTTCCAGTAACAATGGCAACATTCTGTTGTTCTTCTCGTTCTTCTTGTTTCAATCATTCCAGTCTTTCTATTCCTAGCATAATAGTTTTTGCTAAGACAATACTAGATAGGAGATAAAATGCGACCAAGAAAAAATTAGCATGAATTTATAATCAAAAGACATCCATACAAATGTTTTTGTTCACCTGATTTGATATACAGGAGTGTAATCAATTCAAGAATATTACAAACAACATTTTAGCATAAATTAAAGAATTAAGTAGAATTAATTCCCTGCATATACAAGGTTCTGTTGTTCCTTGTTATTAGTTTTTTTATAAAATTAAGATATAGCCTGCTTCAGACTTTTCAAAAATATCATTATTGCTTTTGTTCTTCTATTTCAAATAGGAATCAGGCCAATATTATCATCAAAAGCTATTGATGGAAGAGTAAGTATCTCATCCTTGCTAAATGTATTTCTTAGCTTGCGTATACGATCGATAGCCAGTCGGTTAGAAAAGTCTTCTGGCATAAAGTAAATCCTTTTTAAAAGTCCAAGAATTTCATATAGTGTAGGAATGCTTTTTTCTAGTGTATCGTATGATTCTATTATTGGGTCTTTGGTAACATCAGTGCGATAAGAAGCATTATTAACATCATCTCTAATATTTATTGGCACTTTACCATAATCAATGTGGATTTCTTTGATATATTGAAATCTGATAATATTCTCTCGTTCTTCTCCTGCTCCTCCTCCTCCTTTTCTGCTTATCTCTATAGTACAGGCAGCACGTATTCTTGTGCCATCTATAGAATCCTCAAATGTAGGATCATCTAAAGTAATTTGCATCTCTTGCAAAAGCTTTAACACTTGTTCTTGATTTGTCTTATCATTATTATTAGAGATATGTTTTATGAATTGATCTATTTCTTCCTGTGTGATTAAATCCTTTTTCTTAGTAACTGACATCTTTATTATCTACATATTTATTTGACATTGCTCTTATCCATTTATTGTAATATTTCAGTTAAGTTAATACCACTCACTGATAGCGTGGTGAGAAATGTAACAAGTAAACAAGAACCATATAGCTGTTATGAGAATGAGTATACTAATAATTGAGCTACATTTGGGTCGGTATTGAAGTTTTTGCTTCCAATGACAGTAATTATGAAACTAAACAAGAGGAGAACCAGATTAGAATAAAAACCCGTTATCTTTTTATTTTTGAACATTGTCTAATTTCGCAAGCTTTAATGTCACAGACTGGCGGGCTTTTATATGCCTTGTGACAAAAGGGCTCATTCATTTGGTGCAAAGTGATTGAACAAACATAAAAACTAATGATATGCCAATACACACTGAGCAATTTGCTCCTATTGAAAACCTTCTTAACCCTATTACCAATAAACCATATGACATAGAAAAGAAAGAGAAGAAAGTAAGAAAGCAATTGGAGACTAATTCATTTGATAATTGGATAAATCTATTTTGTTGGCTATCATAATAAGGAGCTGATTACTTAAGTTAACAGAGCCTTTCAGAGCGAATATAGTGATATAAAAAGTAAAAAAATGATTGGCTTTAAGTAATTTATTGATCTATATTCCTTGTATGGAAGCAGGGTTCGGTACTTCTCATAGAGACAGAGACTACAGCCTGTACTATTTACGTTTGTATGAATGGTTCTATAGGAACAAGTCAATACTGTTGGCTCTCAATCTCATCAGTATTATGCTGCTGCTTATTATTCATCTTTCTGTTCTCCCCTTTCAAATTAATCCTACTCCTATAGCTGAAAAAGTCATAGAGGTTATGACTATTTGCCTAATTTGTATTATAGCGCTTTCATTAATATGGAGGGGAATAGTATGTATAGTGATAGGTATCCTGGGACTTTCATTGATATACACAGGTATTATTCTTCCATCCTACCCGATCGACGTCCTAGATGACAGTTACCCAGATGATATAAATGTAAAAAATATTATAAATATAAAGCAGCCCGTTTTTGTGGCTGCCCAAGGATTCTTTTTTCTTGGAATGTCTATGGTTGGGCTTGGTATGATAATTGCATATAGGCCAGATGCATTGTATGTTAGAAATAGGCCTAACCCGTTAGAGACAATTTGGGAAAGCTATCCGATATGGTATAATGATAATATAAAACTTTTAAGTAGAAAACCTGAACATATTATAGATATTAAAAGTTTAATGACAGATGAAGAAGTCTATCTATTATGGCGTTATGATTATATTCTAGCCAACGTGTATGGTACGCCACATTTAGTTAAATCGGATAGCCATGTTCCAAAAAGTACAACAATCTTTAGAGACAAGAAAAGTGGAAAAATGATTGGAAAGGGTAAATACATCGGATATTTTGTCTGATAATATAGAGAAAAATAAAAATTAAAAATTTAAAAATATAGTATATATCTCGTTTATCCTGTGACTTTAGCAATGTTTTCTTAGAGGAACAACTAAATAAGCTAATTGAGAGATCGACTGTCTTCGAATCTAGCATCTTATAAAATAATAATGACATCATAGTAATAATTAATCCCATTTTTGCGATTTAACTTATTAATTTTAGATGTTCTCTACAATAAATTCATGCTAGGCTTTTTAATTCAAAATAATATAAACAACAATAATAATTTTCACTATCCATAAATTACCTGTCCTCCTGTTGGACTTTGTTCTTGATGCTCGCGTGATTGTTGTTCGCGTACTGCTCTAATGGTCTCTGTCATTCGCTGTTTTAAATTTGCTCCTTTCTCTCTAAGTTGCTGAGCCTCTATTCTCTTTAAAGAATCATTGTCTGTGATATTCCTAATAGATTCTATAAGAATTGCAGCTCCTTCTGGGTCTGGGATCCCACTTGATGCAGATATAAGCAGAGCTTTACAAGCAATGCCATTTGATAAACACGATGATAAAAGGCCTCCTGATATCCCGGCTATAAAGGTAGTATTTGAAGAAGAAGAAGAAGGATCTTTTTTTTCTTCAGTATCGTCTTTATATAAACTATCATTATTATCTCCTCTTATGTCACTAGACAATATCATGGGTTTTCTGCTCGAGTCTGGTATGCCTTCAACGGGGATCCCCTCTAATACTATGACTTCTCTTACTTCATTGTCCTTGACCCACTTTACAACAGTATCTAATACCGAATGAATACCTTGTATCATTATGGGTGCTTCACATACTAATACGCAAACATTTCCCTCTTGATTTGAGTACAAACGAAAGGGATGTCTTATCTTTCCTGCAATATAGATTACACCAGGTACAATAAACTCGGACTCTACACATGCTATCTGATGCATATGCAGTTGCTCAATAATATGAGAAGTACTGATTGATCCCACCAGGCCAGGGCCAGGAAAGCCTGCAATAAGAATTGGATTGTTTAGTTTTATCTTAGTTTGTCTAACTGCAATAATAGGTCTGACTCTTGTTTTTCCATTATTATCTTCTCTCTTTCTATCTATCAATTGAGAGGAATTAACAGATTTTTTCGAGCGTATCAATATGATTTATTATTATTATCACTGTTCTTAATGCTTTGTATTATATACGTTTTCATCTGACCCGCGAACATAGGCTGATGTAATGTTTATAATTAATTCATAATTAAATATAGATAAGCAACAAAAAAGGAGTGATAACAAGTTTTTATTTCAAACACCTTTTGATAATCAAGAAAAAGCTAACACAATTTTGTTTTGCTAAATGTTGTAGAAAATAATAACTAATAAAAAATTATTCAACAAAGTATCATGACTATTAAGTATGACCTGAAATTAAGCCCGGTAGTCTCATCTGGAATGACTTGTCCTGTTTCACATACATCATACATACATTGAAGCATCGATAAGTTTGTTTTAGATTAAAATATGGCTGACTGTTCCATATTAAGCATCAGTTGATATCAGCGATTTTTTCATTGGTATATAGGAATCTTATATCTTCGATTGATAAAGTATTTTTAATATGGCAAGTTGTCTTTCCTATTGTATACATATTTGTAGCGGGCTATTCATATTCAGCATTATTAGGAGAGGAGCCTGTCAGATTCGGCAATGCTCAGATCGCATATCCTGCGTATTTAGCAGCAGGTATGATTGGTTTCAACGTTATGAACAGCAGCACGGTAGCTGGGAGCATAATTTGGAATGATAAACGAAACGGAATGTTCCAACAAATATTGGTTATGCCATTTACCCGAATGCAGTATATCGTTAGTAATCTTCTCACCATTATGTTAATGGGGGTTGCTAGCGCCTCACTCATCGTCGCCGCTGGTTTTCCAACTATGCTCGGCAATGCAAATACTACCCTATTGTCTATACCTTATACAATATATGCGCTCCTTTCCGGAGCAATATTTTTCGGTTCAATTACGATTATCATTTCTACCAAACTCAAAAGTAGTGAAGGATTCAATGTGATTGTTAATGGTATATTTCTTTTCTTTGCATTTGCTAGCTCGGCTTTTTATCCATCGGACGGAGTACCCGAACCATTACACACTGCATTTTATATTAATCCGTTGACATACATAGTGGATATTACAAGGGCAGGGATCTTTTCAGAGATTAGTATGTTTACCATTATTGAAGTTGTTGTAATGGCTGCTCTTTCCGCAGGAGCATTTGTGATGGCCACCTTGTCGATGATGAAACTGAAAATCTAAAGTCTAGGCTGGCATACCACTATGCTTCTTTTCCGTAATTTACTATAGTTAGGAATACATCTTCTAGAGACGGCGGAGTTATAGTTATACTTTCAATCTGTATGCCATTGTTTGAAAGTAATTCCATTATTTTAACTATAATTCCCTGGGCATTAATAGAGCCTATACAGATGCTATTTGTTTCTGGAATATCAATATGTGAATTATTGGCAACTCTATTTACCAAATGCAAAATCGATCTGGCTGGAATATTTTTCAACTTAATTTCAATAGTCTTAACACCTCCGTACTTCTGTTTTAACCCAGCTGGTGTATCAAAGGCAAGTATCTTACCTTTGTTTATTATAGCGATTTCGTCGCAAAGATACTCTGCTTCTTCCATGATATGTGTAGTAAAGAAAACAGTTAAGCCAGCTTTTACTTGCTTTTTTATATAGTCTAACAGCATTCTTCTAGCAGTTGGGTCTAGGCCTACTGTTGGCTCGTCAAGAAAAAGCAAGTCCATTTCATGCATAAATTCACGCGCAACTTGCACTCTTCTCCTTTGACCAATTGAAAGTTCATCATTCTTTATATTTCTGAGACCCTCTAAATCAAAGGCATGTAAAAGTTCTCTCAATTTATCCTTTCGTTTTTCGCTTGCAAGTCCCCATAATAAACCGTAAAGGTCGAGAGCTCGTTCTACTGTTAAGTTTGCCTCAAAGCTAGGCTGTTGCAAGACAACTCCAATTCGTTTTCGAACTTCTGATGAATGTTTTACAATGTCTTTACCAAAGAGATATACTTTTCCTGATGATGGGCGAATAAGAGTAGTCAGTACTTTTATTGTAGTAGTCTTACCTGCGCCATTAGGCCCAAGAAAGCCAAATACCTTTCCATATTCGACATCAAGAGAAATTCCATTTATAGCACGTATATCTTTATTGTAATATTTCCGGAGTTCATGCACAGAAATACAATGTTGATCTCCAACCAAAATTGTATATGCTATTTTGCATGTCTAATTTTTGTGTTTATTATTAGTGATCATTGTCAAAACATATAGGCAAGTTATTTATTGATAGTTATAATAAGAGGAGGTTTGCCCGCTTTGTCTGCTGATTTTCAAAAGATGGTTGAAGTATTGCTGAGTCAGAAACCAGAAATCAGCGCTGAACAGATTAGAGATATGATTGATGAAAAGAAGCGTAAGATTGGCGCTGGTTATCTGACGGATCAAGGAGCGTTATTCCTAGTTGCTGCTGATTTGGGTATTTCTTTTGAAAATATTCCGAAATCACAATCTGGCATTAAGGAGCTTTACATTGGTGCAAAAGATGTCACCGTTACAGCGAGAATAATGAATATTTATCCTATTCGTAAATTTACAAAAAAGGATACAAATGAAGAATCCAGAAATCGAACCTTAACTATCTATGATAAGGATTCAAGTGTGAAACTAAAACTATGGGATAATCAAACTACTATACCCGATGAAATAGGCTTAAAACCAGGGGACCTTGTAAAGATTTCACAAGGCTATGTCAAATCAGGCCTCGATGGGAGGCCAACGATTAATCTGGGTTCTAATGGTATTATCGAAAAGTTAAGTGATGGTGATAGCCCCATTCCGAATATTGATACTAAATTGACTACAGTTGATGATGTAAGAGAACCTCAGGATAATGTTGTGATTGTTGGTAAGGTTAAATCCAATCCGAGAATCTCAGAATTTACTAATATCCGAGGTCAACAAAATAAGTCACTTCAAATGCAGATCTCTAATGAAGACGGTTCTCGTACGTTACGCGTTGTTATTTGGAATGTTGAAGAAGAAAGGATTCCAAAGGTGTTTAACATCGGTGCCAGAGTTAAATTCATTGGAGTAAAAATAAAACAAGGTAATCCACAATATGGCAAAGGCGATTTTGAAATTCATGGTGACGAAGGAACATCACTAGAATTTTTTGGAGCACAAGAGGAAATTGAAGTTATGCCTTTGCGGATACTATCAATAGGAAGAGAGAGTGGGAGAGGTAACGTTAACTGCCTGGCAATAGATAGAGGTGGTAAATTCGTATCTCTCACTATTGATAGTACCCTTATGAATGAAGAAATGACTCCTGAAGTTATGATTGAATGTGTTCCTAGTAGAATCTTTGGTACTAGCATTACTCTTTCTAAAGATGAGTCCTATACTAGAATAATAGATGATGATCCATCTTTTCCAAAACTTGCGATGCTAGAGTCGAAGATAAAAGATATTCAATTATCTGATAATCCATTCATCGTAGAAGCTATTGTTTTGCAATCACCTAATATGACTGAGGTCAATACAAAGGCCGGTGAAGTTGTGCCTGTGACTGATACATTACTGGGTGATGACACAGGCGAGATACGATTAACAGGTTGGCGATCTCAAAGCTCTTTAGTTAATCAGGTGAATGTAGGTGATAGGATTAAAGTAATTGGTGCCACAGCAAATAACGGGAGAGACGGAAAAGTAGAGCTTACACTAAAACCACATTCTTCCATTGTAAAGGTAGGTTAAAACGATATAGTGATATTGTTTTTCATATTTTGTATCTATCTCTAAGAATATATGTATATACATATATCTAGCTCTCAATTTAGAGGTTTTTAATCTTATTATCATATCATAATATGCGCAATCCCAAAAATAAAATAATATTAAGATAGTTCAATAAAACAATACCACTGGTCTATAATTCTGTATATTCTTATTCGAATCCCAAAAAATGATGATGTCTTTAAAATCCGTGAATGGAAATCATAATGAGGAGGCTAGATTGCATCTATGTTAATTATAGAATTACACTGACTATAATTAATGGCACGCTGTAAAAATATGTCGAGGGTTTTCACCATGAATAGGTAAAATGATTGTTAATTTGTTGTTCTCTTCAGGACAATAACACAAAAGATAATCCTCTATCAAAATGAAAGACATTTAGTAAGATATCAACTATTTTTAGAACCAAATCATCTAGAGAAGAATTATAATCTAAACGAAAAGGAGTTCAACTATTTTTATCCCTACGATAATTTCTGGGGAATGCCGATGGTTTCAATTATTCCTAGAAGCAAATACAACCTAGTTTAGCCTTTCTTCTATTGTAAAGATTAGTCTATGTTTGACTCTGTGGACAAAGCATAGATATAGTCAATCCCAAAAACCTCGGGTAATTACGTATTGTCGTTCAGCTTCATAGATACTTTTGTATATTTCATCCTCATCTATATAATTACGAAGAATGCGCGCTGCGGTGTCTGCACCTATCCCATAACCGGCCAGTACAACAATTGCTTTCTTGCCAAAATTATTGATTAGTGATGCAATTTTCCATGCGCGCTCAAATTTATGATTTTCCTCTGCTGAGAGTTTGTTTCCAGTGAGCCTTTTCGCAATAATTTTTGTTAAATCATAGTCATATGATGACGTTCTTGTTATCAGTCTAGACCTGCATATCGGGCACGAAAGATTTTCTGGAATTTCTCTGGTTTCGATGGTTCTTTCCCATTTTCCACATCGGATGCAAATCAGTCTATGCTTGGTTTTTTCCAGTCTTTCTTTTACAAGTTCAATTACCCCTTTTTCAATGCTTAATGGGGTAGCGGAGAACTTTGCAGAATGTTCTAAAATAGGCTTTGCTAGATCGGAGAAATCGCTAGTTTCAATCCAATGAATTTTTATTATCTCATTTTGTATGTCACGCATTATTTTTTCCGTCTGGGTAATGTCGTATTTATCATGTATGATCTCTCTTATCGCTTCTTTGCTTATCGGAGTTTTAGCATATCTGTCATAAATCATACGCGCTACTCTTTTATCATATATCGCTTCTCTGCTTATCATACCGAACCTTTTTGCCACCATCCAAACCTTCCAATTGATATTGTGAGTGCCAGTAAAGGAAGCAATGATTATAGCTTCAGTGTCATATGTTTCTTTAAGTATCCGCTCAACATGACCTTTTCCTATTCTAGCAGTTGAAGAGAGCATAATTCTGTATGCATCAGATCTGGTTTCTACCAAGTATCCAAGCTGCGATGATAGTATTGTAGATATTAGAGAAGCTATTGTATTATTGACTTTTGAGCCAAAAGTAGAGTGAATAATGACTGTATTTCTTGTGTGTAAGTTTTCTATTACAATATTTTTCGAATCCGGAATAATATTTAAAGACTTGATAGACTCTTCAATTATAGAAGTGGAAATCTGAGTGTAATTCTTGGATACTTCATTGCGGATAGCGCCTACTTCTTCAGCGGTGTTAAAGTCTACAGGAATCATCTCTCCTACCCAATAAGGGATATTGATTGCAGTGCCATGTAATGGTTCAACATTGACTTGCATTCTGCGTTCGTCTATTGAAAGTATGCGCCATTGTGAACCTTTTAAGACAAAAACATTTCCTTTCTCACCATAGTCTCCGACAAATTGCTGATCAAGAGATCCGATTTTTCTTTTGCTAATTGAATCTATAACCTCAAATTTTAAAACATGGGGAATCATAGATAGATTATCAAAGTAATACTTGTATGCCTTTATCCTGCGCTGGTAAGATTGTTCTTCTCTATTGTATCTAATTATACCATTACTATCAAGTAAATTTATGCATTCTTTTAGATCATTAGATGTGATCAGACGAAATGGATAGGCCTTGGTTACCAGATCAAAAGCAGTTTCAATTCTAATGGGATCTCTTGTTTGCATCGCTAATCCTACTAGATGATGAGCCAAAACATCAAAAGCGCCTGTATGCATTAATTGTCCCTCTATTGAACCTTTTTTCATCCTTCGAATAATTGCAACAGTCTCAATCTCATCATCTGGAATATTAGTTACTATCAATCCCTTTGCAGAACTTCTCTTTCTATGCCTACTACGACCAATTCTTTGCATCAATTTCGAAACTTGCCTTGGCGAGCCATAGTGTACTACCAATTCTACAGAGCCAATATCTAAGCCAAGTTCTAATGATGAAGTGCAAACAACTATGCCAGCCGCGCCCTCTCTTAGCCTAGTTTCAGTCTCTTCTCTCATATCCTTTGATAGAGAACCATGGTGAATATCCACTTGAACGTAGTTTTGATTCTTCAAAATAGTGCCAATGTATTCTGCTTCATCTCTTGTATTGGTAAACAGTAAAATTGATCCTTCTATTTTACTATCTCTTACATACTGAATTATGAAATGAGCAACGTTGTTGAGAGAACCTTTTATAAACTTGACATCTATATCATATACTCGCAGAGAATTATCTACAAGAATAGCACATTTTCTATTAACTCCTGAAATAAATCTTGCAGCCTCTTTTAAATTACCTAGTGTGGCTGACAATCCAATCCTTATAACGGGAAGAATACTTGCAGCCTGTAATCTCTCCAGACCAATAGATAAATGTGCACCTCGTTCATTTGATACAAGTTCATGTACTTCGTCAATTATAATCCACTCCAAACATTCTAGTGCCTTAAGCATTTTACTGCTTGTTAGAATTACAGCAAGTGATTCAGGAGTAGTAATCAATACATCCGGTGGGTCTTCAACAATTTTTTTCTTAGTGCTAGTAGTAGTATCGCCATGTCGTATTTGTACTCGCAGATTTCCAGATTCAGCATATTTGATGATTCTTCGAAGTACGTCATTATTCAATGCGCGTAGAGGAGTGATATAGATTACCTTAATTCTACCTCTATGATGTATCTTATAGTTAGATAATTGTGTAAATACTGGTAAAACAGCTGCTTCTGTTTTACCAGAACCAGTTGGAGCAACAAGTAGACTGTTGATTTTTCTTGAAATGACTGGTATTGCTTTTTTTTGAATTGCAGTTAGTGATTTGAAACCTTCTTTTAGAAATATTTCTCTAACTAACGGTTCATCTTTAGTCTCTTTTAATGTCAGATGAAGATCCCACTTCTTGGCGTTTTTGCTGCTGCTGCTGCTGCTGCTGCTTCAACTGTTTTGTCTTTGAACTTGATTTTTCATAAACCATTACGGCAAGCAGACCAGTGATAAATAATCCTACAGCAAGCCAGGCATATGAATCAAAGTTTACAATTCCCTCAGCTGCCATCTTTTGATTGTAATCTGTGAGAGCAATAAATATATTCGCCTCAAGAACTAACTTTAATAATAGTAAAATAATCCCAAGATACTAATGTCAAGCAATACTATAGAAAATTCCTCAGAAGTCAGGGAAAAGAAGAAGGCAAAGGCAGTGGCACTATTGTCCGGTGGATTAGACAGTAATTTAGCCGTTCGTATGATGTTAGACCAGGGCGTTGAGATTGAGGCAGTGGCTATCAAGACTCCATTTTGTGATTTTGATTGTGGTAAGGGGTGCGGTCATCGTGTTAAAGAAGTTGCATCAGAATTAGGCATACATTTGAAGACCGTTTATTATGGTGAAGAGTATCTAAAAATGCTTAAGCATCCTAAATATGGATATGGATCTGGGATGAATCCATGTATTGATTGTAGGGAAATGATGTACAGAACGGCAAAAGATTATATGGAAAAAATAGGGGCAGACTTTGTCGTCACTGGTGAAGTTCTATTTCAAAGACCAATGAGTCAGAATAAACGTGCTTTGCATATAATAGAAGAACAAGCAGAAATGAAAGGTAAAATCTTAAGGCCTCTTTCAGCAAAACATCTAACTCCTACAGAAGCTGAAAAGGATGGATTGATTGAGCGTGAAAAATTATGTAATATCAAGGGAAGATCACGCAAAGAGCAAATTGTTCTAGCAAAATATTTTAACATAAGTGACCCACCCAATGCCGCAGGGGGATGCTTGTTAACAGACCCTGCATTTTCAAAAAGAATTAGAGATGTTATGGAGCATACCAAAAATATTCCAAGTATCAACGATGTAGAACTCTTGAAGATCGGAAGACATTTTAGATTGTCTATGGAAGCAAAGCTGGTCGTAGGCAGAGACGAAGATGAAAATGATATGATTGATGCTATGGTTATGGACGGAGATATAAAAATGGAAGCAAGCGAATGCGTAGGACCTAAATGTATTCTGAGATGCAAAGAACGTGACAGTAAGATCTTGAATATGGCAGCAAGAATTGTGTTGCGTTATTCTGACGCTCCTAGGGGAAATAAATCTAAAGTAAAAGTTGAGATCAATGGCTATAAAGAGGAAATATCGGCTTTGCCTGCAAACGATACCGAGTTTGAAGGACTACGAATTTAAAATCAACCAGTCTGTTAATGTCTTTTGACCAGCATAACTATTTGCTGATTCCTTTGGATTTGTCTATAATTATATAGGATAAATGGATTCCATGCAGACACAAAAGACACCAATTTATTTGAAAGCAATAACTCTGCGCGATATGAGCGATGTAGCCAGTATAAAAGATGATGCCAAGAAGCAAACAATCCTTATTTTACGAGTTACGCCACTGGCACAGAAAGATGTAGAAGATTTACGTAAGGCAATAGATGAACTATACGGATATGTTCAATCAATTGGTGGCGATATCGCGAGGCTGGGAGAGGAACGGGTTGTATTAACTCCACCAGGTGTAAAAATTTGGCGTGGTGCATACGATTTGAAATAATTATTTCTTTCTCTTCCTCAATCGTAAATTTCATTAATACTAATATTATAAAAACAAGTGTAAAATAGTATATTAATATTCTATCGTTATAGAATAAGTAAGATTTCCTACAATATCTATCTGAGTAATAAGAATAATAGAATTCTAAAGATGTAGAACTCTAGCATTTAATGTATCCAAAGTAGTGAGTTATCTTTTTATATGTAGTCTGTTAGTCAAACTTGTTATTCTATTTGCTACTTGACAGAAAAGAAAAGAGCATCATAGGTCAAACTTTAAGCAACATATGATGATTTTTGGGCAATAATATGGTCCTAGTATTACGTTAAATACTTTATTAATACCCCGTATCCAATAGCAATAGAATGGCTACCTTTAATTTTTCAATAACAGTATTATTTTTCAGTTAGATGCGTCATATTAGTATGAGTAAACTATCCTATTCAATTTGCTATTTTATTTTATTGTTCATAGTAGTAGTATATGTTTATCATAATACTGCCAATGATCAAAGGTTAGAGTAATTTTATAGCTTCTTGTACCAACGGATGCTGGGTTTGGATTTTGAACATCTTATTGATTGAGGTAGCGAGATTCTGCATATTAGCTCTTTCTCCATGATTAACTAATACACGTTTAAGTTTTGGTCTTAATCTATTAATATATGCTATCAACTGGTTATAATCACTATGAGTACTAAATCCTTCTATTTTTTCAATTTGGCATTCTATATTGATACTTTGGTCACCGATTGTGATTTGTCGATTGCCATTTTCAATATTTCTACCCGGTGTGTCGACTGCTTGATAAGAAGTTAAAATCACTTTAGAATTAGGATCACTAGATATCTGTTTTAGATATTCTACTGAAGGACCGCCAATTAACATCGAAGAAGGAGCCAAAATTATTGCAGATTCACATTCTAGAGTCGTAGATTCAATAACTTCGAAATGACTTGACTCAAGTGGAGACTCTTGGTTCTCCATTATTTCCATATTCAGCTCTTTTGAAAGATATTCTGGATAGGCTTCATATATTGATGTTACTTCTGAAATGATCTTTTCGATAAGTACTTTTGCTTCAGTAATCTTACCAGCTTTCATATACATATTAATTAGAAGCATAATCTCTTGTGACAAGCCAGCAGCGGATACCGGAATCAAGACTTTTCCTTTTCTACTTATTGTGTTGTTAATACTATTGATAATGCGATTCTCGGCCTCCTCGCGTTGCAGAAAAATATCTTCCTTGCCACCATGAGTGCTTTCTATGATTATCGTTTCAACTCTTGGAAAGTTCCATGATGCATTTTCTAGAGATAATGTCTTTGCAAATTTCAGATCGCCTGTATAAACAAGATTGTGATCGCCATTACCGATATGTAAATGAACTAATGCAGAGCCTATTATATGACCAGAATTGCTAAGCACGAGTCTTATGTCAGGAGATATGTCGGTGACTATTCCAAAGGATAAGGGAATGGCGTGCATCACCACTGCGTCTATGTCTTGCAGAGAGAATAACGATACATAATCTCTATTCTTAATATACTCTCTTTGCAATAAGTACATTATGGGTAATGTTGGCTCAGAACAGTATACAGGGCCGTGATATCCATATTTGAAAAGAACTGGCAAAAAACCTGAATGGTCAAGATGAGCATGACTCAAAATTACCGCATCAATTTCATCCATTTGGAGGCCGGTTATGTCAAATCTTGGAAAAGAGTATGGTGCATTCTTAGCAGCTTCATTAACGCCGCAATCAAGTAAAATTTTACTTTCATGAGTTGTGAGCAATACACATGAACGACCAACCTCACCAAACCCGCCGAGAGTGATTAAACTTGCTTCTGCTATTTCATTCAACTTGGATCTAAAAATTTTCTCTCCAACTTCTCTGTAAAAGCGAATTCTCTCATTTGCTGTATTATGAAGAATTTCATTAATGTTTCTGATGATATCCATTATTAAAGGAGCTTTTCTAATCCTTATCTTCCAACCAGTCTTTTCAATGAGGTCAATATTGTCAAAATCCTCTCCTGCATGGACAAGCAACAAAGGTTTTTTAACAAAGACTGTCGCCTCACCTAATGCTGGGTCGAATAATGTCTCGATTATCCTTATTTCTTTTGGAATAGATTTATGCAATATTTGAATTGCTTCCTCCTCTAACTTTCGTATTGATTCATCAGTTCGAACTATGATTCTTTTTTTTATAGTATTGACTATATTAGAAACTAGCTGACTATTTTGCATCAGATATCTGGGATTTTTAGAATATAAAGCGATACGTGGCCCTTCATATTCGATTTTAGTGAGTCCTGATTCCTCGGGAAGATTTTGCAATATTGCTGCCATAACATTTTGGCTAGTAATTTCGTTGTAGGGAGCTTTGCGTTGCATTTTGATTTGTCACTAATTATTGGTTATTAAATTAAGATTGCAGCCTGCTGTTTCAAGATTTAATGTATAATTTTTCAATAACCATTTAAAGAATGTTTCGATCATTTATGAAAATATTAATAATACTACAGAGAAGGTTGACAACTTTTAGTCGGTAAAACATTAAAGTTGAAATAGTAAGCCGATTATAGTATTTTGCTGATATAGTTTGGAAGATACAGATTCAGACGTTACTAGTAAAGGAGGAAGTTATGGAAGTGGCGGAGGCTATCGTAGTGGCGGATATGGAGGCGGCGGATATGGAGGCGGCGGATATGGAAGAGGGCGAGGTGGCGGCTTTGGAGGTCCAAGACCATTTCGACCAGCACCAGTCAAAGTCGGCGACGAATTTGATGTTAAAATCGAATCAATGAGCAAACGAGGCGATGCAGGAGTTGCAAAAGTTGAAGGTCTTGTTATTTTTGTCGCTGGCACCAAAGTTGGAGACAGCGTTAGAATAAAGATTACCAAAGTAGGAAGAGGATATGCTACAGCCGAAATGACTACTCAATCTTCCGGCGAAGGTGGAGAAGCAACGCCAGAAACGCTGTCATCTGAAGGACCAGAAACGTCTGAGAAAGCATGATATTGTTCTAAAGAAAAATTAGATCTAATCATCTTCTTTTTCTATAGAGCTAAAGATGTTATTTTTTATTTAAAAACTACAAGAATTTATATGTGCTATAATAGCAATTTTCCAGTGAGTTCATCGCCAATCCACCTAATGGAATTACCAAGAAAGATATTGATTGGTGATGGTGTAATTTCTCAGCTTGGCTCCATTATCACTGATTTGGTTGCTAATACTTCAAGGGTTGCGATCATAACTGGTTCAGTCGTAAAAGCAAGGGCGGGAGCAGTGTGTATGTCTTCATTCCATGAATCGAGTTTGGAAAATTCTTGGTTCATATCGACTGATGCATCAATGGATTCTGTTCATAGATTGCGAAGTATGATAAAAGAATATTCTGCTGATATAATTGTAGGTCTTGGCGGAGGGAGGTCAGTTGATGCTGCGAAGATGACTGCATTTCAATTAAAAAAACCATTCGTTAGTGTTCCTACTTCAGCATCACATGACGGAATATCGAGCCCTTTCGCTTCTCTAAGGGGAAACGACAAACCTCATTCCGTCAAAGTAAATACCCCCGTTGGAGTAATAGCTGACACTCTTCTGCTTGCTAAAGCGCCCAGCCGATTGTTGGCAAGTGGATGCGGAGACCTTGTCGCGAAAATTACTGCTGTTAAAGATTGGGAGCTTGGACGTGATGAAAACAATGAATACTTTGGAAGTTATGCTGCTAATCTTGCTTATATGAGTGCAAAAATAATTTTGGATGAATCACCAAAATTGCATGATAATAATAGATTTGGAATACGAACAATTGTTGAAGCATTAATCAGTGCAGGAGTTGCATCATGTATTGCAGGAAGTAGCAGACCTTGCTCGGGTGCAGAACATCTTTTTAGTCATGCCGTAGAGTATATAGTCGGCGATAACTGTGGATTGCATGGAGAGCGGGTCGGGCTGGGCACTCTTATGATGGCCAAGCTTCATGGCCTGGACTGGGAAATAATTGCTGAAACTTTAGAAAACGTAGGTGCTCCAACAAAAGCAAAACAAATAAAGTTAAATGAACATCATATAGTCAACTCGCTATTAATTGCGCAGTCTTTAAGGCCAGATAGATATACGATCCTTACCAAAGTAAAGTTAGATAAACACTCTGCTTTGGATTTAGCCAAATCTGTAAATGTGCTTTGATACTCATTTAATACTAAGATTTCTAATCAAACAAGTATAGAAAAAAATTTTGGGTTATGTATTCTAACTTCCCACCGTTTCTATCTTATTCTCTTCAGATTTGGCGTTCACCTGTCGCTCTATCTTTGCATTTTGATCATTTTCTTGCTGATGTTGTGACAATGTTGGCGACTGGAAGCTTTCAATAAATTTAATATCCTTCAAAGAAGGTACAAATTTGAAAACATCATTAGCTACAGCACGCTTTATAATTTGCAATCCTTCTGCTAGAAGAGTTTCTTCAGGAAGATCTATTTCTAAAGTGAATCCTTTAAGATTAATTTTAATTTTTTCGTCATCTATAGGTAGCCTTCGCTTTATTAATGATCTTATTTTATCATCATCACTTTCGACTTTTTTTACTACGTCTACATCGTACGTCAGAGTTCGGCCTGCAAATCTATGGTTAAAATCGATTTGGACTCTTCCGGATCCCACGTACCTGACAATTCCAGTACGATGATCTATTTCAATTACATCACCTACTCTCACTTCGTCAGCCTTCTCGCCTAGCTTTCGCTGTGCAACCATTCTTACTTTGTTAGGATCCCTTTCACCAAAGCCTTTATCCGGAGTAATTTCAACATTAATTCTATCCCCTATATTTGCAGCTGCAAGAGCCTCATCCAGCCCCTTTAAAACCCAGCCTTCGCCGATAGATATAAGTCTTGGCTCATATTTGTGAGTTGGATCAAAGAGCTCGGATTTCTTTGCCTCCTCTTCGCGAGTTGTTTCGAAAATTTCGTTACTATCTTTAACTTTAGCGGTATAATCTACCAATATGAGAGAACCTCTTTCCAAAGTCATAAAATTCGCTATTAATTTACCTTATATTAAGATTGATGGTCTACAAAGTATGGTAAAAGATCTAAGAATATACCAAATTACTCTAAATCTTTTACCTTCTTTAGAGCAATAGAAGTCGCCTCCGGATTAACGTTAAAGCCTAATATATTCATCGCGGATGAAATTGATGATAATGTTCTCATTACATGGTATTTGCTAACTTCTCCCATGCTTCCTATTCTGAATACTTTACCCTTTAAGTTGCCAAATCCACCTGCTACAAGAACCTTGAAGTCATCTGATAACAATGATCTGAACTTCTTATCATCCATCCCAGGAAGATAATTAAGAGAGATTACGACATTACTTCTGGCATTGGGTTTTGCAAATGGTGTTAATCCCATCGAACTTAATCCTGAATAGAATGCATCTGCACAAATCCTGTGACGTTTAATTCTTTTATCTAGCCCTTCTTCCAGAATTAAATTGAGAGCCTCACTGAAAGCATAGAAGAGAGGAAGCGCCGGTGTGAAAGGTGTTTCATAATTTTCTTCATAGTACTTGAAATAACGCTTCAGATTAAGATATTGAGTTGGCGGAGGGTTAGACTGCATGTATTGTTTAGTTCTAGGACTAATTGATATTGGCGATACACCGGGTGGAGCAGCAAACGCTTTCTGTGAGGCTGTTACACAGATATCTACATTCCATTTATCGACAGGCAATTCGTCTCCACCCAAAATAGAAACAGCATCGGCGATGAAGAAAGTACCCTTTCTGACTGACAACTCCCCTATCTTATCCATGTATCGAAGTGTTGTCCCTGTGGATGTTTCATTGTATACTGTGTATATCGCTTTGATATCTTTATTTTTATCAAAGACTTCTTCTATCTTTTCGTATGCAGGATTCTCGCCAAAAGGAGCAGTAATTCTGATTGCTTGACCTCCCCAACTATCAATCAAATCGGCAAGGCGAGTTCCGAATTCGCCATTTACTGGGATAATTATCTTGTCACCTTTTCTAATGAGATTAACAACAGCTGCTTCTACCGCTCCCGTACCTGAAGTAGTTAACAATACGATGTCATTATTAGTAAGAAAAACTTTCTGTGTCTTTTCTACAATATCTCTGTATAATACGCGAAAATCATCACTTCTATGATTAATTATAGGTGCAAGCATTGCATTCATTACTCTATTTGGCACATTTGTAGAGCCTGGAAGCATAACCAAATATTCCATGCTATCTCATTAGACCAGCATACGCTCCGATATTTAAATTACATTGCGTTAAGTAAAAATGATAAGGCTGATTGAAAAATCTTGGATCTGATGATAAAACCACGCCGCCTCAACTTGTTAGAACATGCAAACAAATTTGGATGTAACGTCATTGCTGCCTTTCAACCAGAAAATATTTTTTATCTTACCGGTTTCTGGGGAGAAGGAATTGCAATATGCACAGAAAGTGTTACTACTCTTCTTGCGCCCAAGTTAGAAGTGGGAAGAGCTCTTCAAGAATCCAAAGAATGTGATGTTATTTCTACGGAAAGAGGAGATGATTTAATTTATAGCCTTATTTCTAAAGTCGATAAAAAAATGATATGTACGGACTGTAGTGATTACGCTATCATCAGAAGAATTCAAGATGAAATTGGTGCAAAATCACTCATAATTAATGTTGAACCGTTCTTACTTGGTCGAATAATCAAAGATGAAGAGGAAATCAAAATGATTGAAATGGCAGCTAAAATAATAGACACACTCTACAGGATTTGCACTGACGAAATCAAAGTCGGATTATCAGAGAGAGAATTGCAGGCAAGGTTGCTCTTCGAAGCGATGAAATTGGGAACACATCCGACCTCTTACAAAACGTCACTAAATCCCTTTATCATTGCTGGAGGACCAAAGGGGGCTCTGCCGCATGCACAAGTTTCAGACCGCAAATTTATAAAAGGTGACATGATTATTGTAGACCTTACTTTGAGATATAATGGCTATATAGCTGATGCAACCAGAACCTTTGCTTTGGGTACAGCAACATCTGAAATGAGAAAAACATACTATATAGTCAAGAAATCTCAACAGGCAGGTTTGAACGCATTGCATTCCAACGTTATGTGTGGCCAAGTTGATGCCATTTGCAGAAGAATAATCTCGGAAGAAGGCTATTCAGAATACTTTATCCACTCTACAGGGCATGGAATTGGTCTAGATGTTCACGAACCTCCATGGCTTCGAATAAAAAACGAGGAGAGATTGAAAGCTAATATGGCACTGACAATAGAACCAGGAATATATTTACAAGGCAAATTTGGAATAAGAATAGAAGATAGCGTTATAGTTGGTAGTGAGCCTTATGGAAGAGCAAGGATACTAAATAGATTCACAAAAGATCTAATCGAATTAGAGTAGAAAATCAAACTATAAGAAATAGTGAATTGATAACAAATATTATGGAAATCGCCTTAAATTAACGGATCTAGGAAGATATGTGTATTCTTATTGGACCCCTGTTACATTTTATTGTGAGTAATCAAATTCTCAATAATATCAAGTAATTTTCTAGCTATGCTCATTTTATTTTGAGGAGGTAGATGTAGAATATTTCTATGCTTATCTATCACAAATACCTCGTTACTTTCTGAGCCAATCGCAGAATTTTTTCTTCCAACGTCATTTGCAATGATTAAATCGCCTTTACATTCCTTCAGTTTTCGGTAGGCTTCTTTGATTAAATTAGAGTCTGAGACATTATATTCTGCTTTGAATCCAACTAGAAAAGTTTGTTTGCTCATGTGCTTAACATGGTTTATGATCTTCTGAGTTGGCGAAAGAGCCAAAAGTAATTTTCCTGTGCTAGTCCTAACTTTTTTTATTGTTTTCCGTTCAGGAGTAAAATCAGCCACCGCGGCCGACAAAATTGCAACATCATATCTTTTTGAAGAGAGTTCAGACATTACCACATCATACATTTCTTTACTTGTATTTACTCTAACGATATTTAGATTAGGCAAAGATTTAGCACTATATGTTCCATGACCATATACAAGCGTAATATTTGCACCCAATCTAATGGCTTCTTCAGCAATTAGGTTTCCCATTTTACCCGAGCTAAGATTAGTGATTACTCGAATTGGATCTATATATTCAATAGTACCGCCCGCTGTAACCAAAATATTTTTTTCAAAAAAGAAAGATTCAGTTGAGTTAGTAAATTTGGTTATTACTGATTGTAACATTTGTTCTGGAGAGACAACTTTTGCCTTTCCCTCAGTAATTGTAGGTTGAAGAAAATATACTCCTTGATCTTTGACTCTCTGGATATTTTCCTGAATAAGACGATTGTTATACATTGACTCATGCATAGCGGGGGCAATAATTATAGGGATTCTAGATCCAAGAGCAACACTTAGAACAGAAGTAACAGGCGTGTCATTGATTCCATTCGCAACTTTTCCTATTGTATTGGCAGTGCAAGGATATACAACAATCAAATCAGACATATTGTAGTCTGCAAGGGCGATGTGTTCAAGATTTCCTGTTAGTTTGGTAACAACATTATTGCCAGTAGCCCACTTCATCATTTCTGGAGTAAGCAACATCGATCCGACAGCCTCTGACATTACAGGATAAACTTCAGCGCCATGTCGTATAAGCTGACGCGCTAAATCAATCGATCTATAGGCCGCTACACTACCTGTGATACATAAGACGATTTTCTTTCCTTCTATCTCATGTCCATCTATTCCTGTAATATCTCTTGAGGAGTAAAATTCTGTTCTTCTTTTTGCATCCATTATATTATTTTTTCTCCTTTAACGTCTTTCTTATTTGCTCAAGATCAGCAGGAGATGTATGAAAGATGTTTTCTTCATTTGGAAACTTACCTGACTTCACGTCACTAATATAAACTGAAACAGCCTCGAAAATAGACTTAGATATCTCTGCATATCGTTTTACAAATTTGGGTTTAATATCTTCATAGATTCCAAGCATATCATGCAGTACAAGGACTTGGCCATCACAGCTCGAACCAGAGCCTATGCCAATAGTAGGTATAGAGCTTTTTTTACAAATGATGTCTGCTATCTCGCTTGTCACCATCTCTAATACAATACTAAATACCCCCGCTTCTTCAAGCGCTTTAGCATCTTCAATTAATTCTAATCCTGAAATCATGGTCTTTCCCTGTAACCTATAGCCTTCCCATAAAATAGTTGTCTGAGGCTTCAGACCAATATGTCCCATGACAGGAATTCCTGTTTTAACAATAGCTTTGACTGTATCGACTATTTCAATACCACCTTCAAGTTTTACAGCATGGCATCCAGCTTTGATAAATTTAATAGCATTTGCTATAGCTTCAGTTGTAGAAATCTGGTATGATCCAAAGGGCATATCAGCAATTATCATCGCTCTCTTTACACCTCGTGAGACACCACTGCAAAATGTCAGCATTTCTTCCATGTTTATTTGATTTGTAGTAGGATAACCAAGCATTACCATACCTGCACTATCTCCAACTAACAAGACGTCGACTCCTGCCCTATCACAAATTGAAGCAGTAGAATAATCATAAGCAGTTAAAACAGAGATTTTTTCTAATTTTTGTTTCATCATTACAATATCGTTTACACTAACCCTTTTTATACTAAAAATGCTATTATCTTTGTATTGCATTCACGCCACATCGAATAATTTCAAGTGATTCTGAGAGATTCTTGCTGTTGTTAAATTCATTTACAATCTTTTTGAGGATTTCGCCGCTTTTCTGTTTTAGCTGTTTTGCTTCTATAGCCATTGCGGGCAAGGCTCGAATAACGTTATCTATGACTGTAACTGTTGCAGCTTTTGATGTCCTCGATAAAGGATTAAGATCTATCGCAATTACTTTTTTATGCATTTTAACAAGAGCCTCTGTTCGATCACCATCTTCTAGCGGAACAAGTACAGTATCAGCTTTATAGATGCCATCCTGATCTACTATTCTACGCTCGCTTCGTAACTCAGGAATTATAGCTGAACCTCCGCTTGTGGTGCCTAGGACTGTCTTTGCACCCATTTTTTTTAGTTCTTTTTCAATTGCTATCTCTCGCTCTTTGGTCCAATAAAATAGATTGACTTCTATATCCGCATTGATTAAATTACTTAATTCAACAACTTCCTTTGAACATAGTGCGGCAACATTACCGTTAACTGAAATGACAGGATGAACGGCAAGTAAAAGCAAAGAACATGCGGCCTTTATAGCTGTACGTGCAGTTTCGGTTGTATGTTCGCCCAACAAATAATCAAAAGTCTCTCCTCTTCCATGAGCGATCAAACCCTCTTGTACGACGATACCATTTTTAAAGCCATTTACAAGCAATTCCCTTATGTAAAGCGATTTTGCTCTCGGGTGACTTGATGGAATAATAGTTCTATGCATGGTTATCTATAGAACTCTCGCTCCAGTATTATCTATATTGCATACAATTAAGGCACCTTCAAAACTCTTCAAACACTGTTTCGCATAATTCACTCTGTCTGAAGGTACAATCGTAAAAATTGTCTCTCCAAATAACGCAACTCCTGCTTTAATTCCGTGAGATTTTAGGCTCTTAAGTGGTTCCTTGCATCTACGTTGGGTTAATCCAAGGTTGTCAGCAAATTGGAAAGACATACTTAAGAATTCATCAATGTCTCTTGAGACTTTCAATCTTTCTAACATCTTTTCGCCGAGTTGATTTGCCAGGCTCACGTGATCACTAAGAAAGAATTTGGTAGAAAGCGGAGCAATGCATAAAACTACTGCTTTATAGTCTTTGAGATTAATTTTTTCTATAAAACCTACGCCAGGAGCACCAATACTAGTTCGTATTTCAAATCCCCCTGAAAATTCCGCAATCACGGTTCCTAAGCCTGTTTTGCAAGCGATCTCTGCATGATGTGCAATTTGTGCTACCTTGTATTTGCTAAGTTTTGTGTCAAGGGCTTCATTGAGAGCATAGGAAAGACTTAGCGCTCCTGCGCCGCTAGAACCTAATCCAAAACCTATTGGGATATTACTTTCATGCTTAATTTTAATATAATATGGTTTATTGAGAAATCTAAGATAATTCTCTACAATCCATTTGGATACATTGGCATCTACGACTTTGCTATTAATAGAAATTTGATAATTTGGCGTCTCATGTTCAAAGACTTCTACAACTGTTGTAATTCCACGATCAATAGAAAATCCCGCGCCCTTTGAACCCGCATGGAGATAGTCACCTCTTTCGACAGGTTTTATGACGATACCAGTAATGTGACCAGGACTAAATGCCTTAGCTGTTGCCACTGGAGTTGCGATTACTGATACCACATGTCATTATAGTTACCAAAAAATATAAAAATATTGTTTAATTAGTTTAAATCGGTATAAATAAATCCTATGCCTCGGTATGCACGAAGGTTACAGAAAATAGGAAGTAGCATGTTAGTATCTTTACCTAGCGAATGGGTAAAGAACAACAACTTGAAAAAAGGAAATATGGTAATGATTGAAGTAAACAGAAATAATTCCATCTCAATATATCCTTCGGATATAGATGCTGAAGATGTAAAGGAGGTAAATATTCCACATCCTCAACTATCTATGGATAGCCTTACGAATCAAATCTATGGTGCCTATCTACTCGGATATAATAGCATACGTATTAAAGGAAAGTCTCAAATATCTTTTGATGACCGAGAGGTTATCAAGCTTGCAATGAGAAAACTTGTTGGACTAGAAATTGTTGATGAGAATGGATGTAATATAATCTCGCAGTTCTTGCTAGATGCAAATACATTGGATGCTGAGAAGATTCTTAGACGAATGAGTTCTATCGTAGCAGGTATGTATAAAGATACGCTAATAGGGATTCAAAAAAAGGAAAATGGTACTGAGAGATCGATTGTTAGTCGAGATGATGAAGTAGACCGACAATATTTTTTACTCGTAAGGTTGATACGAAGTGCAATGATGGATCAGAAACTGGCGAGCAAACTCAATCTAAGCAATATTGATATTTTGGATTATCGAATAGCTGCAAATCATTTGGAGAGTGCTGGAGACTATATTACCGATTTTGCAGCAGCTTTGCCTATTATTTCTCATGATAAGCTCATGGAAGTCATAATTCAAGCTGCCTCCTTAATAGAGAAAATGCAGGAGAAATCTATTGCTGGTTTTATAAATAAGAATCGAGATGAATCAAATGAAGTTATCAAAATCTATAGCAAATTTAATGGCCTGTTGAATTTAACAAAGGAACTTTCTGCGCAGACAGATATAGGCAAACAAGATGCTCCAATTGCACTTCTTAATTCCATATTTTCAATGGATAAGATTGCAAGATGCTGGGTTGACATAGCTGATTTAGTAAAGCCGGTATATTTAACAGCGGCTTTGCGGAATGCCTAAGATTCTAAATCGAAAAAGCTGTTCTATTCGTCGGTCTAAGCTATACTTAGTCTTTAAAAAATAATGCGCTTTGTAGAGCCTGAAATATCTTTCATCAAACTGATAATTAAAGAATGAGGACTGTCTACTAGTATCTAATTTTTATTAGTATCTTATCTATTGTATCTCTAATAGGTAGATCTTCTATTAGCTATAAGAATAACCTAGTAACAAAGAACCACAATCATAGGCAGCTTTTAATTATAACGAAGCTAATGCATGATTCATTTAATTTGATCGTATTATATAATTTTTTTAAAAAATGAACGTTTAATATTATTATTTACCGTTCTTGAGCTTTCTACTTAATTATCAAAGTGAGATAATATAATATTAAATAAATTAAATATATAAAATTGATTTATAATATTTGCGCAGAATCTAATTAATTACTACAAATAGTATTTTATATTATGGGAGACATGCTGAGAGACATAAGGGATTCTACTTCTTATGCAGCCAAAATTTTGCATGAACTCGGTTCATCGGAAGTGCGCGACTCCTTGGAGAGAATAAGAGAAACCGCTACGATAGCTCAATCAATAATCGAATCTTTTAAGGACCCGCAGATGGTGAAGAATCTAGAAAATCTGCGCATAACAGCTGAGGCTATGCAAAATATCTCTGTGAAAGTTGAAGATATAGTAAAAGAAATTAAGCAGACAGGCATAATTGATGAAGAAAGCACAACTATTAAGTCAGCTAGAAAGACTATAGAATCTTCAGAGAATTATCAAAACCTTGCTGAAATGATCTCTACAATTCGGGAAATATTACAATCAATTGGTAACCTATTGGAAGAATTAAAAATTACAATTGCATCTTCAAAAAGAACAGGCTCTATACATATAACTAAACAAGCCCTAGATCATGCATCAGCGATCTATGAGAATATAAGAGATACACAGAGTCATAACTAAATAGCATTAATTTCATAGTCTGCTCATAGATAACTGCAATTTTAGAATGAACTGGCGCATTGAGTACATACCGTTCCTCTATAGAGAAAAAACAGTTAATTTCTATAGGACAGTTTTCTAATAACTCAATGCGACATTCAGATATTACAAATACAACAAGCACAACAACTATGAGTATAACAGCTAAAAAAAGAGATATGACTCCTGAACAACCTGCTAAAATTATTAAGAATGTCGCTAAAAATATTTGCGAAACATCATCCAAGATGGGAGAGGCAATAAGAACTATCCGTCAGAGTATTGCAATTGACGAGCTCACAGAGGCGGTTCGTGAAGCTACGATAGCAGCTCGCGATACTGCACAGACAGTACGGGAAAACGTAAGCAGAATACAGCAGACACAAACTGCAAGAAATAAACTGAAACTTACTGAAAACATTGTGCGAAGGAAAAAATGGGAGGCGTCCTCTCGCTAGTATTTTTATGATGTTGGAACTATTGTGATATTGTCATTTGCTATCCTTAATTTTTGAAAATGTATATCTTTATTTGATTTACTAGAATAACTTACTATTAAATTCCCTACAAGTAAAACATTAGATGATATCCGATAATATCCGGTCAAACTGAACATCTCTATTGATATTAGAATAATCATCAATTATTGAGCGCTGTTACGATATTTATTTAGTCTCTGATATTATAGATATGAAAGTCGCTACCTCTTTAATCACAACAGACGTTGTTCTTGAAAGCATCTGTTAAGGAAGGTTTGCCTTACTTAGGAACCTGATATGTATATATCGTATTCGAAGATCCCAAAACCCTCCCTTGTATGAGAAATTACCTTTTATTCACTATGCGTATATGGGCAGTAGCTTAAGATTTTAAAAGAATCATAATTTCTTAACATATTCAGATATCTATCAGTTGCATATATTTGGCTTGTAAATCCTTTGCGTACAACTCGTCCGTCAATCCAAAGATATATGCCTGACAGTAAGTGTAGTTGGTATATCTATTTTTGTCTATTGCCTAAAATTTCATGAACTGAGCACCGACTAGTCGGTTAAGACCAAAAAGAAGATTCTATCCAACTGAATTCCAACTCAAAATGAATGTATTCTCCTATAATGAAGGAAGATAGGTATATAGAAGCTTTTTGGATTTTATGCTGATGTTTTTGTTGGCTCTGTTAACTCAAGAAAAAGCATATAGCTTCAGAAGCCCCACATTTCTTTATTCTTATCTTTCAAAGAAATAGAACATATATTGAAGACATTAGTTAAGGATTATATCTATATACTTTTTGGGTTTGTCATTAAGACAGCAAAAAGCATTATCCTGCAGATTTGTTAATAGAAGCCATTTATCAATATGGAAACGAGTCCAAAAATATAAATCAAAAGGATTTCCCTTAAACGAAGGAGGATTTTTGAATTTGTAATTGATGAAACTCAAATTAAAGTACACAGCAGTTATTTTTGGATATAGTAGGTTGTAATTGATCCTGTCCACAAATCATTCTTAGCATTCATCTTTCGATAGAAAGAAATATGTTTGTTGCAGAAAGACTTCTCTATATTCATTAGTAAATAAAATACGGAAAGTGTAGCGTTTCAATAGATATGGGATAGTTAGTATCCACAAGCATGTAAGTTTTTGTAGCTAAAACATCATCTTCATTCAACGTATGATGATTCAACGTAGATGAGGAAAATAACATTGAAAGAAATATTTAGTATATCAAAGACAGAACTGAATTTTTTGATGATTATTTTCCATTTGCTAAAAATATTAAGAAAAAATGCAAACTAAAATATATGTCAATTGGTTTAATCTTTTTGTTAATTATTGTTATAATGAGGAGGTAAGCCTCTTAAGTTAACAGAGCCGCTTTTTTTGTACTAAATGTTAAATGGAAATTAAGCATGCTATTATAATAGCATTTAATTACAAGAAAAAATTTTTGCTGACTGCAGATATTATTCTAATATGATGGCCCTTTTTAAATAAATAGCGTCAAATAGGTGTATTTTGAAAATTATCAACAGTTAAATTGTATTGAATATAACAGTATTGGAAAGTAAATGGTTAATTTGTTCAAACGCTGGAAACCAAAAGGCAAGATGTACAGTTTGAGATGCTTTCAATGTGGTTCCGGCTTTCTATCAAGTTACGATCTTGAAGCACCTATATGTAGTAAATGCCTCCAAAAGGCCAAATCATTGGATTCGACTATAGACAACGAAAAGATTTGTAGAATGTGTGGTAAAAATGGTGTTATCTATGGCAAGCAAGAGTGTCATTCTTGCTATTTTGGGTTTGAGAAGAAAGAATCATCTCGATAACGCTCTGTCCTTCCTGACTCGTAAACTACTTATCTGTTTATTTACATTATCTGTTTTGGTATCCACCATTCAGAGATCAGTTTTTAAATCCCATTGTCTCAAGAGTAATCAACGACATAGGCTAGAATTACATCGATACAATTGATAATTAGGAAACTAGTGTCATAAAAAATGTTTTGGTACCGACTTTGTCTTCTTAACAAACACGGAAGAGATATTAAAAAGCGAGAGCATGCAATAATAAATGCGAGCATATAGCATTATCCTAGAGAATTAATTGAGACCATTTGGAATCCGTATATGATAAGTTCATAGTTATTAAACCATGACTCAATTGTATACATACCATCCTAAAAAAATAAAAAATTGTTTCCTATTCTAAAGCTTTCCATTGTATATTTGCTGAATGCAATTTACATCGCAGGATGTTCTAGACCTGTGCATGGAATTGGGAAATTCGCTATATAGATTTATACATGGACCGATGCACTAAGATATCACAGGGATACAACTACCAAGTTCATATCAATTCAAAATTAAGATCAGTATCTGAAGATGAAAATTTATGGTTATGTCTATCCATTGATGAAAATATCTCATTTGTTGGAAAAGTGTAAAACAGGCGATCAACATAGAATAGATGCAGAATGGCATGGTTACTAAGTATATTTCCAGTATTGGTGTATGAATTAATCATGAACAGAATCAGAATTAATGTGCCAATAACTGCTGCTAAAATTATAATTCTTAATTTTATATCACTTAATATAATCTTCTTTTTTCCTTTTTCTGATCGTTCTCTAACCTTCTTTACTGCTTCCTCTTTTCTCTTTTTTGCTTTCTTTGAATTCAGTATAGGTATCTTTTTCAATACAGATCCATCTGAAATAGTTTTTTGAACCTCGTAAAGTAGGACTTCTCCTCGTTTAGATTTCTCATTGAAGACTTCTAGCGCTAGAGAGTAATCATCTTTTTCTTGATGTGATTTTTTGCCTAGACTGCTAGTCCATTCTATAACCCATGTTTTAGTAAAATCATGTGAACCTTCTTTTGAATCCTTATTATTACCGTTGTTCAATTACTTTCTTAAAACTTATTATTTAATAACAATTTATAAATACTAGCTTTTCCTGCTTCCATTCAGTCGTTAATTCTATAATCAAAAGTAAAAGCAGAAAGATTGATAATTGATTATTGTGGGAGGATTTGAAATTAATGATGTAGTAAATTCAGTTCATATAAAACTAACTAATCTATTTTGTTTGACATCATATAAGTACTCAGACAAACCAGAAATTTATTTTGTATGTATCCTTTTGTGTCATCTTAGAATCGAAGAATGTTATCTAATATAATATATTCTATATCTGTTTGTAAAATATAAAGTCCATGCCATTTTAGAAGCGTCAGATTCTTTTCTCCGCTTTGAATTCTTATGATACTTTAATGATATTCTCACGATTTTTCCTGCCTTGGTTTGAAGGAGGAAAAGCAGTTCTTCGAATGTATTTGATTATAACTATTATTATTCCTCCTTTTCGCATTTCAATCAGTTGACCTTATTTTTTTTATCATGATAGGTCAATTATCAAGATCAATAAATCTAAAAATTAGGCCCTTCTGTTCATCATTTTGTAATAATATTGTATTAGAAGTAAAAGTCACGTCTTGTTATTATATTGCAAGAATATGGTACAAGTTACTCCTATTAGTTCTTTCTAGTGAAATCATCGTAATTTTATTTTCTGATATTAGAGATAGGAGATATTATTGCATACGCATGCATAAAGAACTTTTAGAAACTTATCCTTTGTTCGGTTATTGTCTAACCTTACGGTAAGAGACGCTTATAGAATTATTATTATATCAACTCTCTATTCATTGCAAATCCGACTATTATTTTATGAATCTATATAACAGGCTCTGTTTACTTAGCATTAAGCCTATAGCTGCATATGTCTTACATCTCTTACGCTTAATAATAAAAGAAACAAGACACCTTCCAAATATATGATATACGCGTTACAATTATACTTTTCAGGTCTTTCGCTTAGAAAAAC
>DASQRW010000070.1:0-2867 GCA_035642715.1 Nitrososphaeraceae archaeon | reverse complement strand
AGCTTGAATAAATTCATCTGCTCTTTTACCCTTATTAATAAAGGGAATATTAGAAGCTTGATATTCATCTTTTGACCAACCAATCCCAAGGCCACATATAGCTCTTCCTTCTGATAGAATATCTAATGTAGCAAATCTTCTTGCTAATACTACAGGATTATGAAACAGCATATCTATTACAGACGTTCCTAATGCAATTTTAGTTGTATTTGCAGCTACAAAAGTGAGCGTTTCTAATGGGTCAAATACTTTCTGATACTCTATAGGAAGATTGCCATCTGGAGTTACAGGATAGAGGGTTTGTGGATTTAAAGGCCAAAGAAGTCTCTCAAAAACCCATAGAGAATCAAAACCCTCTTGTTCAGCTAGCTTTGCAGTCTGAATTATATTTTCTCTGGTAACTTGTTGACCAGCTTGTGGTAAAAGAACACCTATTTTCAAGACAATTTGGGATTATATTATTTATATTAAAAGCTTAGTATTACAGAATCTCAAAAATAGATGAAGATGAGGAGGAATTAACAGATTGAAAAAGATCATACTATCTATGGGTATACATACATGGTATCAACAATCTAATAAATTACATTACATTTTTAGTAGGAGATATCGATGTATAACCAGCAGCAGCAGCAGCGACATCTTAAAACAAATAATATTATATCAAAATTAGCAGTTATTGTATTATCTATTATATTAGTAACTGAAATATTTCTTCTCCCTGCAATTCAAGTTGGAGTATACGGTCAACTAATTCTTTGCTAGTACTATTATCAATTTCATGCTCATTAGTCTTATTTCTATTTCTAGTATTTTGTAGCACTATTGCTTTTTCAGTATCCTCATAGGCCAGATTGTATATTGCAGTAGATGGAAGCCTTGCGAAGCTATATAGTATCTAGACTAGATCTATAAGTAAAGTATAATCCATTTTTCAGGAACTACGTAATTTTATTATTGGGATTTTGTTTATGCTGAAAGTATTGGAAGATAGTAGAATACAGATAAGAGATACAAGCACACAAAGACAGGAGACGGTCTTAGTAATGCAAGGAGGTGGTTCTTTAGGTGCCTATGAGTGTGGGGTTTATAAAACTTTAGAAAGATATGGAATTGAGTTTGATATAATTGCAGGTACTTCTATAGGAGCTATAAATGCGGCCATAATTGTAGGAAGTAACTCTGAACCCTCTGCAAAAAACCTTGAACAATTTTGGTTTACATTAGCAGAAAATGTGACGCCATCATTTCTTTCAGACAATATAAGACCTATTTTCTCGTCTATTTTTGCATCGTTATATGGCATTAGGAATGCATTTGAACCAGTTTGGTACTCATCTGCTACATTATTTAATAACTATTCAATTTTTTATAATTATACAAATAATATTCCTCATTTATTTGATATTACCCCACTAAAAGAAACTTTGACTAAATTTGTAGATTTTGATAAAATAAACGATCATTATAAAAATAATATTAATAATAATAAATCTTTTAAAGATAAGGAGACTAAAAGAATAGCTCCACGATTAATTATGACATCTACAGATATACAAAAAAGTGAATCCGTTACTTTTGATAGTGACAATATGGAAATAGATGCAGACCATGTTATTGCCTGTGCTAGCTATCCATTTTACGGTATATCTTGGACAGAAAAAGATGGAAAATATTTATGGGATGGAAGCCTGTTGAGCAATACTCCATTAAGAGAAGTAATAGATGAATCTCCAAAGAATAATAAACTAGTATACATAGTCAATCTATTTCCAAAAAATCAAGAAGAACTTCCCATGCATATATTTGATATTTGGCATAGAGCAAGAGACATAATACATACAGATAAAACTGATCATAACATACGTATGTCAAAGGTAATATCAAAATATCTTACAGTAATGAGACAAATGCATGACCTCCTAAATAATGTTCATATAGATGAAAGTATGAAAGATTTATTCTTTCAAGTAGAAAAAGAATATCATAAACTAGCGACAGATCGTGGAGCAATAATTGAAGAAATAACAAAGATAGAAAGAACTGAAGACGTACATTTTATTTTTGAAGATGCTGATTTTTCAATTACTACAATAAAGAAATTAATAAAACAAGGCGAAGATGATGCTAAAAAGGCTCTTGAAGAAAAAAGAAATAGAAAGTAATACGAATCACCTCCTATTATAATTTTCTTGTCTTTTTCTTGTCTCCTCTGTCTATATCCATCCATTCATCGTTATTCAGTTTTCTTTTTTTCTTATTTTTATATTATTATTATTGCACTTATTATATTATTATTATCTAGCTCTTTTTCTTCTGATATTTCCAAGAATCTGGGGCTGCATGTACGGCATCCATAGTATTTCTCACCATTATAATCAAAGCCTACTTCAAAAAAAATATAATCGATAGGCTGCAGTTCGTTGCCACAATATTGACAGTAGATTATTTCATCCTCATCCTCTAAATCTAAACCTTCATTCTAAAGATTGTTGAATATGAAAATGGGAGAAAGGGAAGACTATGAAGCATATGTAGAAAGGGCAAAGAAAATGAAAATTGATATTAGCATCTATATGGATGTTATACCAGTTCGCTTCTCTGCAGAACATAAAGATATGTTGGCACATTGCAAAATAATCACTATTAATATATGGAAAGAGAAGGTATGGTATGTTTCCATGCATTAATTATCCTACATGCATATGCTGCATTGTTTTGTTTTATTTTAATCTACTTGTTAAAGAATGTCTTTAGACATTCTCTATCTACCTATAGTCTTTAGTAAGTTCTGTAACTTTCTAATCTGTTCATATCTCTCTCTTCTCTCTTCTCTCTTCTCTCTGTTGTACTTATGATAGGTAATA
>DASQRW010000069.1:0-2967 GCA_035642715.1 Nitrososphaeraceae archaeon | reverse complement strand
CTAATAATGGAACACTTATTGGTCTGATATTTCTCAACAAGTTTACCTTTAATCTTTAAATCAATACTTTAATAGTTAAAGGAGCTTCTTTTAAGCGAAGACTTCTATCAGTAGCTGAATTAAAATGTTTATTCCCAGATTTGCTGAGTATAAATATCCAACAGACGAAGATTATCAGCATTTCTTATATTGCAAAATAAGATTACAAGGCAAATTAAATGAATGTAAACTCTATAAAGTATGTTTGGGATCATTGGTATGGAACTGATATACCATACGATAACTACAAATAGTAATAACATAGACAAAAGGAAAATAAAATTACCAAAGGTCTATATTTATCACATAATATTTAGATCAAAGATAGATATATCTAAAAAGCATGTAATAGTATTCTGTCTAACATGGTATGATAATGGATCTACCAATGAGACTATTGTAGCTCTCTGGTGTGGCTTCTAGAGAAGTCGTAATAGTACCTGTAGTAATACCTAATACAAATACATCTATCCATTCAGTGCTAGAGGAAATAGCAGCGATAAACTTCTTTAGTATTAGTTCTTTTATGATGTAATTTTCTTCTATCTCTTCTGTTCGTGCAAGTACAATAAAAGAGTAGGTATCAGCAGATATATATCCTACAATTAGAAATAACAATATAAATAATATCATAGACTGCATCATCTTTAGAATACCTTGTAAGAACAAGTAGCCATTTGCTTTTTCTATACCATAACATCGTCTATATTTAAAATCAAAACAGTCTTGTTTCATAGAAAAATTTTAATTTGAGAAATAGATAAACAGTATAAATTAAAAATAAAAGATGAATTTTTTGTAAGCAGCTGTAACAGTTACTGTCCCTCTCATAAATGGATGGATTGTACAGAAATAGTTAAAGCGTTAAAGTTTGATAAAAATAACCTTAGTATAGAATGAAAATTGCCAGATCTTGAATATATATATTGTCAGAGCAATCATATGCACATCTATCTCTACTTTCTAGCAGTCATCTCTGTGGCTAGATATACGTTGAAAACGCGCTATCAATAAGAAGCATTAAACTATAACTTGAACTATTATACTTTTTTTTAATGTATTCTAGGAATAGCCTTTATACAAAGGCAAGATCTATCAATAGATGGAAACAGATAACAAAAAGTATTTGACAATAGTGTCACCTATAGCAATAGCAGTTTTGATTGCCATGATTACTTTGGCTCCATTGCTGTCGCAGCAGCAACAGCAACAACAACAACCTGGACCTGGCTCAGTATTGAAATTATCTAGAACAAATGTTCCAATCGATATTCCTTTAATGAAAGGATACGAGAATGGAAATGAAATATTCTTTATAGCAACAGATGTATCTGATGAAAAGGCTGCGGATAAGATAACAAATGAAACTGGCTTTAAAGTAAACTTTGCACCAATCTTAGCACAGACTCCAGAAGCATCTCGTAGTCAAGTATATGCCTTCACGAATGGAATTACAGGTAATGGTACATTTGGTTTTCAACTTCCAGTTGTAAATACAAAACCAGGAGATGAAGGATATAGTCCATTAGGCCAGTTAAGCTTGGTTGGATGGAACCAAGGAGTTACAGCTAGAGAATTGAAATCAGTTCAAGAAATAATGACTGCTGAACAGAATGGAGAATTAGCTATAAACAAGACAGATATTATTGTAAATCATCCAGCTATTGAATGGCAAACTGGTTCATTGCAAATAAGACAAGACAAGAATGTCACTGACGATACTCCTTACATGGGTGGAGGACAAGTAACAAATATCGATACTGAAAAGATGGTTGTAACTATGATAGCCCATAGAGGATGGGGACCGGATGGTAAGAGCGTATATTATATAGTAGCAGATGCAACACCAGAAATGCCATCTACTATGATGGGAGTTCCTAATGTTCTAGCTGATGAGCAGATAGTAAAAACAGCTGTAGCGCCTGATCTATTTCAGTTTATGAATGGAATTAATGGATCAGGTCCAATGGGATTCCAAGCAGGAATAGGATCAGCTGGACCAACTGATATGAATTACAGTCCTATGTGGACAATCTCCTTTATAGACTGGAAAGATCCTCCACAGGCACGAGTTCTAGAGACTTTAGATGATATAGCTGCAATGCAACAAGCTGGCTTGATAACGATAACACCTGCTATGGAGGGTAAACATGTAGTTAACTGTCCATTCTTTGATCCATCGACCGTATTTGAACATCAAAGCAAATCAACTTTGTGACATTCCTAGCTAAAAAATTGCTGAAAAAATAAACTCTTCTTTTTTTTCCTTTTTATTTTTATTATTACCTTATAGATGTATTTTAGAACGAAGTTGTAACAACCAGCATGAAAACTATGAAAAAGATTGGAATTATCGGGTCAGGTGTTGTAGGAAGTGCTATGGGTAAGGGCTTTCACAGACTTGGTCATGATATGTTATTCTATGATGTCGCTAAACAAAGACTACTTAATCTAAAGGAACGCGGCTATCAAACTACAACAAGTCTTTAAGATATCATAGATAAAACAGACATTTCATTTGTTTGCGTAAATACTCCTAATAATAATAGAGGTGAGCAGAATTTGTCACAAGTTAAGTCTGTCCTCTTTGATATAGCAAATGCACTTAATAATAGCACAAATAGACAAAGACAACAACAACAACATAGTCATCTTATTGTTTTCAGAAGTACAATGCTTCCTGGAACCATGAGAAATATAGTTATGGATTATTTACAGAGAAATTCTTCCTCATCATCCAAGATCGGAAGAGATTATGATGTATGTTATAATCCAGAATTCTTGAGGCAGAATACCGCTTTTGATGATTTCTTTAGGCCGGACAGAGTAGTTATAGGCGAAGACGGTAAAGGAGTGTCGCAACCTCTCAAGGAGATCTACCAGCAATTAACTGAGAATATCATCGTAACTAGTTTTGAAGCTGCTGAA
>DASQRW010000068.1:0-4564 GCA_035642715.1 Nitrososphaeraceae archaeon | reverse complement strand
TAGCAGTGACCCGCCGGTTCCTTTCTTTTTGTCTTCAATGAATGTAATTTTTTTGTCAATGATACATTCCTTTCCTTCAAAATAATTTATAATCTGTTTTCCATGAGAATCGAATTCACAAACTATGAGAATTTCGCTTATCAATGAGAATTTTGAAATATATCTTATAATATAGTCAATTATTGGGCGTCCATTGATTGGAATTAATGCCTTTGGACAATAATCGCTAAACGGTTTAGCTCTTGAGCCTAAACCTCCTGCTAGCAATACTGCTTTCATCTTCTTTGTTTATGTTGGATATTCTATTAAACAATACTTAACAACATTAGTTCATAGACCTGAACAGATATTTTTTAATGCCCAAGTTAACGCTCAATCTTCTATATCTGCAAATTCTTCTCTTTCTCTATATACTCTTCTGAGATATCTAAATCTCTGGCAATTCTATCATCTATATAAACAGTACCCTCACCCATTATGACACCAAAAGCAGCCTCTTTGTGGTATTTTCAGTTTCCTTGGTATAACAATATCAAAATTCGAAGCTTTGAGCTTGTTACCACTATATCTGCCACTATTACTCCACCACCTGGAATACCTAGTGTACTATTATCAGCAGATTATCATCTTTTCTTTCTACTCTCTCTTTCTGTGATTGTAAGAATCTAAGTATATTACTAAAGACCCAATTGTAGCCAGTTCTTGCTCTATAAACGGAAGTATTGCAGCGTTCTTCCATTCTCATACCCTTACATAATTCGATTGCATCAAAGAATCTTCTCAGTCTTCTAAAGTAAGATTCTTTTGTATGAGAACTAATAGCATAAACAAACATAGTGTAGGGATCCGTGTCCTCTCCTTTTTGAGCTTGGTAATAATCTATCAAATTTGGGTTTCACTTTTTATTCTCACTAGTCCCTTTAGAGAACTAATATCAGTGCGGATTCGATGGAATCCATGACGATATCGGTGCTAAAAATAAGTTCCTAATATAACACAGACACAGACTAAGCTTTAAATGTTTTGTAAAGTTTCCAGAAATGTAAGAGGGATATGAACCTGGCTTGTAGACAGATTGGTCATCATCTATGTTGTTGTACTGTCTATATTTCCTGTTATCTGTTTCAAAAAGATTATGTTAACATTTTCATCATTTATTCTTGTTATTATACTTCTTTTCTTACCAATTATCCCATATTAATCCAAGAATACCGTGGACAAATTCTCATTCAGCGAGTTGAGGACTTTCATATCTTTGGATTCAAGTTGAAAGTCAAACACTTGACTGTTTTCCTTAATCCGAGCCTCATGTATTGATTTTGGAATCACGATGACATTATGCTGCAAGCTCCAACGTATCAGGATCTGCGCTGGTGTTTTATCATATTTCTTTGCCATCTCTATGATACTTGGATGGTTGAGTCTCTTTCCTCTGGTCAATGGGCTATAAGCCTCAAGCTGAATCTTGTTATTCTTACAGAACTCTAACAGCTCTTCTTGGTATAAGAAGGGATGAAATTCTACTTGGTTTACTGCAGGTACAACATCAGAGTTCTTTAAGAGCTCATTTATTTGGCTGACAGAGTAATTACTCACACCTATTGCACGGGCTTTACTTTGACGCAATAATTTTATCATAGCTCTCCATGTCTCGTCACCAAGTCCCTGAACTGGCCAGTGAATTAAGTAGAGTTCTACATATGATAAGCCCAGGCGTCTTAAGCTTCTTTCACAAGCGTACAACGTAGAATCATATCCTTGATGACTGTTCCAGACCTTTGTGGTAATGAAGACATCATCCCTTCTGATTCCACTTTCCAATAGTGCTCTATCCACATCCATCTCGTTGCCATACAACTCAGCAGTATCGATATGTCTGTAGCCGATCTTCAATGCATATCTAACTGCATGCAGAGTAATTTCTCCTGGTGGTGATTGGTATACTCATAGGCCAAGGTATGGAATCTCGACTCCATTATTTAGCTTAGCCTTGGACTCCAAGGTCAATAGCATAATATAGAAGAAACCATCTTCAGATCTCAACTTAACTCTATCGGCTAAGAAATCATTAGGATAAAGAGAAAAGAGTTGGAAGATGATCCTATTGAACAGTCTATACATTTTGCTCATCGATTTTAGGATTGAACTGAGGAATCAATGCGCCGGGTCGGATTCAGAACAGAATTGGGACCAGAAAATATTCCTGCAACTGTATAAATTCTTATCACTAGTAGTTTAGACTTTTAGGAGATAACTTCGCCATTGTCTAAATGTCAATTCAATTCTTAAAAGTAATAGTAAAGGAGGTGTAAGTAATTGATTATATGAGTAATAGTCTATTTACAAATGAAGATATTCTTACCAAAGAAGAAATTGAATCATGGAAAAGTTTTGTAGTTAGCTTGTCTTCAAAAGAAGATAGACAATTATTTGAAATCGCTAAATGACTGTTACAAGTATATGCTGCTGCAATTAATGCCAAGGGTCAACCATTTCCACATGAATCATTGATTATGACGTTGTTGCTTTCACAACGTAAAATAATTATCTCATTTAGTATAAATGGATTACAGAAAATTCCAAAATATTTTATATTATTGAAAAACTTGGCTTCTTGTTGTCATTGTAATTATTCAATATCCAAGAATACCTTATGAAACTTTCAACATAGACCTTCTTATATTAAAAGTCTAATACAAACTATCTTTCAAAAATATGTCTTGAATAATAACAAAATCTTTAGTTAAAAAGACTTTTGTGTAAGGGGCTCTGTTAACTTAAGTAAATCACCTCCTTATTATAATAATCAACAAATATGTGAAACCAGTTTATAACATGCTTTAGTTTACATTTGTTCTTATTATATGGAAAATAATCATCAAAATTCTCAGTACTATCTTTTTGATATATTGAGAATAATCCTCTTTCTATAATAATGCTTTTCTCATATGATGATGAATTGATATATAGTGTGTTTTAATTTCAGAAACTTACATGCTGTGGTACATATACCATGTGTGTACCTCCTCCATCTGATGAAACTGGATGTTTTCTATATTTTTTAATTATATTTTGCAGCAGAAACTGCTCTGCTACTACTAACACACATATTTCTTTCTGGAGAGAAACATGTAGATTCCTACTACAATAGTCTTAATATTGCCAGATTCTCTAGTGCAACCCAAATCCAGAAATAGTCTTTACCTATCTTAATTTGTGTGTTTCATCAACTATAAATTCAGACATTTTCGTCCTCCTATATTGTAGAATATATCTTTTCTGGTCTATAATGCTGAACCCACTTCCAAATGGAAACATGACTTCTTCTTTTTATTTGAATCTCTTTGATAGTACTTTTGCAGTATATTTCTATATGATATAACTAAAAAGTATATTTAAGTATAAATTATAGCCTATGTCCTTTACAGATTTTCTATTCCTTTTTCTATAAGGCAATATGATGAAGAATAGAGCAGCTGCGGCTATAGCTTTTTAAAGTTAACAGAGCCGTGTAAGGACTATAAACATACAAATAATACTGCCTTTATGATTGATTATGTTTGACAACTTAAAGATTATTGACGAAAAATCTATAGTGGTAATGCCAGATTTCTCTATTGATCGAATTATAAGATTAGAATCACAAGAGCAATTATTTAGCACTCTATCTGAAAAAACCAAATATGGTGGCGGTAGCCTTCGTGGAATTCCTACTTTTGACATCAAGGGAGGAAACGCAGTTAATGTTGCATATTGCCTTGCAAAGCTAGGAGCACAAATTACATTATTTACAATTGCAGATGAAATTGGATCAATGATAATTAAGAGAGTATTTTCAAAGTTTGGTAATAGTGTAAACCTTAGAATTGCAAATGGAAATCATGGTCGTTCAACAGCGCTAGAATTTGTAGGCGGCAAGACATCCAGAATAAACCTGATAATAAGTGACGTGGGAGATAATGTAAACTTTGGTGCAGAGCGAATTGCTTCTACAGATGATATGGAAATTTTAAAAAATACTGATGGTGTAATGGTTGTCAACTGGGCTAGTAATTTAAAGGGAACAGAACTTGTAGAACATGTATTCAAAAACTCTCCATATGCTTTTCATTTTATTGATCCTGCTGATATTGAGAATAGAAGAGAAGAATTTCGTATTACTCTATCAAAGTTATCTGATATCATAGATGTTGTGAGTTTAAATGAAAATGAGTGTAATTCTCTTGGAAGAACTTTAGGCTTTGATTCTCTTTTGCCATCAAATAATTATAATGATAATGATATAAAAGATGCTGCAAAGAAACTTGCAGACAAATTTGGAATAGATATTGAAATACATACAAGCAAAGGTGCTGCCTGGTCAAATGGACTAGAAACAGCTTTCTCACAAGCAGTAAAAGTCGAAGCAAAGACACTGACTGGTGCTGGCGATTCATGGGATGCTGCAAATATTTTAGCACACCTTACAGGATTAGATGCATCAGAGAGATTGATTTTTTCTAATGCATATGCGTTCCTATATGTTAAAAATCCTAACAGAGAACCAGCTAATATGAATGAGTTA
>DASQRW010000067.1:0-11489 GCA_035642715.1 Nitrososphaeraceae archaeon | reverse complement strand
TTCAGCAGCTTCAAAACTAGTTACGATGATATTCTCAGTTAATTGCTGGTAGATCTCCTTGAGAGGTTGCGACACTCCTTTACCGTCTTCGCCTATAACTACTCTGTCCGGCCTAAAGAAATCATCAAAAGCGGTATTCTGTCTCAAGAATTCTGGATTATAACATACATCATAATCTCTTCCAATACTTGATGATGAACAATTTGTTTGTAAATAATTAATGACTACACTTCTCATGGTCCCAGGAAGCATTGTACTTCTGAAAACAATAAGATGAGGATGCTGCTGCTGCTCATCTCGTCTATCTATCCTCCGAAGCGCATTTGTTATGTCATAGAGAACAGACATGAGTTGTGATAAATCCTGCTCGCCAGTACTGTTATTAGGAGTATTTACACAAACAAATGAAATGTCCATTTTATCAATAATATCTTTAACGCTTGATGCGATTTGATAGCCCTCTTCCTTAAGAGAAAGTAGTCTTTGTTTAGCGATATCATAAAATAGTACATCATGACCAAGTCTGTGAAAACCCTTACCTGTTGCACTTCCGACAACACCGGATCCGATAATTCCAATTTTTTTCATAATCATATTTTTTAGTCATTGGCCATCCCAGGCCTTCTTATCGAGTGTCAAAATGATATATATATTGTCCGTTATCTTTTTATTTTATAAGGTTCCTATTTATCTCAGCAGAATATCTTTTAGATGTATGATAAAGAAGTATCTAGAACTGAATTTTTCCATTAGATAAATACTATGTTCATCCTCCATAGGCAATGGATATATAAAGAAGAAAAGAAGAAAATTTGTTTAATGAGCCTTGGGATAAGTTTCTCTTCTCTAATACTTCTTCCAACAATTGCCTTGGCACTTATCATGATATCTGTTATTTCCTTATCTCTATTTCTTCCCTATTGGTTTGATTCTTACTCACTTGGAAATGACATTTTAAGTTTGGTTACGTCGTTCACAGATGAAGTAGGTAGTACAATTCTTAGAGGTATTCAAACATTTTCGCTCTATATACCTTTAGGAATAATCGGCATTTGGAGATGGGGGATATGGATATTTAAGAAATTATGTTCACTATCTTATAAGCCAATCGAACCAGAAAATAAAGTGGAAAATTATACTATGAGTCTAATAACACCAGTCTATAATGAAGATCCGAGGGTTTTCAGAACAGCATTGGATTCATGGCAATCAAATAACCCTGACGAATTGATTGCAGTAATAGATCAAAAAGATACGCATTGCATCAGAGTATTTCGGGAGTTTGCTCAAGACAAACCTTGGGCAAAACTCATAGTTACTTCAAAAGCTGGCAAAAGACCAGCATTGGCAGATGGGATCTTAGCATCAAAATGCGACATCTTGGCGCTAGTAGATTCAGATACAATATGGGATCATAATATAAGAGATAAATTACTTGCGCCATTTCAAAATCCTATAATAGGAGGAGTGACCACACGACAGCATCCTATAGAGCGCCATACTGTATGGCAAAAGATGACAGATATCTTTTGGGATATGAGAAATTATTATGATTTGCCTTCCCAAACAGCAATGGCAAAAGCATTGACATGTCTTTCAGGAAGAACCTCCTTATATAGGCGGCAAATAATTTTGCCCAAATTAAATGAATTTCTAAATGAGATCCTTTTTGGAAGAAAAAAGGAATCCGGAGAAGATAAATGTCTTACAAGATTAGTTCAGAGAGACGGCTGGAAAACATACTATCAAAGCAATGCAATAGTATTCTCTTCGGCAGCTTCGGACTTTAAGACCTTCTGGAGTCAGAGACTTCGCTGGTCGAGAAATAGTCATAATTCTGATATTATCAGCTTATGGGATGGCTGGGCATGGAAGAATCCGTATCTTGCTTTTTATATGATAGACAGATTTATCACAGTCTTTACACTGTTCTTTGGCCCTATATTCTTTTCAATTTCAGTGTATTTTAATGATTGGGTTGTTGCATTGTCTATTTTGGGATTGTGGATTTGTGGCAGAGGGATAAAAATAATACCGCATTTGAGACGACATTCAAAAGATATACTGTTGCTTCCAGTATACGTCGGAGTAAATTTTTTACTAGCATTTGTGAAGTTATATGCTTTGGTGACTATACGAGAACAGAAATGGATTAGATCAGCCCAAGAAAGAACAGTAAAACCCAAAGGATACTTTAAAAAAATAAAAGACATCATTCTTACTACGGAGATCATCTGCAGTCTTGTGATTTTCGTTGTTTTGGTACTTCAATAGAAGAAATACTCATAGGTTATTTCAAGGATGTATCATCACTGTTATGTTATTTTGAATATCATTTATAATTTCCTCATCACGGAGGACAAATATCTTTGAATTATCATTCTTACATTTTTGCCGTTTATGCTTAGGTCATTGTAGACATTGTCAAAACAGCATAGGTCAGAGATAGGCAGGGAGAAGATTTTAGGCAAAAATTAATGATTTACATTAGTAAATCTTTCTATTCAAAACGAAAGTTGGCCCTTTATAATTAAAAGATTTACTATAACTGTATGGTGTCATTGATGTATGCCAATATAAGAAGTTCATAGCATCTATTTGAAAATTAAAATAAGATCAGCATACTCTTATTTTACATGATAGATTATCATTGAAGGGATCAATCCATAGATATGTTACTAACAGCTGGTAACTTTATAATACTTCTGTTCTTTCCCTTGCTTGTATTGTCTAGTCTACTGGTCTGCTCATTCAAATAATTAAGATTCTTACGTTGGTTCTCAGATTCTGTCCTGAATGCCTCAAGCAGTTTTTTTTCATTATCTATTGTACTTATGATAGCTTCCATTCCATATGAAGGTGTATCATATGATGATCTTTTACCCATACAGAGTTTACTTAGTCTTTATGTATAAAAAATCTTACTTAAGCAATACATTTTCAATTCTATTGTTGATATAAAAAATTGAGAAAAATGACTACATATAGGCCTTTAAGTAAGCAATAATTTTAGATAATAACATCGAATTCAATTCAATTATAAATATCATGAACTATATAATAATAATATTATATCATATACCGTAAAGCTCTAAAATAAAGAACTTCATAAATTCTCTTATTCTTTATTATATCATAATATACATCAAAAAATTAATGATACATAGCTACAGAGTGTTTAAATGGCATAAATGCGAGCATCAAAATTACAATGCATCCTGATGATCTCAACTTCCTGTGGACATGTCATGAGTGTAATTCTAGTTTTGTTTTCCATTCAGATGTTGATGATCACAAAGATAAGACTGGACATTCAATATTATCGAAGTTTGATTTACTTTCAGGAAAACTATTAGCATAAGATTCATTTGTAATCTGCACAGAACAAGCATCTGTTCTATAACTAAAATTGAAAAAATATTAAGAAATATATAATTAAAAATCAGCTAAATGCTCTACTTTTCTTATTCACTTCTATAGGTTAAGCATGAGGTGTCTCCTTTATGTACAAGAACATAATGCGCTATCACTATACAAAATTTTATTGCAATGTATATATCTAGATAAATTAAGAATAATTTTTTACTCCTAGTTTTATATCAATAGATAAGAAACTTATCTCAGGTCTACGTCATAGGAATAGTCTACTAGTATTTGAAAAATGAATTAGCAATAGTGATGAGTAGAACGCTCTTATGATATTAAGTCAACATATCTATGAAAATGCTCGGAATGTAGCTATTAATTGTTGTTTGCTATAAGGATAACTGTAAATGCAACCTGAAGTTAGTCTATTAAAGGCAGGATTGATTAGTTGCTAATTGATTAACAACTATAAGATAATGTAAGTACTTTCAGTTAAGGAAAGAATGACAACAAGTCTTTGTTTATATATCTGTACTATTAAAGCAATTACATCATCAAATAATTGATAACTATACATAGTCTTATAATTGGGTGAGAATAAGGTGTGATTGTATAATTATGTTCAAAAAAAGCATGTCAAATTTAGGAGTTATTATATCATTAATAGTATTGTTAAGCGGGATATATATTGTACCTTCAATGCAAGTAGGAATATATGGGCAACAAGAACAACAGCAAAAAATTGGTATAAGAGAAATAATTAATGATATTGCACAACAAGTAGCAAGTGCAGATCCCGATACAAATTCAACTCACGTAAAGCAAGTAATTGAACAATTATCTAAACACTCCGCTCAGAGTTCTAGCAAAGCAGAAGTCAACAGGGAAATTAGGCAGATCGCTTCGCAGGTTGCTAGATATCCCAATGGGATTGTATCTCAACTATTATCTCATTTTGCACAAGAACTAACATTTGTTGAAGGCGAAGTTGGATACGATGATGCTTTGGTAGCAGAAAATACAATCAGAACCAACAAGACTGCCGGATCGGGAGGTAAAAATTGAGTATAATGACTGAGGAGAGGTAGAACAACAAGTCTAATGTCGTGCTGCCCAATTATATTTAGAAGAGCAAACTTTCTCCAGTTGTACATTAATCAAAATGAAGATTTCAACTGCTGTTTGCCTTGCGACACAACTACTTTGTATAGCTCATCGTCAATTTTAGATTGTGTCTAAAGGTAATATCAAGCTGCCTTTCCCAGCTTGTATCTTGATCTCCAATTTTACAATTGTACCAGAAATATTATTGTTAAATCGTAAAATGTATCTTAGCATTAATTGCAGTACTTCTAACAATCTTTGATATAATTCTATATATTAGCTGTCTTCTTTTGAGAATAAACTATCTTAAACTTTCTTGATTCATCTTATTTATTTCTCAATAGTAGCATCTTCCTTAAACACAATCTTATTGTATCACTTCTTTGATATAGACTTTAGAATTCAACACCTATCTTATGGGTTCTCTATCCTCCTAAATCCAAACTATTCTCATATATTCATTATTTTAAGTAATCCAAAAGAGATACATCACAGCACTATTTGGTCGATTATGTGCAACTCAAAAACGCTTTAATTACTGACAGCTGTGGCAATATATCTCGATTAGTACACAAAAGTAGTGCTCGAGTCACATCTCTTATCCCATGATGTAATAAGATCTATCATTATCCATCGAGCGCAAGTGAAGCTGAAATGTAATCACATCCCAGTTATAATAACTGGATCAAAAAAGATTGAAAAAGTAGATGCATAATGTCTTAGATTATATACTATCTCTATGGCTCTGGAAATACTTTGAGTTCTTGAGGACTTTTCATCCTTTTCTTATATTCCTCAAGATAGTTAAACGCCTCTTTCTCAGATTCAAATCTTGCTTCTCCTCTAAATGATCCATTTTTATCAATTAGAGTAATAGTGTTCCAAGTTCCATTTTTTCCAAGTCTTTTCACGACATACATCTTCATCTTTATTAATAGAATTGCAATAATAAAAGATAGATCTCGTTTGAACACCATATATTGGAATAACCAACAACAAGTATTTAGGTTTCTTCTAAAGTCTGAATTATGGCAGAGGAACATACTTCGAGATGCTGATTGCTTAAACAGTATTGCAAACCTTGGAAGTAAAATTTCAACTTCCTATCTAAATATTGCAATTCAATGAATATATTTTATATATACTAATAGATTAAAAAGAAGCACATAGTTAAATGTTAATTCTTTCATTTGCATTATAACTTGTTGATCGACCAGATCCTTTACAAATTATTATGTTCTACTAAGTTGATTTCTAGTTAAACTTCTTGAATAATATAAGCTAGTCTAGCGAGCCTAACAGGTTTTATTATTATTTCGATCCTTTTATTCTGGAAAAAGTCATCATTATTCAATTCATTCTTTATATCTTCATGAGCTGTTATTATCAATATTCGGGCAGATGGGAATTTGGTCAAGATCTCTTTTGCAGCTTGGAGACCATTTTTTATCCCTGGAAGTTTATAGTCAATTATTATTAGATCTGGTTTGTATTTTTCGAAATCTACCAAAGCTTCATCGGCCGTTGTTGAGCTTGCAATTACAGAATATCCTTTAGTCTTAAGATAATCCTTGTATAATAGAAGTATATCATGTTCATCCTCAACTATCATAACTTTGCGAATTTGTCTTTGTTGCCGATCTATATCCATAGGGTATAATGGAAATAATTCCTAAAAAAGATATTATACACTATAAATTAATTTTAAAAGCCGATTATCGACCATATGAACACTTCTATATGACATGATGTAATAACATTTTGATTTTGATTTTGTTGTTTATGTTGTATTTCATTGTTTATTCATTCCAAGATAATTAGTAAAATAGAAGAATTAATGTATAAAGTAATACTAAATCACAATTAACTTCCCCTGCATATTATTGGTTTTCAATGAGAATTATATGCGGACCTGATAAGCGATATTTGTAACTAACAATTAAGAAATGGCACACTCAAAACCTTAAGATATGCATTAACGTAACTCTTCTAAATTATATATTTTGCAATACGGAAAATTAAGTATTATAGTTATTCTAATGCATCCCTAATGTAAGAAAGTACATTTCTCTCTCTCTACTATAACAGTCTAATTGTGGGATTAATATTTTTCTGACTTGTAAAATATTTTCTATATAATATACATATAATCTGCGTTTAGGACAGAAGAATTGTGTGATTCATATGAAAATACACAAAGCTAGTGATTACTAAGAATTTTATAATCTTTTATACAGACGTCGGCCTAAATCGTAGGAGCGCGCCGATTTTTCCTAAGCTAGCCAACTGTGCACCTTCCTCCGTCTTACCTGATACAATTTCTAGCTTACTACCTGTCATGATAGTCATTTCCTCCAAGTAATCGACAATATCTTTTTCACTACTTTCAAAGTCAACTACTCCGCAAGAAGGACAAGGTTTTGATAATATCTCCTGCCTTGCTGAAATCAATGATGCCCTGTCCATAAAATGCTCTTGAATGTTACCGCATCTTTTACATTTTACATCGAATTTCAAATACCCAATATCATCAGTAACAATTATGAGGTCAGCAATACCATTTTTCAATGCTTTTATCACATCGGAGATCCCATATATGCCTAAACCTTTTCCCGAGTATACCTCACTCATGAATTTTTTTAATATTTTTTTTTCTTCCATTAGGCGATATTCTGTCATTACGCCTTGCTCATTTATTTTGTCAATGATTTCCCTGACTCCTTCATCTCCAGAATATGAGGAATCTAGTGTAGAAATAATGTTATTCTGCAATCTATAATCAAGATACTCCTCTTTCAGAAAATTATCCTTTGTTGGACCGGGCCCGCCTACGATGATACCTCTTACTTTGAATTGTTCGACAAAGACTTTTTGAGCATGATCTGCAACTCTGTGATAAAATTCATTTAGTTCATTATCGCGAAGGCGTTCAAATCTTCTAGCAGATTGTCCCCCTTGTCTATGCTTTCCCGCGACACCAGAAGTTAGAGTATCTATGACCTCCCATCTGTCTCCAGTTAAAATCCCAAGACCGGCTTCCTGGGTATCTAAAGCCAATATTCCTATTACCTTATCATCTTTCATCATATCTTTTAGATGATCTATCCAGAAATGATCATCACATCGATAAAGATTGATTTGAATGGGTTTAGGTGGAATAACAGAATAGAGTTCAATTTTTTCTGTACCGAAACCTTTGCCAGTTGGAATAGCTCCACAGAAAATGACAAGACCATTTTCAGGGGGTTCCTTAAAGAGTTTAAGATGTTCTATGGTTCTACTTAACGCATCTTGGACATGCGTCCTAGTTAAGTCAGACTTTATGTTGGATGCAGTTCCTGCCTCATTTCGTAATTGTGATATAATATCAAAAATTGGGCGTCGTGGTGGAATATATACAGTCACTAACTCTGTTCCATGACCTGATATATTTGAAAGTTCATTAAGCATTTTTGTCAATTTGTATCTTTTAACGGAGTCCCATTTGGACTGATTAGTATTTGAATTCATTGCGGCTAATAACAACGGAATTGATTTGTAAAGTATATAAGGCTATCAAATATTCAGGATCGAAAAGTAAAAGATGTTTAAAATGACTCTATTCTGAAGCTATTAGCAGACTCGAAAATTCTATGGAATTAGAAGACATTTAGTAAATTATTATCTTCCTTTAAGAGAATGTACAAAAAAAGTAACTGATGCGAAATTATAAATCGGCATCAAAAGAAAATAAATCTATATACAATGCTTCCGAAGCTTGAATATATTAAACAAGCGAGAATTAGATTAAGTATCACACAGCGCAGATTAGCATTACTTACGGGAATCAGCACGTCCATGATTAATCAGATTGAATCAGGTAGATGTAAACCGAGTTATGAGACTGCTAGAAAGATATTTGAGATTTTGAGTTCTCTAGAAGGTCAATCCTCGATGAAGGCTGGCGATATATGTAGTCGCAAATTGATTTCTGTACAAAAGCACGAAACTCTTCATGCTGCAATTAATAAAATGAGAAGTAATTCGATAAGCCAGATACCTGTATTTGATGGTTCTCGAGTCGTAGGAATATTAAGTGAAGATGCTCTTGCAAAAAGCATGGTAGAAAAAGATGAAAAGAAGCTAAGAAATATCATGATCATGATAATAATGGAGCCGCCACCACCAGTTGTTGACGTATCAACACCTGCAAAGGCTCTTGTCCCCCTAGTGAGATTTGCCAAATGCGTTTTAGTCAGCGAAAAAGGAGATGTAATAGGGATAATAACTGTAACTGACACTCTAAAAATGGTAGAATAAAATTCATTCACTTATTTTTTCCAGGCCAATGCAACAGTCTGCAGACTTTATACATTCACCACAAATATTAAGTTCATTATTTTCTGGCAGAGAGCATTCGCATAATGCACATTTCTTCTTCTGTTCGTTTTTTCCATTTAGATTTTCCCTTACCAATATGATTACATAAATGAAAAAGGATATTTGAATTCTTCCCTTAATTATTAGATTCACCCTTATTCTTATCTGCCCTATATCATTACTGAGAGATCTTTTATACGCTTAAAGGAGTTTCAACCTTCTTCCATAGTGTTCTGTTTTTGTGATCCATAAGTTCAACGCCATACTTATCAATCAATTGTTTCCTAATAAAATCAGAATCTTCAAATTTTTTTTCAGTTCTAAATTTATTTCTGATTACAACAAGATCTTCAATTTCTTTTCTTTCAGTATCTGTAGGTTCTAATACTCTAAGACCTAGTATTTCCATACAATGGTTAAAAGTTACTAGAGCTATCCGAGACATATCAGACGTAAGACTATCATTTGCTGCATAGCGATTAATATCTGCAACAAATTTCATAAAAATTGTAAGAGCAAGCGATGTATTCAAATCATCTTCTAATGCAGCTGTAAATTCTTTAATAGACTCGTGAGTTAACAATTCTATGGCTTTGAGCTGTCCTCCACATCCATTCGCAAATCGTAACTCATATGCACAGGTTTCTATCTGGCGCCATCTTTGCATGGATTCTAAAAGAATTTTATCTGAGAAATCGAGTGGTTTAGAATATTGAACAGAAATACAAAAAATCCGCAGAGAATTTGCTCCCCACCGATCAAGACCTTCTCGAACGGTTATGATATTGCCAAGAGATTTTGACATTTTTTCCGAATTAATAGTAACCATGCCAGTATGTAACCATAATTTGACGAAGAGAGTTTCAGAAAAGGCCTCTGACTGAGCAATTTCATTTTCATGATGTGGAAATATAAGATCATTTCCGCCTCCGTGTATCTCAAAAGGACTTTCAAAATATTTCAAAGCCATTGCAGAACATTCAATGTGCCATCCAGGCCTGCCTCTTCCCCATGGACTGTCCCATGTTGGTTCCTCTGAATAAAATTTCCATAAAGCAAAATCAAGAGGATCCTCCTTAGACTGATCTATTTCGACTCTTGATCCTGATTCTAATTCTCGGATAGTTTTTTTTGATAAGTTACCATATTTCGAAAAGGACCTGACGCGAAAATAGACGCCATTAAGTGTGATATACGCATAATTCTTATTGATAAGCCCTTCAATCAGATTTATCATTTCTTTCATGTGCTCAGTGGCACGCGGGAATTGATTTGCAGGCAGTACGTTTAGATGAGAGAAATCAGTAAAATAATTTTCAATGTATTTTGCTGCTATGTATTTTGCAGCCAATCCTTCTCTTTTAGCACGATAAATTATCTTATCGTCTATGTCAGTAAAATTCTGAATAAAGTTTACAGTATACCCTTTAAACTCTAGATATCGGCGTAAAACATCAAAAACAATTATCGTTCTTGCATGACCTATATGAGAGTCATCGTAGACCGTAACTCCGCACAGATAAATCCTAATAATTTTATGTTGTGTGCTAATCTCTTCGATCATTCTTGTAAGTGTATTGTATAATCTCAAATTACAAGACCTCTACTCTTGAATACTTTTTAATCTGATTTATCAAAGTTTTCTCATAAATATTTAAATATCTATAAAAATCTCCTTATCTTTTATATTAATTTTATATGTTGTTAGTTTTACTCCTTCTAGATAGTCTAACAATTCACCAGTTTTGATATTATAGTGCCAGGAATGTAATGGACATTCAACTACTTCACCGTCGATTTTTCCTGGGGCCAAAGACCCGTCCTGATGACGGCAAAGTGCCTCAATAGCATAATATCTACCATTTGCGTGGAATAGAGCAATTCTTATTCCGTTTACGTTTATCTCTTTTCCATGGTTCTCCTTGATATCTCTCTCATCGCCTACTTTGACCCATGTCATTAGGATTCTTCTTTATAAGATCTTTACGGCTATAAAATCTTATCAAGGATTTAATTAATCAATAAAATTTTTTGCATTTATTTTTGCTCAATGGAGCACCTAGTCTTAGCGGAGTCGCCTTTACTGGTTTAGAAAACGAAAACATTAACAATAGCCTCAAGAATCTGTATTATAGACGTCAGTGAGGTGACTGATTTCAAACCATAGTATGCATGCAACATTTGTTATATGAACGTTTAACATAAATCTTAATTAGAAGGCATATATATTATATATATTTTAATAGATTGGTTGACGTGATTAAACATTAAATTATTATATTTTTTTTTGGTTATGTTTTTAATTTTGGTTACTATGCCTATACCTATAGGATATAATGCTCATGCGCAAGAGAATATTGTGAGTTTTTCTGACGGTGACGATCTTCCCATTATTAATGATCCCAATTTAAAAGTAGAATTGATAGTTCAAGGATTGGATCTACCTACTACTATGGCTTTTCTGGGTCCTAATGATATATTAGTTTTGGAGAAGGACAAGGGAACAGTACAGAGAATAGTTAATGGTAAAATACTCCCAGAACCACTGCTCGATGTTAACGTTGCTACTTCTGTTGAAAGATGTATGTGTGGAATTGCTGTATCACAAAGTGACACTGGCATAACATATGTTTTCTTATATTTTACTGAAGCAGAACTAA
>DASQRW010000066.1:0-3950 GCA_035642715.1 Nitrososphaeraceae archaeon | reverse complement strand
TTTTGGCATAATCAATAGCTTAGTCTTTTGTATACCTAACACTTTCTGCTGTTGTTGCTATTTCTTTTGGTTTTAACTTGATTACTATAGTGTTGGTTATTCTGCTAAATATCCTCTGTCTATTATTATTAGTAAATATCCATCCTAAAACAACATCTATAGGTAGCAAGAAAGCTTTACCAAAACTTTCTATTATAGCACTTTTTGTGTCTATCTTTCTTCCAATCAAATCTGTCGTCTTTATCCTTAAAAGCCTTTTACCTATTGATTGACCAGTAGTAGATTCAAAGTAAGTCCAGTATGCTAAGAATCCAAGGCTTGCTATAATGTAAGGCAAAGGTCCAGTATCTCTGAATACTTTTTCCATGTTACCATAATAGCTAAACCAAAATGGAATAGATATCAAAGCAAACAATATTGCCAAACCTATCGAGACCAGAATAAAATCAACCAACCAAGCTAAGAACCGATCACCCCAGCTAGCTAATGTTATTTCTACTGGACCTCTTTCTATCCCTTCTCCTCCTCCTGATGAGGAAGAAGATGGACCTGAAGAATTATTATTATTGTTGGTTGATGATTCCATCTTAACTATAATAAGTCTTTACGTATATATAATAGCTAAGAATGCATTGGATTGAAGTTTCTGATTTTGATTCTACAAAACTGCAAAATTTAATAAAAAATGTGTGGTAGATATGGTATAGGATTCTACATACTCGCTAGCCTATACCAGATAGTTTCTTTTGTGCTATTTCAAGAGTCATAGGGTTGTTATATATTTCTGAACTTGGTTGTTGTTTACGACCACCTTCTCTGAGGGACCCAGTATCAACAGGTGTAAAACCTATTTCATCTATCAGTTTTGAGACAATAGATTTTGCTTGAGCATCATCTCCTGCAACAAAAAGTACAGTGCGATCTTCTTTAGGTAACTTTGCATTACCTTTAGTTTTAAGATGTTGATAATACATTGTATTAAATGCCTTTATCACGCGTGCACCGTTAAGCTGTTTAGCGACCTCTTCACTTGATGAACTTGGCTCTAAATTGATAACTTCGAAATTCTCAGAATAAGGATTCATTGCGTCAATTACAATCTTGCCATTTAATAGACCTGATGAGGGTAACTCTTGTCTCTTTATCCATGGTATTGCAAGTAGAATAACGTCTCCAAAGGCTATAGCTTCTTTTATAGTCATAGCTTTAATATTCGAACCACTAGACTTTTCGAAATCCCTTAGCGATTCTGGTCCTCTTGAATTGCTAATTGCCACTTGATGACCAGCATCAGCAAAGAGCTGTGCTGCTGTTCCGCCTATGTTTCCTGAACCTATAATTCCTATTTTCATTTTGCTTTACCTCTTCCTCTATTAACTATACTTTTGTAACTATATAAATTGGAAAGTTAATATGCGGTTAGTAAGTTACCGCTATGAAAGCGCAGACCAACCAAACTCTTACAATACAAATACTGTTTTGCTTGGGGTTCTAAAGTTGTCAAATGCTCCCCCATTCAGTGGAGTTATTGTAATATAGTATTTTCTAATTTGGTTGTTTATCTTATTTACGATTATTATATTGACATCTATGGTTGGTGGTGGTATTTCTATTCCTCCTTTCAATGTTCCATTTTCTGAAATTGTAACTTCTATTTTGGGACCTTCAACATCTAATACTCTGTATCCCGTAATCTTGCCTTTTGCTTCATAAATTAATTCACCTAACATAATCGAATATTATTATATGAATGCAAGTTTTAATGGGTTTTGCGTCTTTTTTATTGTCTTTTATTATTCAATATATATTATACATAACAACAAAAAAGAAGTAAACACACGATATGCAATTAGTTCAATTATCGGACCTACATATTGGAGGAGCTTATTTTAATCAAGATATTTTCGATACTATTGTTGATGAAGTTAATAACAAACTAAAACCAGATGTAGTACTAATAACAGGAGATCTAACTGATGATGGGTTAATATCTCAATTTGAGCTCGCTCGTAAAGAAATCAACAAGCTTGTTGATAGCTGTCCTAACACAATAATTTTACCTGGAAATCATGATTATCGTCACACAGGTTACCTTCTATTCAAGAAATTCTTTCCTTCTTTAAAACAAATTTATGAATTTAAGAATACACTAATCATAACTCTTGCTACCGCTAGACCTGACAGAGATGAGGGAGAGGTGGGCCATAGACAAAATTTATGGCTGGAAAAGATTTTGAATAATGAAAAATACAAGGACAAGAAGAAGATAACAACAACAAAGATTGTCGCAATGCATCATCATCTGATAGGAGTTCCAGATACTGGTACGGACAGGATAGTTATTGTTGATGCTGGTGATATTCTTAGAACATGCCTTCAGTACAAAGTAGATTTGGTGCTATGTGGACATAAGCACAGACCTTGGCTATGGAATCTAGAATCTTTAGATATTGCATATGCAGGAACAGCATCATCTGCTAGATTTAGAGGATTTTTTAAGAATACCTACAATATTATAGATATTAAAGATAATGGAAAGGTAAATGTTGACATAAAAATAGTAGGTGGGAGAAGGTTTCCTCTTATAGATATAGTAAAAAATTATAATCCAGTTCCTGAAACCTAAACTTCCTTATGGTTATTCTCAATACGTTTAAAGAGAAAAATATGTTATTAATACTGTTACTTTTCCTTTTTAGCGTACCTCTGGGGGTCAAATGCTTTCAACATATGACTGTGACCACGTGACGCTGTAACACGCTTTTTGTGTAAGATGGTAAAACTATTTTCACCTCCAGACAGGCTCATGGTTTTACCAAATTCTAACAACCAACATCAGACATTAATAATCAGAGATTATATTCTGTTCCTTAAGGTGTCTATACCAATCTGGATATTTCTTCTTTATATTCTTCTACTAATCTTGTGAATGAACCTCAGGGTATTCGTAAAATACTCTCCTCTCTTCATGTCTGTTCTTCTCATAATATCTTTTTATAAGCTCATTATGATGCTTATCACAGACATAACTTGGAAGATAGTTTGCTAAATCTGGAATAGCAATTAGGTTCATGCCAAGATCAAGACATCCTTCTATTACACAATTGCTATAATCAAAAGTTAAATCTTCTTTTTCAGCCAATACCTTAGAAATACTATCCAGCTTATTTTCTTCATTTTTATCATACTTCAATAACAATGCTTTTTCCATCTTCTTTCTTTCTTCTTTCCTGTAAGTATTATTTGAATTGACAGTCTATATACATGGCCGCAATCAAATTTATAGTGACATATAGTGATATAGCAAATATTTATTCTATATAGTTTGGTTGTTACGTAATCACCACTTAATTACTTTGATCAGAGAAAGCTGTAATTTCCTGTTACTGACTGTATGAAGAACCAATATATAATTGCAAGTCTGAAATTGTAATTATATATTTTGGATTTATTCTTTTTCTTGCTATTATTGTTCGGTATGCTTTCTGATTATCCACCTCTATATCTTTTATCTTTTATAGCTCATATTGTATTGGTAGCGATCTTAACATCATAAATTATGTGATTCTTATTTTATTCATAGCCAATATGCAGTATATATATCACATCCTTTTTGTACTTTTGTGAATCTCTATATTTTTTTGATCTATACAATCATTAACACATGGATGGCGTTAATTTTCTCCTCTTCCCCATAAAGTTCGGGTATATCCCTGACTAAAGAATCCTATCTAATGAAATTAGATTTGTTACAAATAAAATCTTATTTTTTCTATCGTATATATATGTTGTTTTAGACATCAGGGCTCTAACTTGGCGATAAATCTATAGCTGGATGAATCCTACTTCTTCTTTTATGCATATATTTAAAAGAAACAGAACGTCTGCAAAGTATGTTTGCTATGGGTTATACTTATATTTTTTAGGATTATCTTTTAGAAATACATCCA
>DASQRW010000065.1:0-9230 GCA_035642715.1 Nitrososphaeraceae archaeon | reverse complement strand
TTTCTAAAAGATAATCCTAAAAAATATAAGTATAACCCATAGCAAACATACTTTGCAGACGTTCTGTTTCTTTTAAATATATGCATAAAAGAAGAAGTAGGATTCATCCAGCAATAGATTTATCGCCAAGTTAACAGAGCCAGAAAAACAATACAATATAACGACATAATGACAAGTATGAGCTTATTTGTTAAGAGAGTAGAAAATTTTGGCAAGAACATCAATTTAGGAGAATTGAGAATGAAAGTGTGATCCTTTAAAACTGTAATTTTTACTGAATCGTATTTATGTTCCAGAACCTGTCTTTACGGAAGCTTATGAGTATCTGTTTATTCTTTCTTTCTCCAAGAGAGGAGGATGGATAATACTCTACTATTTGTTATTCATCGTCATCTCTTTTGACTTTAAATCCAATTCTAACCTCTGCTTGATATTCAATTTTTCCTTCTTCAACTCTAAATGTTACACGTCCTAACTCTCCCCATGATATGTTCTTGACAGTTTTACCAGCTTCTTTAATGGCATTATTTGCTGCGTCGGTAATATCTGTATCTGAAGTTCCTACTATGTCAATATATTTGTAAACCATATCAGAACGACAAGGATTTCAATATATATATATACCATGTACCATCTAAATTATTCCATTAAGAGAATCGTATCACAGATCTTCAGACAAAGAATTGATATAAAGATTGAAAACTACGTTAATAAGAAGGGTTTAGAGAATTTGATGATAAGTAAAAAGTTAGCCTTACTAATTTCTTTGATAATTATATTTGTGTCTACTATTTTGATGTTAAATACACTTTCAAACTTGGCAAGATAAAAGACATGTACCTTTATGTATAGAACTTACCCATTATCTTTTCTGATTGTATATTTTTATATTAACAACAAGATACTTACCACCATATCATCACTCAATTAGTCAAGTGATTATGTTATGTTTATAGTTGCACAATTACATTCAAAGACTGAGTGTGCATAGTTATTGTAATTTCACAAAGACAAGGATATTAGACATGCAGAACCTCCAATATACATCACACAAATTAGAAGTAACAATGAGTAAATAATCCATTCACTGCAAACCTTATACAATGTTCAACTTATGCATTCAGTAATGATAATCAAGCTACGATGGGATTAATATTTGATGAATATCCCTATCAGTCGGATTAACTGACAACCATAATAAAAATAATAAAAATAAAAATTAATAATAATAATAGGAATTATGGCCGCGCCTGAAGCTGTATTGGAACTTCAAAGCGTCTACCATATCTGTTAATAGCTATTGTGAGTTTGTCATTTATGTTCTTCTTTCTTATTTTCAGTGAAATCTCCACAGTATCATTTATTCTGTTGCCGTCAACTTCTTCAATTATATCGCCTTTTCTCAATCCTGCATCATCGGCTGGGCTGTATGGTTCAACATCTGCTATTAAAATGCCTTCTGTTGTTGGTAATCTATAATATTGAGCTAATTGTCTTGTTATTTTTATATACGAGATTCCAATCCATGGTCTATTGATTACTCGTCCATTTTGTATTAGATCTGTAATTACTGATTTAGCAATATTGATTGGTACTGCAAATCCGATACCGTGTGCATATGGCATCTTTGCTGTGTTAATTGCTATAACCTCACCTTTTGTATTGATAAGAGGTCCACCCGAATTTCCAGGATTTATAGCTGCATCAGTTTGAATTAATTCTAGCACTCCTTTTTCAAATTGGATCTTTCTGTTCAATGAGCTTGTTATTCCAGCAGTCACAGTTGGTCCACCAGTTAAACCAAATGGATTGCCAATCGCAATTACTATTTGACCGATTTTCAAATCATCAGAATCTCCTAATGTAGCAAATGGCAGTGACTCGGTGGAATCCAATTTTACTACAGCCAAATCTGTTGTTTCATCTGTTCCTATCACTTTTCCGTTAAATATTCTTCCATCAGTCAGCGTAATCTTCAATCTCTGAGCGTCATCAACCACGTGATTGTTTGTAAGTACATGGCACCTCCCATCAATTATTACGCCAGAACCAACACCCTCAACAGGAAACACACGGAATAGTTGGTCCTGCATCATTCTTACACTTGCAATATTTACAACACTCTTACTAACTATTCCAACCGCATTAACAATTATATCTTCATTAATAGGGATCACGTCTATATTATGCAACTCCTTTGATTGTTATTTTTAATTAGATATAATAACTGTCTTATCTGGAGTATATGAGAATTCAACCTTTCTTTCGCCTCTTATATATTATAGCAAGCTTTACAGATTTGTATTGAATCGGAAATTGACACTAAAGCATTTTTAATATATGGGATCTTTTTTTCACTCATTTCTATTATTCATCACATTGTATATAGTCGAATTTTGAATATTTGTTGACTAAGAAGTAACTAACCCAGTCACAGATTCATATCTACATGGGGTTGTATATGCAAAGAGACAGTTGCAATCCTATCTAATCGTTGATCTGTTAGATATTGTAACTCTTTCAGTAAATGTTACTGTAGCAGTTTTTCTTTATCCTCAGAATTTTCCTATTATAAATAGATGATTGTAGGCCATGACTTTATACCTGAGTTACCTAAGTATGATAAGCCAAATCAAAAAGAAACGCTGATTTTATTTAATATATGTGATGACTAGAGCAAGTAGGAACGTAGGAACACCTTAACTATTACAACTTCGTATAGCTATAATGAATGTCTGCCGCAGATGAGGTTACAGTGGCCAAAGAACCAAAGTGGCCGTGCAATATATGCGGAAAGGTCTTTGAGAGTTGGTATATACTAAATTATCACAAACTATTAGAACACAGTGAATCTAAAAGACCACCTATAGGAGTTGGATAGCCACTACTACTACTACTACTACTACCGTTTCTGTTGATGGCTACATATTGTCTTTTTATAACAACTAAAATCTGCTAGCCATTGCTGTTAACTATTATATGATCGAGAGAAAAGTTAAATTATTCGCTGTAAATGTATTGACGTGGTTCAAAAATTATGTCATCTTTATATTACACTATTTCTGATTGGGCTTGTAGCCGGTGCAATAGCTGTTGCGGTATCCTTAGTGCAAAGAATCTTCTTTGGCGGAATATTCATTCCTGAACTTGCATCCCAAACCTTATTTTCGCTTACTCCCGGAGAAATTGAATCACAAGCTGTGGAAAATTTCGGTCCTCTTGCAAAATATTCTGCATTTATAGGTGCGCTCATTGTTAATCTTGTAGTATATGGCCTGCTCGGTATAGTTATTCGCAAGCTGCAGGATAAGATCCATTCAAGCACTTCTTACTTAACAAACGCAGCGATATCATCAGTAATATCCTATGTTGTCATATTCATTGTAGTTTTTATACTCATAACTCTGGCAGATATTGAGATCCAATCCATTTCTATTCAATCAATAATTACTTATCTTATTCTACCTCATATCGCATTTGGGTTTACATTAGCATATTTCTATAGAAGTATAAAACGAACACCTTCAATCCTTGGTCCTAAAGAAGCACCTTCTTCTACTACTACTACTCCTGCTACTTCTACTTCTTCTATGCCAGAAGTTGACTATAAAAAAAGACTTCTACTTAAGACCGGCATAGCATCTCTCGCTGTCATACCGCTCATGTATATCGGATTGAATAATATTTTATTTCCTAGGGAAGGCGCTCAATCGCCTTTGCCACTAGAATCAGAGTTAAAATCAAAACCAAGGCCTGTAGGGTTTGAGGATCCAAGACTCACAGCTTTACTTGCCTCAGAGATAACGCCAACGGATCTATTCTACAGGGTGGACATTAACCCTATACCTCCAACAGTTGATGTAAATTCTTGGCAGCTAGAGGTTAAGGGATTGGTTAGCCAAACTTCAACAATCACATATGAAGAACTGAGAGCCATGCCTTCAGTACAGCAAATTGCTACACTGGAATGTATAAGTAACAAGATTGGAAATGATCTTATCAGTACTGCTATATGGAATGGAATTAGACTAAAAGATCTTCTTGAGAAATCTCAAGTCAAGCCAGATGCAAAATATATTGTATTCAGATGCGCAGATGGATATGACGTAGGAATACCTTTAGAGAGAGGACTTCAAGAGGGATCTATTCTGGCCTATGGTATGAACGGGGAGGCTTTAACTACTAAACATGGTTACCCAGTAAGGGCTATTATACCTGGTTTGTACGGAATGATGAATCCAAAGTGGATAACCGAGATAGAATTGGTTGGTGAAATTTATGAAGGTTATTGGCAGAAAAAAGGTTGGGCTAATAATGCACAATATAATACTCACTCTTTTATTGTTATCCCAGGTAGTGATCCTGTAAGGAAAGTTTTTAGAAGTCTAGGAGCTTTGAATATTGTAGTTGGTGAAGAGATACCAATTGCAGGAGTAGCCTTTGCAGGAGATCGAGGAATATTGAAGGTTGAAGTGAGTAGTGATGGGGGTGCCACTTGGAAGGAAGCAAGAATTAAAGACCCACTGTCTCCATATACGTGGGTTCTTTGGGCTACTGAATTAAATGTTACAACCAAGGGTAACTACAAAATCATAGTCAGGGCAACAGACAAGACTGGAAAAATCCAGACAGCAGAAGTCAGAGATCCGTTTCCAAATGGTGCAATGGGTTACCACGTAGTCAACGCACAGGCTTCCAGTTAGATTAATATCAATTGAGTATCCCTATAGATTGTTTTATATCTATAATTGACAGGGTTCTGTGAAAATAAAAAACAAGATCAATAGAAATCCTGAAGTAGGTACCTTTGCCCATTTTGCTTTATAAGTTGTATTTTTGATACTGATAATGCATATAAGTAAAAATATTCTCAAACTGAGGTAGTATTGTTGTTGATCTCTTAAGAGATGTAAAATTACTGATGCAACTTTACTTTTTTGAAGAATAGAATTTTTAGCGGACTAAATGATGATAGATATATACGTCTAACCTATTAAATATATTATTATTATATAAAGCAAATACGTAATATAGATGGGACGTGTAATTAAAAGAGATAGATGTCTAATGAAAGATCCCTGAGTGATTACCTAGAGGATCTTCGATCGCATCTAGTTAGGATAATCATTGTAGTAATAATAATAACATCTCTTTGTATGAGTTTTAGTATACACCTCTTTGATATTAATGGTTTCAAGTTTCCAATACTACAACCAGATCTTCTAAATAATGTGGCAGGTCAAGTAATTCTTTTCATTAAAGAAAATCTGGTACCTGAAAATGTTACTCTTATACAAACAGCTCCAGGACAAGTTTTCTTTGCTCAGGTTTACGTTGCTGCTATGCTAGGGATAATATTAGCTATGCCAGTTGTGATCAGAGAGATTACTGCGTTCATCGGTCCTGCACTGCATTCCCATGAAAAAGCAGTTTTAAGAAAGATCGTGATATCTTCGACTGGTTTCTTTTTAATTGGTTGCTTATTCTCTTACTTTATAGTTATACCTTATGTACTTGACTTTTTATACACATATGGAGAGTCGATTGGTGTTGCTACATTTTTCGATATATCAGAATTTGTACCGTTTGTATTAGAGTTTTTTATCGCATTTGGCCTTTCATATCAATTTCCAGTAATTATGTGGGGGATTACGGTATCTGGAATGGTCAATCCTCTGTTTTGGAGGAAAAACCTACGTTACTTTATAATTATAGTGGCAATCTTCGGTGCGATTATAACACCTGACGGTAGTGGAGTCACTATGTGGTTTATGGCAGGTCCAATGATTTTACTTTATGTTCTAGGTATACTGTTTATTGAAAAGAAAGTCAAGAAAAGAAGAACAACTGTCGAGCAGTACTAATAACAGCAGAGAGGTTATTATTATTGACTTAAATTATCAAGTAACTCGGATGTTATCGTTATATCTGCGCTATAATTGTCTTTCTTTCGCTCGTTTGGTAGCAAAAGATTCTCATAGTAGAGTAGATAAAAATTGTTATGATAGAATATTCGTTCTACTAAAAATAAACTATATGGTTAACAGGTCTTTCTTTTTTATTAAATGATGGTTACATATATTTCTGTTATATAAATCGGTGGTAGTTTGCTATTTTATCGCCTTCATTAATCAGATGATAATAGTTGCTATTAATTATTATTATTGTCATCATCACCTGCACTAGGTTTTACATATGTATTAGTTATATCACATTTCACGGCCTCAACTGACATAATAGCACCAGAGCAGTCCATTGAAGAAGTCGAGTTATAATCTGAAGGTCCCGATTCAGTAACACTATACATTCCCATATCTAGCTTTACAATAGTACCAGAAGAGTTTCCTGGGAATAAACTAGGCGATGGATTGTTACCGTGTATTTTGATTGTAAAATCAGATGGTTGTTTGCTATTTTCACCACCGCCTTCATTAATCACTTTTTTAGTTACTATCAATGTACCTTGCATTTTATTGTTGACTCCTGCTACTGGCGATGATGTCTCATTTTGAAGAGATTCAGTATTGTTATGCTCCTGCGCCTCCTCCTGCTTTTTTAGTTCTAATTCTTGTCCATATGACGAAGGTAATACACCATCTCTAGATTTTTCTGTAGTAGATACACTGAAATCAGTATCTATTATAGAAGTAATAAAAAACATAATCATTGTTAAAAAAGCAATAAGTTTCACAACCTACAATCATTTGTATTGCTTAATATAAGTTACTTTTCTTCTTCTTATTCTTTGAATAGATAAGATATTATGTGAATGCAAAAAATAGTTTTGATATCTTCAAAAATAAAGTATGGTGAATCTCTGTTTTGCATATGGTTATAAAGTCAACATTTTATTACTTCAGGCTAGCAAATGATCGAGCCAGAATAAGAGGAGGAGGAGGGGGCTCTGTAGAGTCAATTTGCTTCTTCAGCCATCATTGTAGTAGGAGATATTCTGTATATTGTTCCTTGAGTTTTGTCAAATGTAAGGACATATAGATAACCATCCTTTGGTCCAATTTGCATATCGGTAATTCCGCCAAATCCTTTGCCAAATATTATTTCATCTAGTTTTTTGTTATCATAACTACTTACAACTTTATCTGCAAGTGGACCATTAGGTGATAATAGCAATTCTGTTCTCTGTTTGTTTAGTTCGAAATGATATAGATTTCCATTGATAATATCACCTACAAACATATCATTTTCATATTGTTTACCTAATTTATCAGAACTAAGGAATTTTATTGCAGTAGGGCCAACATCATCAAACCATGTAAATTCAGGTAAACTGTATTTGCCTTTTCCATCAAAGTCAACTAATAAGTTATCTGTTTGATTTGGTGCTAAGTGAGACTCAGTCTCATTGATTGCGTATCCTCTTAGCCATATACCATCAATCTTATTCCATCCGCTGTTAAATCCTGGTTCAACAAGATTGATTTCATCGCCAAACACTACTCCATTTTCTGTATCCCATAGCTTTCCTGTCACAGGATCAAAATCTATTCCAAAACTATTCCATATTCCATATGCATAGTATTTGTTTATAGGGTCTTTATTGCTCCCAAGAATGCTGCCACCTTTTATTGCTTCCTTACCATCCTGAGTAATAACGAGTATACCACTTGTTCCATCAGGGTCTTTGCCATTGTGAACATTTTGTGCTTTAGTCTGATGGCCATTGATACCAATGCCACCAATAGTAACATAGACATTATTGTCATGAGGACCTACTAGAATTTTACCACCATTGCCAATAGACCCAGGGGTAGCAGGAAGGTCTAATAGCAATTTGGGATTTACTAGCTTGTCATTTGCAAATTCATATCTATACACAACGTTGCCCAGAGGTTGTTTTCGTTCAGTAATATCTTCACCATCTACTGTTGTAGCTGCAGTATAGTACAAAAAAACATATTTAGTGATATTAGTATTAGATGTTTGAGTAGTATTATTATTACTAATTTCACGATCTAAAGAGGACGAAGATATGTTGCTGACAGCAATACCCAACATTCCTCTATGTCCTTGAGTTGCAACATTAACATCAAGCAGAGGCTTTTGTAACATTGTACCATTTACGATTCTTCTTACAATACCTGTGTCTTTTTCTATAACCAAGATATCATCCTGATCTAAAAATGCCATACCTGTAGGATATGAAAGTCCTTTGAACACCACTTCTGCCTTCAAATTAGGATATTTTATGACCGGTCCTTTAGATGGTGGCAGGGCACTCTCGGGGTAATCAGTATCTATTACTGCTAATGCAGCAGTAGTAGTAGTAGTTGTAGCAGCTATAGTGGAATTGAAATTTTCTTGTTTATCTTGTAAATCGTAAAATCCGACTGACAAAATAAGGATCAAAATTAAAGATGTGAATACAATTATCATGACAAGAGTGACGCCGTCTGATACGGAATATTTCATTTTATAGTCACTGAACCGAAATTATATTTATATATCTAATGTTAGCGTAAAAAATATTTTATTATGTATCATTATTATGATAGTAGGATGATACTAAGGCTTTTTCGTATTCCATACGGTATGGAATGTGTGTGGAAAAATATTCCATACAGTGTGGAATAAGTGAGGAATAGTGTTGGGAATTTCCGCAGAATGTGTGGAAAAAGTCTGAGATTTCTAATAACATCACTATTGCGTGGAAAAACATGTGGAAGGACCCAGTGATATGTTTTAATAGATGCCATAGAACTAAATTGGATTATATAAGTGAATAGTCCGCATCACTTCCCCCAGAGTAGATTATCGTAACTCTCTTTGCTAAAAATTTTAACGGGTTCGGTGGAATATACAAGAAGACAGATTTGACTCCATTTTACCACTCAGGATTCATTTTATTTATTTATAGATATGCATTCCCCCAGAATACAAAGACTGGGGACGGAGAAATAAATATCCCAGTAAAATATTTCCGACTATAGAAATGCCAAACGGAATGTTAGATGAAAATTTTACTTCAAAAGACTTGATGGAAACTCAGGTTAACGTAGGTGATGTTTTTTCAGTTGGATCTTCAAAAGTTATTGTAACACAACCAAGAATGCCATGCTATAGGCTTGGACTCAGATCTGGTCGCATGATATTATCAAAAAGTTTTTAGCTAGTGGCCGTCCCGGAATTTACTTTGGAGTGTCGGTGGAAGAAGAAGTTGAAGCTGGAGATTCAATAGACCCTATAAATAGAGATCGCAACCTAGTTACCGT
>DASQRW010000064.1:0-19536 GCA_035642715.1 Nitrososphaeraceae archaeon | reverse complement strand
ATCCTTACTGATGATGTTGCGACTGAAGTTATAAGATGTATGTGCGGAATTGCTGTATCACAAAGAGATAGTGGAACTATTCCTGAAAGTTTATTATCAATTGCAAGAAGAGTAGCTGTTTTTCCTTGAATTTCAAGCTGTTTGAGAGTTTTATCTACAGCCTCAGTAACTAGAATAGGCTCTGTTAACTTAACAAAAAGCTATAGCTGCAGATATCCTATTCGTTATATTGACATATGCAAAAAGAAATAGAACGTCTGCCAAAGATATTGGTTATGCTTTATACTTGTACTTTCTTGGTCTTTCTTATAGAAATACATCATCAAAAGCATTATCCAGATTTATCACAAGGAGTCATGTCTCTCTCTGTCTGTCTGGAAATAGCTTCAACACTAAAAACCAGAAAGAATATATCTTTCAAAAGAAGGAAAATATCTGAATTTATAATTGATGAAACACAAATAAGAGTTGGACAAGATTACTTTTGGATTTGGGTTGCTATTGAATCAATAGATAAGGTAATTCTTGGAACCTACAGATTCCCGTCATATTATTATAATATATAATATAGATTGCAAAGATGAGTTGGTGTGAAGAAGTAACCATGAAGACCGTTGTCGTAAGTATTGAAGGAATGATGTCGATATGCGATGGATTGGGCGTTGAAAAGCGACTTTTAAATTATCCAGGCATACATGATATTGAAGCTAACTTCCTTACTGGCACGGCTACAGTAAAATATGATGAGAGCAAGGTCACATTAGAAGAGATCAAAAAACTGATCTCAGAATGTAGCTACCATTGTTCAGGTGAGCAAGTTCCTGCGCATATTAGCAAGCCATTAGATCCTCCTGACAGTCATTCAGCTGCTGCATACCAGAGAAGATCCAGTGCTACGCAGCTTCAATTAAAAGAAGTTTCTTCTCACACCTCAAGTACTACGCATGAAGAAGTCTCAACAGAACATGCAGGACACGATAAAGCAGGAATGGGAAGTCAACAGGCTGCAATGGCACATGAGATGGGCCATGGCGGACGAATGTCTATGGAAGAAATGGTTAGAGATATGCGAAGGCGTTTTATTGTTGCCCTTGTCTTAGCAATCCCAGTTTTTATTTACTCTCCATTATTCACGCAAGTTTTTAAGACTCAGGCTCCTTTGCCCTTCGGAGTTTCTAATGAAGTAATATCATTTATCTTAGCAACTCCTGCAGTAATCTATGGCGGTTGGGTCTTTTATATTGGTGCTTGGCGAGCCTTAAGGAACCATGTACTCAACATGGCCGTACTTGTATCGTTATCAGTTTTAGTAGGATATCTGTTCAGCGTAGGGGCAACGTTCTTTTTTAAATCAGAGGTCTTTTATGAAGCTGCCTCGCTGCTCCTTGTTTTCGTTTTGTTCGGTCATCTCATGGAGATGCGCGCTCGTGCAGGCACATCACAAGCCATTAGTACATTGATGAATCTGGCACCTCCCAAAGCCACTGTGATCCGAAATGGACAAGAGGTGGAGATACCAACATCAGAAGTTCTCGTTGATGATGTCATTCACATTCGACCAGGAAACAAAATTCCAGTTGACGGTATAGTCATTGAAGGTTCATCGGATGTTGATGAATCAATGATCACAGGTGAAAGTGTTCCTATTAGCAAGTTCCAGGGCGACGAGGTAGTTGGTGCTTCAATAAACAAAACAGGTTCATTTAAGTTCCGAGCGACTAAAGTAGGAGCAGACACAGCCTTAGCACAAATAGTAAAGCTTGTACAGAAAGCACAGAACTCTAAGGCCCCTTCTCAGAGACTTGCTGATAGGGCGTCTCAGTGGCTTGTTATTGCAGCAATTACTGTAGCATTTGTTACCTTTATTATGTGGTATGCAGTTGGACTCGAATCGGCAGTCTTTGCAACCACACTTGCAATAACAGTCATTGTAATTGCATGTCCTGATGCATTAGGTTTGGCCACACCTATGGCTATCATGGTGGGTACAGGGCTTGGCGCCTTAAATGGTATTTTATACAAGGATGCTGTCGCGCTGGAGGAAGCTTCCAAGATAGATGCTGTCATCTTTGACAAGACTGGAACTCTTACACTAGGTCAACCCAAAGTTGTTGAAATTGTAACTACAAAAGATGGTATCTCAGAAGATCAGCTTCTTCATCTGGTCGCTTCAGTAGAGCAGGGAAGTGAACATCCTATGGCACAGGCAATTCTTGAAAAAGCACATGAAACAAAGATACTTACCAGTGATGTAGCCAATTTCGAGTCAATTACAGGTCATGGTGTAAGCGCAACTGTGGATGGTCGAAGAGTATTGATAGGAAATCAAAAGCTTATGCGGGACAGACAGATTGCTGCTATTACAGCAGAGGCTGAGAACCAAGCGGCAGAGCTACAAGGAGCAGGAAGAACAGTAATTTTGGCTGCCGTAGATGGTCGGCTTCAGGGTGCCTTCGCAGTTGCTGATACAGTACGTCCTTCAAGCCGTGAAGCTATAAGACGTCTGACTTCCATGGGCATACAGGTTGTTATGCTAACAGGTGACAACCATACCACAGCAAAACGTATTGCAGCTGAGCTGGGGATCAAAAGTGTCTTTTCTGATGTCCTGCCTGGAGACAAGGCAGCAAAGGTTCAAGAGCTTCAAGCAAAAGGAAAACGAGTAGCTATGGTAGGGGACGGTATAAATGACGGTCCTGCATTAGTCCAAGCCGATGTAGGAATTGCTATTGGCGCAGGGACTGATGTAGCTATGGAGACTGCAGATGTCGTTCTTACTAAGAGCGATCCACTTGATGTTGCAAAGGTAGTTCTTCTGAGCCAAGCTACGCGAAAGAAGATGCAGCAGAACCTTTGGTGGGCAGCGGGCTACAACATAATAGCATTTCCTATAGCTGCAGGAATTTTGTATCCCTTTATAGGTCTAATATTAAGGCCCGAAATTGGTGCTATCGCGATGTCAGGTTCATCGCTTATAGTAGCTCTCAACGCTCTATCACTTAAACGTGTGAAGTAAAAGAATTTATCTAGATATTTGAGTTGATATTAACTGAGCAAAAAGTAGTAAAGTATGCTCAATCTAGTCAGTAGCATAATCACTAAACAACACATCAATCTTCCTTACACTTTTAAACGTCAGTCCCTGTATTACTTCTGACTATTTTACATTTGTAAATTTGAGTTATCATAATAATATATTGTATCACAAACATGCTAATACAAACGTAGTAATTGCTATTTGATATTCCATTACAATTAATAGCTATCTTGACAGGAAAATACTATAGTCTTGAACACAAACTTGACAATATCGAAAATTTGGATTTGGCCATAAGTTCAAACAATTAGAACTACAAAAGTAAACTGCCTTCCTCCAATTTGGCTAGAAAGAGCAGTTTTTTCATTTACAATCATTCCACATAGAGATCTTTAGCCATAAATGGTAAGTTTGTTATCGTTCAAGTATTATAATTTAACTCAGTATTCAATGCAGTGCACTGGAATGACAACAACAGTAATAATAATAATGACAATAAAAGATGTACTTGCTTGTTAAAAAATTTAATAACCACATTTTGGCCTTTATTAGCAAATTTGACTTATTATAAGAATTCTGAACCCTAATGTATTATCAATACAGGGCAACTTGCATTTTCTGAAACTATCCTTGCAACACTTCCAAGTCCCTTAATTTTTGACGAAATATGTTCCAATCTTCGACTACCCATTATAATCATATCTATACGATTATCTTTTGCAAATTTCACAATCTGTTTAGCAGGGGAGGAACCATTGCCTATCAAGACCTTTGCGGCAGCTTTTATATTCTCGTTAGCTAGATTACTAATAATTTTTTCTTGTGCCATTTTCATCCATCCTTCTTCTAGTTTTTTGCAATACTTCTCTTTGTCTGTGAAATCCATGTTCTCTCATTGCCTAGAATTAAAGCCGCTGGAATAGGAATATCTTCTATAACATGCAATAACAATATCTCAGCATTAAATGCTTTTGCAAATTCTTTAGCTTTATCAACTGCGATGTCAGAGACATCTGTACCATCATGTGGTAGTAATATTTTGGTTATTGCCATGTATACTCACAGAAGATTAATCACGTTCTGGTCTATTAATTTATTATATATTTATGATTATATTTGTAGTATAATATTTTTATTCTAGCAACCAAACTAACTTCCTCTTCTTATATTTTTGTCATCTTCTCTTTCAACTTCAGTTGTATAATAATCTTCATGATATTCTTCTCCTAATAGACCCGCTCTCCTATGCCTTGTTTTAAATATGGATTTAGATGTAGATGGAATAGCTTGCCAAATATTTTTAAATTAGTATTAGAAATGACTATACCTATGCCATATACTTCACAATAACTTTATTGTATTGATATTTGCTGCTCTCTCATTTCTTCATTTAGGGTAGTAGATATCGAAGTATTTATCAAGTTAGAATTTAATACGATGCATACATTATGTCTATATCACCATTCATTCTTAATTAATCTACTAAGGTGATAAAGAGAACATAATGAAAAGAACAAACAGCCGCCGTACTGAAAGCAACAATATACCTATTGCAACGATATTGTCAGTTGTTGGTGGTATTCTTATGATTATAGGAGGAATTAGTATAATATTCATGTTTGGATGGTATCAGTCTATATTTGGTGAAGGTGTATTCGTTACGGATCGTATGAGGCATAGTACTAATGATAGTGATGGAGGTCTAACAGGATGGTGGTGGCCTGGTATGATGATGATGGCATCTAGTGGAGCTATGTTAGGTGGACTAATTTCATTATCTTCTTTATCGTTAGGCCAGGAGCTGTATCTATTGCTGGAGGTTACGGGATGTATAAACATCCAGAAAGCATACGAAATTGGGGATTAGTAGTTTTAACTAGTTCAATAGTAGGGTTAGTTGGATTTGGTGGATTTGGAATCGGTGCAATCATTGGAATTATTGCAGGCATAATAGCAATAGCATTACCGTCATCGTCATCACCACGAAAGTAATATAACAATAAGAAAGCAAATATCTATAGATCACTAAAGTTGCATAATAATAATAATTATGATTATACCAGTACTACTACTCAGAATGACGATACTTCTAACATAGTCAATTATGCGGTTAGATTTCATACTGCTCTTGAACTTGCATTCCCAAAAAATGAAATCATATTTCACCAAAAAGAGGGTCTTCCAATAAAACTATTAATCCAGAATTTTATAATTATATATGCTAATTGCAAGCATAAAATAATTCATTCCTTTAGGATTCCTATTAGGTCAAATATAAATTGGAAAATCAGAAATGGATTGAGTGATGGAGCTTTTAAGCTTGGTGATGCAACAAATATAGAATATAATGTACAAGAATCTGGAGACTGTGTGATATATTATCATCCCCGTGAAGGAATTCGATCTGGTAAAGAAAGAGAAGGGTAAAGAAAGAGAAGTAAAGATCTCTGTAACTATAAAAAATAATAATGAGAATAATGAAAAAAATATTTGCTCACCATAATGCTGCTAAAAGAAAGCGGCTTTAGAAACAGAATGTCATACAGAGCAAGAACAGATCTAAAGAAAGAAGAATACGATGACAAACAGATAAACAACAATCTATTAAATGATGATGGTGTAGAAATAGAAGATACTGCAGGGAAGTTAATAACAAAAGGACTTATTACTTCTATAACTAACATGGATGAATCCAAATTCTGTAATCAATGTAAGCTTCAAATCACTTTTCATACTCCAAAGAAAGATGATATATCAATGCAGCTACGAGGATATTTTCTAACATCAGAATATATAAAAATTAATACAACAAAAAACAACAATAGTGATGATAATGATGATGATGGCTTATCAGTCATGTACTTAGATGAAAACAGATACAAAAATCATAAAGTTATCGATGATGTTTATTTACAACCTACTTTAACATGGGAATCCTCTTCAGGCACTTTTCCGGGTGGAAATACAAGCGGAGAATCAATAATTTATCTTACACGAGGTGAAGATGAATTAACTAAATCACCAGTAACTTTAACACTTTATGCTGCATACAATACTTCATTTGATAATAATATAGTTAAAGACAAGATTCTAGTTGATAGAAAGAAGATATGGCTTTTATGAAGACCAGCTATCATGGGTGGATAAGAATAGCTTGCATACAACATATAAGGAAAAAATATGGAGTGGAATAATGGAATGCTGTTTGCATATGAACATGACACAAACCTATCATTTTGGATGAAAAATACATACATTCCTTTAGATATGATTTTCATAGGAAAAGATCTTAGAATTGTAGATATCAAAGAAAATGTTCAACCCTGTCCTCTGCAACAGGATAATAGTTGTCCTTCTTATCCTTCCAAACAATCTGCAAAGTATGTCTTAGAAGTAAATGCAGGTTTTGTACAACAAAATGGAATAAAAGTCGGTGATATATTGGATCTGTAAATGTTGTTGTTATATGTAGATCAAGGATTGCAAAGAAAGTGGTTTTAACTTAAAGAGGTAACATGTATGTGGTGTGTATAGAAATGATACGAAATTCTAACTGAAGCATTGTTAGGATACAATTACAACTCTTCTGACTATCTCTATAACAATTATTTATTTATTTATTATTTGGATCCAAAAGTTAACCAACAACCGTATATTATCACAAACTCGCGGGTTCAGCAGGTTTGAAGAGGAAGGTAAAGTCATTGAACCAGAAGGTATTGGTGTTGAACTCTTCTGACAGCAATATGCTGTAGCTGACACAGAAAATACACATTAAAATTTGTCATAATAAAATAACATAAATATTCCTCTCATAGGAGGGATCTTGCATTTGTTACTTCTCAAGCTCTAGCAGGAACGACAACTGCTACTGGAGGTTTTCCAATACAAGTACTCTTAGTATTAGGTGGGATGATGGGTGCAGTAGCGATCTTAGTACTTGTGAAAGCAAGAAAATAAATCATAATTTTTCTTTTGCCTTCATCACTTATTAGGAATATCACAGCTAATTTCCTTTCCTAGTTGCCTAGGTATTCAGTCTTCAACTTCTTCTGATGCTTGTAGAGCCCCTTTCGAGTTTATCAATATCACAATTTGTTCTTCAGCAACTTGACAGTTTTTGCTTGGAAATGATCTTTAGATTTAACTGACAATATTAAATAAATCCTTTGCATTTGATTCTAAACGGCAGTTTAGTTTCCTTAAAATAATATTTGTTTTCCTTTCTCTATAATATGTAGAAGATATATTATTAAACAACGATTTCAATATTATGACAATAATATTGGCAATTATTCTTGCCATTATTGCTGCAGTGGTTACTTTATCGCTTGTAACAACAATTAGTACTTTTACCTCAGCATTTACACCACAGCAAAATTTCATAGCACAGCTGAAAAGTGAAATGGTAGTCCCACCTGTAATTAGCAATGCAACAGGTGTTGCATATTTTCAATTTGATATGGAAGACAATAAGATAGAGTATAGTTTAATTGCAACAGACTTAGATAATGCTAAAGCAGCGCATATCCATATTGGTAAAGAAGGCGAAAAAAATGATACAGTTATAGTTACCTTATACAAACCTTTTAAAGCTCCACGTCATTTAGGCAGAATTCTGTCAGTAGATGACGATATAACATCAGATATCCTTGAAGGGACATTAGCCGGTAAACAATTATCTGTCCTAGTAAAATTCATGAACAATAGAACAACATATGTGGACATCCATTCCTATGAATACCCAAACGGTGAGCTTCGTGGACAAATATCAAATACAGCCTCTATTGGCAGCTCAATACTATACTTCTAATTGTGATAAATCATAAAATAATAATTGCTATTTTAGTAGGAATCATCACATCTTCTACTCTGCAACCAACTTTTTTTATAACATCTTTACTTCAAGATACCGATGCGACTAGTAATGCTAGTTTGAAAGATCAAATGATAGTGATAATCAACTTTCTTCAGGCTTTAAGCGTATTAAAAAATTTACTATTAATGGTAAATTGATTTTAAGATAGGGATCTGAAGGTATAGACAATCTCAAATTTCGACATAGAAAGCTTTGATATCTATTCTTAGATAATTTGTGTATAGCAAACAGTAGAAATGTGCATGTAATAAAAAAAAGGAAGGCTGTTTTGTATCATTTAAGATAGGATAAGAGAGAGAGAATACTCTAACGAAGAACAAGTAAAGAAAAAAAGTACAAATTAAAAATAGGCTACACAAGTTATTTCTACTAGTAATAAAAAGCACAACGACTATAGTTGCAGTATTGAGAAGTTTAAACCTAAACAAATCATATGCTTTTTATGTGGTTTCTAACTTAGAATTCATAAGTTGATTCAAACTTTTTTGTATGCTCCTCAATTAAAACTTGTGATAGTTTCTATTATTGTTTCTATTTCGTTATTATTCACTATTTTTTATTCTTCTTCTTCTCCTTTTAGTTCTGGTTATTCAGAATCTACACAACAAGAAACAAAACCTCATGGTTTATCTCAGTCTAGTCACATCGACCAACAACAGCAACAGCCAAATAAAGTTATAGAAGCTACAGGTCACTTTGCAAATAATCAAATAGAGAATGGAACAGTTACATGGATACAAGGCGGACTTTGGCATTTAGAAATCTATAATTCAACAACAAGCAATCCTAATAATCAAACCACTAGTATCATGAATAATAATTATACTGGTGATTTCGCATCTAATTTTACTATGGTAAGGCCTAATGGAAGTCTATCACACGGACACATAATTAAAAACTTTACATCTGATAACGTTATATTGACTGAAAATGATATAGTAGTGACAGGAATTACAGACATTTATTCTAACAATAATTCTACTTTAGAATACAATCAGGTTCCAATAACTGTTCACCTTATGGGCAAAAAAGTTCTTGGCTTAATGATAGATGCAAAAAAGACTGGAAGACATTTTGCTAGTTCTAATGAGCTGTTCGGTACTTTAATTAGTGGTACAGGACTTGAAGACACAGGACTTGAAGACTCCGAATTATTACTGCAAAGTGATAAAAACAATAACAATATGAAAATGGATGAAATGATGACGATGCCCCATAGTTGAAGATATGCTATTGTGCTCAGCTTTATCCTGATTGAACTGCAGTATATGCTCTTTTCTCTAGCTGAAGGTTGATAAACTTGCTGTACTTTTGTCTTATCTGCGTCCCATTGCAAGTTTTTTTAGCTTGTGCGCTCTGTTGTTGTGATTTTGTATTACTCTCCTCCATTGCAAATTAGCTTTATTCCACCGATGATGTTAAAGGAAAAGGTCCTTGCTAATAACGTAGTCATATTTTTATATTTTTTATAGTAAGAATTATTTCAAACTACACACATATGTTTTTGCATAAACCGTCTATCAGCCTCTTCTTGCAAATGTTCTGCAATCCTAATAAAAAGAAATATAGAACATATGTATTTGAGCAATAGACATATCTCTTTGGAAGCAAACATCCTTTATCCTGATTTCAATCCTTGTGGAGGAGGAGAACGACTAGCACTTGCAACTATACAGGCAATATCTGAAATGGGTATTGATTTAGATATTACAACATACACAGAGCCGGATTTATCAAAGTTAGAAAATGCATATGGCAAAAGCCTTACTTCGGTTATGAACAAAGTAAGGAAAGTAAATGTTGTGTCTTCATTTAGTGAAAATAGTATTAAAAAAAGTATAAGACGAGAAAGATATGATATCAATATAAATACACATGCTGATTTGCTTCCATATTATCAGCATTATTTTTCAAAGAAGAATTCTGTTGCATACTGTCATTTTCCTATGGCAAAACAATATATTGAATCTAGAAATCTGCAATATCTTAAAAGAGATCTTAGGATAATAAAAGATCAAGAACAAGAAAACACTTTATCAAATAATGATACTGGTAGTAAAAATAAAGAGAAACACTTCCAAATGGTCAAATATTTCTATGAGAACCTAATGAAAAATTCTACAGTTATTACTAACTCAGAGTTTAGCCGTAAAGCAATATTTGAGACATTTGATAGTAGTAGTGATAATAGTGAAGGAATAGATGAAGTTCAAGTTCTAAGGCCACCTGTAGATATAGACACTTTTCGCAGAGTTCTACTATCATCATTATCGACAAACAAGAGAGAAGATGATATCGTTCTTGTAGTATCTAGGATAGACAAGCAAAAGAAAATCGAAAATGCGATCAGACTAGCAAAATTGCTAAAGCAAAATAATATTGGAAGTGGGATGAAGATAATAGGGAATATCGACTATAAGTACGATTTGAATTATTATTTGTCTCTAAATCAAATGGTTATAGATTTTGACTTGGAGGATTATGTGACACTTGAAACTGATGTTTGCTTAAATAATCTACTATCTATTATGAGAGAAGCTAAAGTATACTTCCATCCTGTGGTAGGAGAACACTTTGGTATTTCTATAGTAGAAGCTATGGCTGCTGGATTAGTTCCAATAGTTCCTGACGTAGGCGGACCTACTGAGTTTGTTCCAAAAAAGTACCATTTCCACAATTTTGAAGAAGCTGTCGAAATTATATCTACTGCTTTTAATGCAGCCTATACTGAAAGAGTTCAGATAAGCAATAGTGTAAGCAAATTCTCAATATCAAACTATATTGAAGGTTTTCAAAAGATAGTTAATGAATTGTTACCTTACATATAGACAGTGTTTTAACATCTTGGTAGTGATATCTTTGTAATTGTCACAACAATCATTACTACCAATGCCATCCACTTTTTCTTTATAGCCACAAACTCATTTTTGCATTTCTCCACACATTGTTTTGTACTGACGAATTTCCAGTATTCTCTCTCCCTCTATGCTAATAGGAGGCTTCATAATCTGTTTATTTTCAAAAGCAATCACCTTTGATCTCGCATATATTTGTCGCATATACCATTTGTCTCCTGTTTGTCTGCAAATACTACTTTTATCAAGTTCCATAACTCAAGCAGATACCTCATTTTCATATTGCGAAATTGCATTCGCAATCATAGGCTAGAGTGCAGCCTCAATTGTATTTTTTTCTCTGATTCTTTTGCATCAAGCAATAGTACAAGTACATTGGCTTTAGCATTCAAATCTCTATTAAAAAATTATAATATTGTTAGAGAAAATATTGAAAAAACATCGAAAGTAAAAGAGAAATCTTATTAATATATACATATATATATAAAACATACATGTAAATACAAACATATTTTATGTTAAAATTTGTTAGGGGATAACATAATGTTACTTAGCTACCTCTATTATAGGATAAAATCAATCTTTTAGAATTATGACAAGTTGCTCTATCCATACAGATTTTTTTGATGACAGTTGTAGTCTATGTAAGAAGGAATATGGTGAATTAAAAGGACTAAATACATCGAACACAAATAATAGTCAAAGTAGTTACAATAAGGATAGGAGCCAAGACAATAACAAAAAGTATAAAGAATTTACTGAAGAACGCGCAAAACAACTGTACGAAGATTTGCTACTACAATATCTCAAGAGTTCCTCTAATGAGATCGAAGCTGCAGAAAAAGCTAAAGGTATCATTAGAAAACAGTGTAAAATACGACATATTCAATTATGGCCTTGGGTTTAATTATTAATTAAACTATCTTTAATAACGATAAAGTTACCTCCTTCGTTATCTGCATAAATTTGATCAAATCAAGGAATTAGACTAATAATAATTGATACCACAATCTATGACGAAACTCAAAATTCCATGATTGTTGAAGAATGGGAACCAAGAAAGCTGAAGAAGATATGATTGTAGAAAATGCAGAGATCAAATGTCGTAATATACTTATACAAAAGACTCAGATTATGAATATGGATGATGCTATACCTGTGTTAAGACAAAACCTATAGGAAGAAGAATCTATGGCTGCATGGCTCGAAACTAATACATCAGCTATGTTAACACAGCTATGGCCAAGATAGAGTCTACAGTTACTAGTAGTAGTAAAAGATAACAAACTACTATTAGCAGCAACATCTCAGAAAAAAGACGGTACTAGTGAGGATGCATGAGATGATGAATTTTCAGATGATGATGAGCCAGGACATGCTGCTGCTGCTGCTGCAAACTTTGTCTTCGCTTTCATTGTTGTAACTAGTGTAGGTATACTGAGTTCTAGCTATCTAACAGTGCAAACAGAATCAAAAAGGTGTATCTGGTTTCAGTAACTGAAAATACTAAAGGAGCAGATGCTCATAAGATCGTTGACAGAAGCAGAGTTAGAAGATAAAAGACTACTCGTAAATAAGTGGTAAATTTCTGTTATATCTGCTTGAGATAGAATTATGATGATCCTGATCAAAAAGGTGGATGGTAGGAGTGTTCTATCGAGATAGCAATATCAAATGATTATTGGTATATTCACAATTTTTTCATCATAACAATACTTGCATGTTTTTTGTTTACGTGTAGAACACAGACATAATAACGTCCCAACACTTATCAGTAGAAAGTCTTAAAGGACACATCCCACCCCTGAGGCTCATGAATAGATGTAAATTTAGCACCAGATTCTCAATTTTTCGTCTTTGTCTTATTACAGGACTAGCAGTTAGTTTAGCAGCAACCGCTGGTCTTATTTCCCCATCATCGGCCCAGAAAGGACAAGTCGCACTTACAGCGATACTTGAAGACCAGGGCGAACCGGAAAGATGGCAGCCTTTACTTCAACCTGCAATGCAGGAATTAAAAGCAAGACATCCAGATGTAGATGTTCAGCTAAACTATACAACTTATCCGTATGATAAGACTAGGGGTGAGCTATTAACAGCAATGTCTAATCAAACTCCTATAGATTTAATTACTGTTGACCCGATCTGGCTAGGCGAGTTTGTCGAAAAAGGATTTTTAACAGATCTCACTAATCGTGCTGAAAATTGGGGAAGATCTTCTGACTGGTATGAGATGCATTGGGATGGTGGTGCGTATAATGATAAACTCTATGCAATCTGGGCATGGTCTGACATAAGAGGAATGTGGTACTGGAAGGATCTACTAAATGAAGTAGGTGTTGATCCTAACTCATTAAAGACATGGGATGGATATATTGCCTCTGCAAAGAAGCTCAATGCTGCACTAGAAGGTAAGGGAATAGAAGGAATGCATCTTGTTGCTGCTGGTCATTCTCCAGATATGTCTTTTTATCCTTATCTATGGATGCTTGGTGGCGAGATACTTGAGTGGAAGAGTGGACATCCATCGAGGGGCACTTATTGGTATCCAGCGTATAATAGCACAGAAGGAGTCAGGGCTCTAGAATTTATCAAAGAGCAGGTTAATGCAGGTATAAAACCGCAGAAGAATCATTTCTGGGGTAAGGAGTTTCTTGATAGAAAGTTTGCGGTCATGTTAGAAGCATTACAGCATCATGTACATTTGAATACTACTGAACAAAAGCAAGATTTCGAAAAGAAAGTGGGTTTCTTACCAATGTTTCCTGTACCAAATCAACGTAATTCAAGTGCAACTATGATGGGAGGATGGTTACTTGCTATTCCTGAAACGTCTAGAAATAAGGACTTGGCATGGGAATTAACTACGATAATATTAGAACCAAAGATACTTGTCCCTTACTTGGCGAAACATGGAAACCTTCCGACACAGGTGCCTATAGGAGAAGGTCCTTATTCATCAGAACTTAGTAAATCAATCCCATACTATGAGGAATTGATCTCTATGATCCAGATTGGCCGCATCAGGCCTAGCATACCCATGTATCCGGAAATAGCTGATCATATTAGACAGGCACTTGACGAAGTTTTCTTTGCTTCAAAAGAACCTGAACAAGCATTAGATGATGCTGTTCAAAAGTCAGCAAAGGCTTTGGGATGGTAATGTCCATGTTGATAATTGTAAATGTTGAGTACATTTACAAGTAGTAGAAAATCTCTTTCTCCATCTTCTCTGCCCTTACAATATCAATTGCAGCTGCCAAGAATATTTTTACTTGTAACAATGTATAGACTTGAAATTTAGCAGTAAATATAAAATTGTCCAGTTTTTGAAAAACCAATTGCTAACTGTGTGTAAATATATTAGAAATATCCTATAAAAAAAGAATAAATTTCGATATAATCAGAAACTTTAGAGCAATATTCTAATCATTTATGGAGTTCTTCATAGTACAAGGATAAAATGAACCCTGACAACCAATATTTATTCCAACACACAGCATCCCAGTATAGAATTTCAAGTACACTTAATTTAGGATATCGATATGGATGAGGATAAATCTTTACGTTGTTGTCATTGAATGAGTGGAGATATTGGCAAAGACTAATCAATACATGCCGCATTCTTGAGAGAACACGTAATAGGGAGGTTACTACTCATATATCTTTCTCTCACTCTCCTCCATTCTATCCCATTCTTCTTGTTCTTCATCTTGTAATTGATGAGTCTCGTCTTTAATTTCTTCTCTCTCTCTCTCTCTCTCTCTCTCACTCACATTCTCTCAGTCATTTTCAACATCTCTTTATGACTTTAATTTTCCCATCTGAATTGTCCATGACTTTATTCTAAGAAATGTACTTGACCTTCTCCTTAACCTTTTAATAGTATAGATTATAGATTTGATGGTATGAAAACATTAGCGTGTCGTGAAGCCGGCTTTAATTGCGATCATATAATGAGAGGAGATACTGAAGACGATGTAATGAGACAAGGAAAAGAGCATGCCACAAAAGAACATGGTATGACTGAAAAGGATTTTACTCCTGAGTTTATGGAAAAAGTAAAAGGATTAATTCGGGAAGTCTAATTATTAGACTAGATAATTTATTTTATATATATTACATTATAGTGATCTTCGATTTTATGGTAGTATTTAATCAAAGACTATTTATTAACAAATTTAATTATTATTTGAGTTTCTGTTATTACGTTTGTTTTAGTTGTATGATTTAACGATTGAATGTCACATTTTGAAAGCTTTTTACCTCAGGAGAGGATATTGTTTTAAATGTAATATCAAAATATGGGATATACTGTTCTTTCTTCAAATTCGTATATGATCTACTTTGGAATGAACGTGCATTAAATGAAGAACTAAAAAGATCAGAAAAAATGCAAAAGATTTTATCAATATAGCAAGCCATGAAATGAAAACACCTACTCAGGCTATTTTAGGATAGCCTTATCTATTGCAAAACCACCCCGACAGGAGAGAAGAGATGATACAAGCAATACAGAGAAATGCGATCAGACTTCAGAAACTTACCAGCGATATATTAGATGTCACAAGAATAGAAAGCCGGACATTGAACCTAAACAAAGAACAATTCAATCTAACTGATTTGATATTAAGCATTATTGAAAACTATACAAGTAGGATTGAAAATTATAGTAATAGTAATGTAAAGTTATTGTACAATAGACCTAAGGAAGATGTCATAGCAGAAGTAGATAAGGGAAGAATATCGCAAGTTATTTCTAATCTTCTAAGCAATGCTCTTAAGTTTACAAAAGAAGGAGTTATTTCTATTACCTCAGAAAAGAAAGATATTCAAATATTTGTTAGCATAAAAGATACTGGTACTGCAATAGACCCAGAATTAATGCCAAGACTGTTTTCAAAGTTTGCCACAAAATCCCAGTCAGGAACTGGACTTGGACTTTTATTTCAAAAAGCATAATTGAAGCTCATGATGGCACGATGTGGGCTTCAAATAACGATACTAGTCAAGAAAATGGAAGAGGAGCATTATTCACGTTTAATCTACCCATAAGCATATAGTAGCGAATAATGAATATTGTAGGTGATTAAATTAGTAGTATTGTATAGTATAGGATATGATTACTATGAGGAAGGTATAACTCATACCACAGTGTATATGTGTGTGTAAGGTGGTTGGAAGAAGTTATGAAATCATTTCGCTAAGACCCCTGTATATTTCTAAAAAACGCCTGCCCTTGTATGTTATTTTATAATAATAGGAAGATCGTTGCTTTTCTTTTTCTTCCTGTTCTTTTTGATACTCTTCTATCAAGCCTTTTTCCAATAAAACTGACAGATATTCTTTCAACTGAGCAAAAGATAGAAAAACATTGTACATTATTTTCGTCTTTGTTAATCCATTATCACCGTGACTATTAACAACTTCTAGGATATGTCCAATTATGTCAGTCTTGCTACGGTATTTCATAACAGTAATAACATTGTTCATATATCGGTTAGATTTCTAACTACTACTCTTGAATAGCAATTTATTTGATCAACATTAAGCTTGAGCACAGACAAGGTATATGAGTGGTTATAAACAGTTCTATACTGTTGAAAAAGGGTCTGTTTTATATTTTCAACCATACAGTAATTTCTTTCTATCATTATATCATTCTTTTCATTCTAGATGCCAAGAGACCTAGTTCACTTATATACCAACCAGATCTTTCTGGATGCTCTTTTTTATAGACATCCTTAATTTACGTTAACATTCATTATAAGATATTCGGTCAAGATTAATGATAAATATTTCACAATGATAGTATAAAAGATAGGGTCATAAAAGAAAAAGGGGAGAAAGAAAAAATGAAACAACAATTAAAGTCAATGAATCCAGGTTTAAGACGGTTTTGGAATAAAAATGAGAGGTTACATGGGAAATGTTAAGATTTAAAAAGAAATTCTACAATGGTTTCCATGATGAATTCATCAATATTAGACGCAGATGTAAAAGAACTTTGTATCCATGTTATGAAAAAATTGATAGAAAGAACACAAAATGATGAAACCAAAAGTACTAACAAAAATGTTGTTTATGAAGAGGCTTGTGCTTCATCAAGTGGAATTGGAGCCTTTGATTCTAGTAATATTACTCTCAAAAACCGTGTTTTTGAGGAACTATTTACAAGAGGACATATCAGCCAAGGGAGTAATTCTGATGAAATCAAAATTACAGACATAGGAAAGAACTATCCAGAGTACCTTAATACGTAATAAACTATATCTAGACTTATTGCATTAATCATGAAAAATTTGTGTAAATTCTTGTTATCAGGGGCTTCCTTTTTTTGCTCTTACCTTGTTGGATTAACTCAGCATTTTCCTCAAAGATTTCATTCACTCCTTATCGATTAAAGTGATAACAAAAGGCTGGCAGCACATCAGCAGCATGATCTAATGATGCTTCATAACATCTATTGCTTCTGAGATATTATAAGGCACAATGATAATAATATAGAGATAACATCTTATAGAAAAAATTGATTACTAAATGCAGAGTAGAAGAAGAAAATATAAAATATGATATACTCTATTCTATAGAAATTTGTGATAAAAAAATTGACTGCAATTATTACTGGTAGTGGCAGAGGTATAGGAAAGGAAACTGCAATTCTATTAGCAAAAAGGGAAATAAATGTAGTTATATGTTCGAGAACAGAAAATGAAATCAATTCAGTAGCGCAGGAAATTAAAGAAATACAGAATCGTCATCAGGGTGTTATAGGTATAAAATGTGATGTTAGTATATCGTCACAAGTTAATTCTCTTATCAAATCAACAATAGACAAATTTGGTGGTATTGATATACTGATTAATAATGCTGGCATAGTATTTATCAAGAAATTAATTTCTACCTCAGAAGAAGAATGGGATCGAATAATAAATATTAACTTGAAAGGTGCTTTTCTCTTTACAAATGCTGTTCTTCCGTATATGATCAGCAAGAAGTCTGGAGTCATTATCAATGTAAGTTCCGGTGCAGGAAAGGCAGGATTTGAGAACCTATCGGCCTACTGTGCCAGCAAATTTGGTATGATGGGTTTAACTGCAAGTGTCGCATGGGAGGTTGCTAATCACAATATAAGAGTCATGACAATATGTCCTGGAGAAGTAGACACAAAGATGCAAGAAGATGTTGATTCTAGATATTATAAGCTAAATAAAAATAAAATGCTTAAACCCCAAATAGTTGCAGAAAAAATTCTTCAGATGATATTAGAGGATGATATTTATGGAAATGGTAAATCAGTTGATATTTAAGATAATTAATAAGCACATGTCTATATTGATCGCATTGGAGAGATAGTAGTCTTGTAAACAAGTATTTCTTATGAAGAGACATATCTAACTATCTATTTTCGATAGATTCACAAATCAAATCTGAATTGGACTAATTTATACTATATCTATCATTATATTTTGTTTCAAAAATAAAATAATCTGTTATATTTTCTAAGACAAAATTAGAAGCAAATGATAGAGATATAGTAAAGGAAAATAATTACAGGATCCGGATCCTAGACAAGGACGATTATTTTTTTTAAGATAACTTAAAGTCTCATTATATTTTATGCTTCATTTGCTGTTATTTAGTGAATGTCAAGTTGGTAATGTTGGCGGTCAGCATAGTCGTCAAGTAGGTCAAAGCAAGAATAGGTTAATTGATGATGATGAATGTCGATATGATATATACTCACTTTAAAAGTAAATTTCAATTAATAAATTTAGAATACCAGTAGTCTAACTGAGTTTCGAATTGCTTTTGATCTAGAATTAACCTATTCTAAGCAAAAAAAGGAAATATCACAAATTGATATAAAAATATTCAGATGTTTACCCAGCATTAATTCACAAAGAAATAGTGGATAAAATACTGGAACAACACCTTGACAATGAATAGAGTGTAAAGACAAATTGGTACAGTTTTATGTATTACACAAGATAGAGTCGAATAGATGATTTAAGGCTTTATTGGAGCACTTACCAACTTAATTCGGTAAATTATATTAATGACAAGGTATAAATCTTTGTTTTACTATATATACAATAACCGACTAGTAAAAATAGAGAAGAATGTTGACATCATACACGGATGCAGGTAAGGGCTTGTAGATCTTGCTGTATGATGTTTCCGTTCTTGACTAGTAGGTCTAGCTGCCGGCCGAAAGGAATAGCAGCGAGTGCCAGTCTGGGACGGGAAGAGCATAAACTACAGAATTCGTCGGAACCTACTAAAGAATTCCTGTTGAGATGCCTCACGTCTTCAATATCTAGTCGGCATAATTATTTTAAGATAACAATTTGTAGATCAAGACCTTTAAATTGAATTTATGTGTACGTCATTAACTATAATAACTTGATCAAGGATTGGTTATACTCAGTCTTGTATAGATATGTGTGTTTTTTTTGCTTTCTTTCCACTCCAAGTTTAGATAATACGTATAAACTGCCTAGTCGTAAATTATATGAAAGCCTTCTGAGTTGAAAAGAAAATGCTTACACAGTTTTTCTGCATAGAATTCAAATTACTAGAACAATTTCCTCATCTTTTATATAGGATATATATGGTTTTAGCGGCTCTGTTAACTTAAGAACATCATCTCATTTTGAATAAGTTTATTATGAATATCCGCAAACATGGTCAACTAATTTATAACATGATATAATTTGCACCTTTTCTTCTTAGTACAAGGAAAGTAATCATCAAAACTTTCA
>DASQRW010000063.1:0-41583 GCA_035642715.1 Nitrososphaeraceae archaeon | reverse complement strand
TGAAAGTTTTGATGATTACTTTCCTTGTACTAAGAAGAAAAGGTGCAAATTATATCATGTTATAAATTAGTTGACCATGTTTGCGGATATTCATAATAAACTTATTCAAAATGAGATGATGTTCTTAAGTTAACAGAGCCCTAATCGAATAGTTGTATGTATATATATGATAGATAATGTAATATTTTTCTGCTGAAATATCCCCTTTTATTTTCTATTGTGTGATGAGTAGCAAATCATATCAGTTCAAAAATAGTTATGCAATTGTAAAATATTAAATGTTACAATTAATAAAAGTAATTTTGTATAATATTGTTCTATCATATTTCTTATACTTATACTATAGGAGTATGATTAGAATTGGTTAATATACATGAAAGGGCAGTTATCTCCGATGTCTAGAAAATTTTGTTTATCAACTATGATAATAGCAACAGTTGTTAGCTTATTTTTAATATTTGCTGGTTTTTCAGTCCCATATGTGACTGTAAGAGCTGATGATGGATCAGAGGACTTATTTTTACCATTTGCAAGTACTGTATCATCTCTTGCCATAGGTAATAATCATGATGATTCGAATCGTAATGAAGATGCGCATGGATCTTCATTATACTCGCGTTATAACGTAATAGAGGCAGCTTGTTCTGCTGGTAGTATTATTACCACTGATGGTACTGACAAGTCAGATATAATGCTTGGATGTGATCTAGATGATATAATGTATGGTAAATCTGCTAGTGATGTACTGCAGGGTCGTTTAGGCAATGATAGGTTATTTGGTAATGGTGGTGATGATAATCTACAAGGTGGCGCAGGAGGAGATGAACTGTATGCTGGAAGAGGAGATGATGTTATTTTCGCAGGATTTGAGGATGACTTTCTAGTAGCTGGAGAAGGTAATGATGAAATGTATGGAGAGGATGGAAATGATCTACTTGAGGGTGGAGATGGCGCAGATTATTTTGACTGTGGAGATGGTCTTGATGTGATAATAGATTTTGAGCCAAGTAAAGGTGATACACACACAAACAACTGTGAAGATGTAAGAGAACGTCTCTAAACTGATGGTTGTTTTTTATACGAGCTCTTTAATCATAGTGTGGTCAGATGGCTTATCAGAAACATCTAGTTAGATATTCTCTCTAGGTATAATTACAGTTCAAAAGTAATGTTGTTATCTGTTTTAGAACAACTTTTTTTACACACTTTTTTACTTCAACGCATATCTAGATTTAAAGATGAGTATCTCTGTGTGACTCATCTTTTGCATATCTATTGATTGGCATTTCAGGCAATCAATCATTTGTCAGTCAAATTGGCCAACTTGCTTTTCAATGATGCTTTATAAGTTTATTTGCTGCGTTTTCTAATATTTACATATAACATTATATTCGGCAATTATATTTCCACGCGATTTTTTTCTGTCACCTGTAAATGGTCTTTTTTGCTTTTCTATTTTATTTTGATCTTATCATCATCATGATAAATTTTGCCCAGATTTGGTCACATAAGAAGAATAAAAGCACACATAAAATACCCATTAGAGGGTAGGTAAAGTATTATTAACGTCAGATTATCTCTTTTGATTATAATAGTATAATTTACCCTCCGATATTACTTATGTGTTATTTATGTCTGATTATTATGATGTAATCATCGCTGGAGGAAGTGTTTCAGGATTATTGGCGGGCAGAGAAATAGCTGCAAAAGGTCTATCCGTTGCTATTCTTGAAGAGGATGCAGAAATTGGAACGCCAGAGCATTGCGGCGGACTTGTAAGCATTAATGGAATACAAAATCTTGGTATTATTCCATCAAGTACTGCAATTGAAAATAAAATTAAGTACGCACGAATATTCTCTTATTCAAAAAATTTTGAATTGAATGCAGAAGAACAAAAAGTAATTGTTCTTGACCGACGCGTATTTGATAAACAAATTGCTTTTCAAACTCAAAGAATGGGAGGAGATATTCGAGTTATGTGTTCTATGCGGTCTCTCTCAAAAAAAAATGATTGTGGTAATGATGATCATCATCACTACTACAACGTAAGAACATCAGAAGGCAATCTAAAATGCAATTATTTCGTTGATGCCAGAGGTGTCAGATCAATTCTTCAGAGAAATAGAGAGGGAGTATTGCAATCAGCTCAGTATGAGGTGTATGCTTCATGGATTGAGCGGGATACAATTGAGGTCAAGTTTGATAGTGAAAGATATCCAGGATTCTTTGCATGGATTATTCCAACAGGTAGAGGAAAAGCAAAAGTAGGCGTTGCAGGTAAATCGATCAATGCTGCAAATGCCTTAAAATCATATATGGATAGTAAAGGACAGTCATATTCAGTCATCCGTAAGGTATACGCGCCAATTTGGGTCAGGGGACCGCTAGAAACCTTTGTTTATGGACGAACTCTAATAATCGGAGATGCTGCAGGGCAGACTAAGCCTACTACTGCTGGAGGAATATATACTTGTGGAATGGGAGGAATTTTTGCTGGCAGGGCCATTGCTAAAGCTATAGAACAAAACAATGACAAATTATTATACGACTATCAGAAAAACTGGTTTTCTATTTTCAAAGAGGAATTCGATAAGATGATTATTGCTAGACGTTTATTGGAACGATTAGATAATGAAGCTATAGATGAATTATTTTCGACCATAACTCAAGTAGAGACTGAACAACTTTCAAAAACAGGTGACTTTGATTTTCATTCATCAGCTTTAGCAAAAATGTTGGGAGCAAAAGGTGCGGTAAAAATAATAAAAACAGTCTTAGGTAATGAGATTAGGCGGTTGTTAAATTAAGTAAGATATAACTTTTTAATTGAAAATTAAGACCACTTGGTATATCGAAAGTTGCTCATGTTAAAAGATAAATGACAGTCGATGATCATGACAACTACAACAGCACAAGAATAAAGAAAAAATAAAAAGAGAAGAGATGATAAAGGCAGCATTGGCCCCAGCCTAGTAAAATAATATTTCGTATAAATTAATTGAAACCTCTTAAAAATAATAAACTAAAATTGGTTCAATATTAATATCATAACTATGCAATCATACATAGGAATCTCAAATGTTTCTCTATTCATTATTTCCTTGTATGAAATGCTTCATATCAATACTGATCTCATTAGTGATACCACATCGATCAATCAGAGAAATATTCATAAAGTCACTATTGCTTTGGGTTAGCTATCTTGTATATGTATATAGACAAAGTATATGGCAATAATATGGAAACTGTTAATTTTTCACAATGATCATTATGGTTAATACAGAATGGATAAATGTAAAAAGTAAAAGAGGTAACAATGTAGTGTATGAAAAGAGCCATAGATGGAACTTAGTATTTATAAGACAATGTGAATCATATCCATACGACAATTCCTTCTTTTCCACCCAATGTAGCAGGAAATAAATCTGAGATATTATATGGTATTGAAAAAGCTGTAGGAAGAGGAGTGTATTTTATGTCTAATGTAAAAGAGAGAATGGATATTTGTTTTGACCATAGTGCTCCATCCATAGTAGTTGAAATTAAAGAATATAGAAATGGATATATCGATATTAGAAGAAGAGGTGGGAAAATAAGAGCTTTTACTGAAATTACAAAAGATAATATTGATCACTGTAAAGAGCTAATCAAATTAGTAGATGAGCTTCGCCATCTGGATGGAGTTAAAGGCGGTATAGCCATAAGTGAATCAGAATATATGGCAACTACAGTTCTGAAAGAAGCAGAGCCATTAACACAGGTAATATATAGCAATGTCCGAGAGGTTGTAGAACAAGGACAATATATTTTTGATACTTTATGGAATACAGCAACTCCAGCAGAACAAAAAATTAGAGAAATAGAAGAAGGAGCCATACATTATGAATCCAAAGTATTAGAAAATCATGATGAGATTTTTAAACAAATAGTACATTTAGCAGAAACTTGTACTGAATTATCAATTGTTTCATCCTTTGGTGGGATGCAGTTAATTTACAATAACTTCTTTGATTTATATAAAAAAATATTGGATAAATATAGAAAAGGAGAAGGTAAGGGGATAAGATGGGTCTGTAGCATAGAGGCAGAAAGTATAGATTTAGTAAAAATATTTCTGAACCTGGGAATGCAAATAAGGCATGTAAAGAGTCTAACGCCAATGAGTTTTGCAATTGGAGATAAGGAACTTAACGCCACAGTAGAGAGTATGAAAGGAGGTAAGATGGTTCGAACTCTTTTAACAAGCAATGAACCCATCTATATAAAGCATTTTTCTTCTATCTTCAAAGAGCTATGGAATAATGGGATTGATGCATCAGATAAAATAAGAGATATTGAACAAGGAATTGACCAAGCTAATATAGAGATTATTTCGAATCCAAAAGAAGGAATAAAACGTGCTTGGAGTATTATAAAATCAGCAAAAGAAGAAGTATTGATAATGTTTTCCTCAGCGAATGCTGTCCGTCGCCAAAATGAAATGGGTGGGCTGCAATTATTAAAAGAAGCATCAGAGGAGCATAACGCGAAGGTACGAGTACTAATTCCTGCAGATGAGGATATTACAACAACAACAACAACAGAGGAAGCAAAGTCGACATATCCTCAGGTTGATATTAGGATCATAGATAAGAGTCTACAGACTAGGATTACTATAGTATTAGTTGACAAAAAGGAATGTGTTATTGTAGAATTAAAAGATGATACAGAAGATAATTCCTACAATGCGTCAGGCCTGACTATATATTCTAATAGCAAGTCAATTGTTTCATCATACATTTCTATTTTTGAGAGTTTTTGGAAGGAAACAAAATTATATGAACAATTAGAAGAATCAAATAAACAGCTTGAATTAGCCAATGAACAACTCAAAATTCATGATAAGATGCAAAAGGAATTTATCAATATAGCAGCTCATGAGTTGCGTACTCCTATTCAGCCGATACTTGGATTGGCTGAAGTTCTTAGTTCAAAAAGAGGAAAAATAGAGCAATATAATGAATTAATAGATGCCATTATCAGAAATGCAAAAAGACTGCAAAGGCTTACAGAGGATATTTTAGATGTTACCAAAATTGAAAGTAATTCACTAATACTAAATAAACAACAATTCAACCTAAATGAAATGATAACAAGCGCTATAAATGATATAATAGTAAAGAAAGACTTTAACAGTGAAAATGTAAAAATATTGTATGAACCTAATAATAAACAAGACAATAATAATAATATTTTTGTACAAGCAGATAGATCTAGGTTGACTCAAGTTATTTCTAATCTGTTAAGTAATGCTGTTAAATTCACTAAAAAAGGAACTATTAGAGTTACTACACAAATCAAAGAAGAAGAAGAACAAGACGATCAAAATGATGATCATGGTGGTGGTAGTAGTAGAGGTAATAAGGTTGTTGTTATCAGTATCAAAGACACAGGTTCTGGAATAAGTCCCGAAATGTTTCCTAGGTTATTTTCAAAGTTTGCTTCAAATTCTTTTGAAGGTACTGGATTGGGATTGTTTATTGCCAACAGTATTGTTGAAGCTCATGGAGGTAAGATATGGGCTGAGAATAATGCTGATGGAAAGGGAGCTAGATTTACTATGAGTCTACCTATTTTGACTCATAGTCAAATCTATAGGAAGAGTATTGAAAAGTAATAATACCCGTCTAAATGATATATGTATACACATACTTACTTGATTATCATGTTTGACAATTATGCATGTATTTTAAATAATAACAATATTTGGTTCAAATAAAGTGAGTTGGTGATAGTTGGTGATAATCCTATCTTGGCAAGAAGAAATAATACTTTAGTTGGAATTTTTTTTAGTCTCTTTCTTCTTTTGTTATAGACTGCACAGACTATATATTAATCGATCGATTTTCAATTATAATTGATAATTCAAGAATATTTTCGTAGATAGAACCTTTCTTCTGATAGTTTGCATTATAAGTTAAAAATATTATTTTGACATTTGTTTATTGGATGCACCTCATTCTACCTAAAGCTATCGAGATGACAATAGAAAAATCGAGAGATGTTAAATAACATCTATCATACTTTGAGATATATGGGAATAAGAATAATTGAAAAAAAGAGCTGGTCATAACATTAGACTAATAATTTTTTTCTTTTGTTAGCATGAAAGAAACTTAAGCCTATCAGCATTCATATATTATTTTATAATGTAGCGATTACGATATAATTGAATTTGAAAGAATTCTTCAAGTCCATTATAAAATTTCTTTAACTCGGTGTATTTCAATCGAGTTATATGGGATCACCATAGTAGGTTTTTTGACTAATGATAATTCTAATTCATGTCATCATTTATGCCATACAGGAGGCAGCATTAACCAGGCAGACAATATTTAATAAAGTCACTGGTATATGTCCTGGCTAGTTCTACCTTGCAATGTAACAACGGATTATGTATTTGATATATACAGTAAAAATTAATATGTTGAAAATACAAAAGTATTATCCTATCCCTTTTTGCATAATTGTAGAATTCCATGGAACACATGAGAGCGATATATTTGATGCATAGGAATTCTAGAAAAGGTCTTGCGATAGATAGCATATCAAGATGTAAATATTTCATTTAACGATTAATGATAAATAAACACATCATCATCTAATCAAGAATATTCCAAAAATAAAATATTCATAAAATCGATAAGAGGTATCATTAGGTTAATAAGTGATGATAGTATTCAGCAAGTTCTTATCTAAGAAATTCCTTGCGTCAATAACAACAATAATCATATATTGGACACGTTGGAGATGGCTTCTTAAATGCAAGGAAAAGCAAGATGAGCAAAATAAGTAAAGAAGAAAACAATAATGCAACTGATGATATTATGTAAGAAGCCATTAAATTTCGTTATCCTACATAAATGAAATTATGTTAAAAATGAACTATTGTTATGGAGATAACGAACGCTTACAGACATAATAAAGTTTAATAGACGTAAATTTAAAGCTTCCAAAGCCTCAAAAATAAACTTTAAATTCGGATATTAATCTTCAAGTAGCTGTATATGTCAAAACCATTGCAATTACCAGTATGTACCTCTTGTAATAGACCTATCATGCCAAATGACGAATGTGTAAAATATTATTGTCCTAGCTGTGGCTATGTTCTCATTTGGAGATGTGAGAGCTGTCGGGAATTTGCTAGAGTTTACAAATGTGTAGGCTGTGGGTTTGAGGGACCTTAGAAATGACTCGTCTACTTGCAAGAATTAGAATTCTTCCTGCGGACGCCGAATCAAATTTGGACATGGTGATCCAGACACTAAAGAACAAGGTTCCTAAGGATATGGAGTTAAAGTCTCACATAAAAGAACCAATCGCCTTTGGCCTGAATGCTATTATTGGAGATTTTCTCCTAGAAGACGCGGAAGGCCAGATGACTCGACTAGAGGACGCTGTTAAAAACACTGAAGGCGTAGGCGAAATCGAAGTAATTAACGTAAGCAGACACTCGGTAAAAATAAAGTGATAAGGAAATATTATCAATGGCGGGGGTTGTAACCGCAAGCCTTTGAAAAAATCTCGTGAGAGCATTGGTGAATCCTCACCACCAATCCGTTTAAGAGTTGCTGAGGCAAAACATCGAGATGTAGGAAAGCGTCGCGCACGGATCGATTCTGATTCTATGCATGATCTTGGAATTGAACCGGGAGAAGTGATTGAAATAATTGGCAAACGTAATACCGCGGCGACTGCTTGGCCAGCCGATGAAGAGGAAAGGGAGAACGATGTTATTAGAATTGATGGTCAGACTAGAAAGAACGCCGGTGTAGGATTGAATGATTTACTGACAGTAAAGAAGATTGATTCAAAATCAGCAAGAAGTATAGTCTTGATGCCATTAGGTAATAGCAATATTGTAGTTGATAAAGAATTTTGTGAATTTGTGAAAAACAGATTAAGGGGTTTTCCAGTAAACGAAGGTGATGATATATCTGTAGTGATATTGGGCAATCCTATGGATTTTCAGATTAAACGAGTGACACCGCACACCATAGCAAGAATTGAACGATCAACCAAGCTTACTATAATGGCAGAGATAGCGGTTGAACAGAAACCACGAGTAACTTATGAGGAAATCGGTGGCTTGAAAGAGCAGATTAAACGACTTCGAGAGATTGTAGAATTGCCTTTGCGCCATCCAGAGGTATTTGTGCGACTTGGTATCGAGCCCCATAACGGCATACTCATGTATGGTTCTCCTGGCTGCGGTAAAACACTAATTGCTAAGGCTCTTGCATCAGAATCAGAAGCAAATTTCTATATTATAAATGGTCCAGAAATTGTTAACAAGTATTATGGAGAAACAGAGGCAAGATTGAGAGACATTTTCAAGGAAGCAAAAGACACATCCCCTAGTATTATATTTATCGATGAAATTGATGCCATAGCTCCAAAAAGGGAGGAAACGTTTGGAGACGTGGAGAAAAGGGTTGTGGCACAGTTGCTTGCTTTGATGGATGGTATGTCAGAGAGAGGAAATGTAATTGTACTTGGTGCAACAAATAGACCTGAAAGCATAGATCCTGCTTTGAGGCGTCCGGGAAGGTTTGATAGGGAAATAGAAATTGGTGTTCCGAATGCAGAAGGAAGAATAGAAATTCTTCAAATTCATACAAGGGGAATGCCTCTTGCTGCAGATATCGACATGCGACAATTAGCATCTGAACTTTATGGATATACTGGCGCTGATATCAAAGCACTATGCAGAGAAGCTGCTATGAAAGCTCTGCGACGTTATATTCCAGAAATTGATCTTGAGGGTGATAGAGTTTCATCAGACACACTTGAGATGATGGAAATTAGGAATAAGGATTTCAAAGAAGGCATGAGGGAAATCATTCCAACTGCAATGAGGGAATTTTATGTAGAAGTCGCACGTGTTAAGTGGAGTGACGTAGGAGGTTTATATGAAGCAAAACGAACGCTATATGATAATCTTATTATCGCAATTAAAGATCCTGATGGCTTTTATAAAATGGGTATAAGGCCACCGAGAGGAGCTTTGTTATTTGGCCCTCCTGGCTGTGGCAAGACTTTGATCGCAAAATCCCTTGCTACAGAGAGCAGTGCTAATATAATTGTCGTACGTGGACCTGAGGTTTTATCAAAGTGGGTAGGTGAGTCAGAAAAAGCAATACGAGAAATATTTAGGAAAGCGAAGGCTTCTTCTCCATGCGTTGTAGTATTTGATGAGTTAGATTCTCTTGCTAGACCAAGAGGTGGAGCAGAAGACGTAGCTGGCAATGAACGAGTTCTTTCGCAGATTTTGACAGAGATGGATGATTCTGGAACTGCAGGAGTTATTGTAATTGGTATTACAAATAGACCGGATCTGATTGACACGTCTTTACTTCGTCCAGGAAGACTGGATCTGATTATATATATTGGGTCACCAGATGATAGGGCACGGTATGAAATTATAAAAATACTTACTTCGTCTATGCCCTTAGCAAATGATGTAAATTTAGAAGATATTTCTAAATCCACAAAAGGATTTAGTGGCGCAGACCTAGTTGCTTTATGCAGGGAAGCTGCTGTTAATGCAATGAGAACCAAATCAAATATTGTTAACAATACTGACTTTGCCAAGGCATTACATCTAGTAAAGCCCTCAATAACTAAGGACATAGAGGAATGGTATGAAACGATGAAAAAGAGTGTAACTTATGCGATGCCAAGACCAATAGACAAAGCATTTTATGGATAATAATAATAATAATTAGCTTATATGATTTCTTTTGCATATATATAGACATACATATATACATCCTGTATCTACTAAAAGAAAATAGAATATTCGAAATAGGTATCGCTAACTCTAACATAATGCATAAGTGATCAGCTGTAGTATTGAGTTTAGACAAAGTATGGCAGCAAGACAATTGTATGGTCTAGTTTAAGAATTCTTAAATTGTCAATGATCATTTCCTATAATTCCTTATCCTCAATGTTCAAATCCACTTGGTCATTGATTAGACGGATTCTGATACTTAAGTTCTGTCCTATCGTCTTTACAATATTTTATTGATATAGCAACTTGTGAATGTTGCAAAGATACTCTTGAAAGGGACATAAACAAATACATTATAAAAGATTGTAAGATTGTAATGAATACCTGATAGGTAGCAGCCAAAAGAAAGTGCATATCAAAGAAATTAAAGACCATCAAAGAAGAGACATACGCAAAACAGTCATGAGAACGTAGTCAGCCTAAATTGACTAAGACTGTATTTAGAGAAACAGTATATGATGTTATTATTCATGATGACAATATTGATCCTAGAATTAACCTAAAAGAGAGAATTTCCGATCTGGGACTTGGTAGTGTAATCCAGAACTAATAAAAATGAACTAATAGATTATCTAAGAACTAAGAATAATACTAAAATAAAAATAATCGTAAAAGCAAGATATGATTGTCATTATTTCGTTTTCATAAAATTTATTCCTAATCTAATTGAAGTCAAGATGATTCATTAGATCCTTTAATGTGCTTCCAATCGTTACTTCTGTCACTCCTGCTTCTTTTGGTATATCAATTTCTGATAAATACATAATAACATAGCTAGTTTGTTCCCTTGAAGGACAGCTTTACAGTCCTTCTTTTCTGATAATTGGTAGCATTTTGTCTATAATGATATGGTCATGATCTGCTTGTATGTCAAAAGATACCATAAGAATAGGGTATTCTTCGGTCTCTAAAGTTATTGTCGCCCTTTTTACTTTCTCATACAATGTAAATGAGTATATAGGTTTACCAAGTTTTGATTCAAAATCTTTTCTCGTGTTCATTCTCAAAACTGATTCTATAGCAAACATTTCTATCTCCTGTGGTGTAAGTAATGGTGTTAGGCCGTTTCTATAACTTGATACAATCTGTCTACCCATCTTATTGGGAATAATAACATATCTTACAGAGCTATCGGATCGTAGTATTTGATTGCAAAGTCGACGTAAATCTTCTTCAGCCTTCATATATCTTTCTTATCTAGTTGATCTTATTTAGATTCACCGCAATTTTATGTTCATTGCATATTGATATTCCTTTACAAAAACAACCATGACGTAATAACCAGATTGTTAGTTATTCCGATATCATGTATATGCCGTAAGTCATCATGTCTTTTTTGATTGTCATCTGCACAAACAAATAGTGGTTGTATCAATTATCCTTTCTACGAGAATGAATCTAAAAATATCATAAACTAATAGGTGAACTAAAAGATATCTTCATGCAGAATATGTTTAAGGGAAAGTGCTTTGAAAGTAAAAGTCATAACCCCTTCTAATCTTATAATTGGTTTCAATCTATGACTCTTCTCTGCTTATTTCTTCTAATGATTTTCCTCTAGTCTTGGATCCGTATATTGTTATGATTACAGTTGCGATCATAGAAAATGATGCTATTACTATCATTAAATTTAGGAATCCTGATGGTTGGAACAAAACAAATAAAATAGGTCCTAGTGCGGCAAGGCCGCGACTAATTCCTTCAACTATTCCAGAACTAAACGAACGTACTTTAGTAGGAAAACTCTCAGAAGTGTAAGCAAGCAAACTCGAGATAAGCCAGGCATTCGATGCAAATGCTATGAACCCAGCAACAACTAATCCATTATAATTATCGATTAAAAATCCACGTAAAATAAACGCAATGCTCATTATACTACTGGCTATTGCAATTTGATGTTTTCTCTCCATTTTATCGGCCAGTGGAAGCGATAGGAGACCTCCTGCTACAAAACCAATACTACTCAAAGTATTAATTGATATTGATTCATTCAATGAATAACCCTGATTAACGTACTCTACGACAAGTAACAACGATGCATATACGGGGATTAGTACAAGAAACCATATAGCAACAAAGAATAGGACCCTTAACATTACTGGCTTATTCTTAAAGGTTCTCAAACTGAACTTTCTCGATGAATAAAGAGTTTTGTTATTTGCTTCTAACGGAGCGATGCTTAAATTCATTAGAACAAGATTTAGCTGATGGGTTTTTCCCTTTGCCAAAAGCCAGCGGAATGATTCTGGCATTTGAATTCTAAAGGGTAATGAAATAAGCGCAACAGTACCAGCTATAGCCAATACTATCCGCCAGCTGTCTATTCCAATGACTTGAGCTTGTTGAATTAATAGAAAGGAAATAGGCCCAGAAGATGTCAGGCCTGCCCAACCAATCAATATTATAATGGAGGTGTATTTGCCACGTTTTGATTTCGGCGACATCTCTCCTATATATGTGGACACAATAGCTATCTCAGCACCAATTCCGGTTCCCGTTAGCAATCTGAATAGTGCCATTTGTGTCATGTCTTGAGATGATGCTGCTAAAATGGAGCCAAGTCCTAAAAGCAGAATTGAGAGTATAAATGCGGGCTTTCTTCCATGTGTATCCGCAAATACAGTAATGCAAATTGCTCCAATTACGTAACCAAATATAGTCATTGAAGCACCATAGGCTATTTCTGCATCTCCAATATTCCAAGTTGTTTTTAAAATAGGTGAAATATAAGAATAGTTTGTTATATCATAATATGTGAAAAAACTCGCTAGACTTACGGCAATTATTATGCTCGTTTTAAGTGGAATCTTTTGTAAAGCATCTATTCTTGATCCCAATTCGTCTATCAGAGTATCATCATTATTGAAATTCGTCATTCTGATCCAATTATAGTACAGCTAATGAACTAGTACTTAATTTTGATCGCTTAATTGTATTATTCGTTTACAATAATAAAATATCTGCCTATATAAGGTAATTATCTAGGCGAGTTTTTTATCCAATTAATACTGCTGCTACTACTAAATTATAATAATCATAAAACTGGAAACTATTGTGTATTTCTAATCGTAAAATACATGGATGCCCGGATAGTTGTGTTATATATCTAAAGTTATGTATGCACATGCAAATGAACACAGTCTCTTACATCATAGCGTTTTAGTCCATTCAATAGTACAAATATCACAACAGAATTTAATTTTCATTTTAATAACTAAGAATTAAGTTAACGGATGATGACTGATCAATAATTTGATTCAGATCGAGGAGATCCTTCAAGGTATCAACTTACCCCGTTATTGTTAATTTGAATTCAGGGCCAGCATCATTGAGGTAGGTTATTTTACCTAGATCTATTAACTTGGGGAATAGATATAAGTGCAACAGATATCTTATTTCTTATGTAAAAGAAGAGAAATCTTTCGGTAGAAAGAAACATAAATTGTAGCAGAGAAGCTTCTTGAAAATTGGCTAAAAGAATGGGAAAACATAGCCAGAGCTATCAACAGATATAGCAAAAGATGAAGTTATGATTATGCACAACCCTTCATTAATTAATTAACCTTAAAATAGATTTTTGATTTTTCTAATCAAATAACTATTGGTAAAATGATCGGTTTTTTATAAGGATCGAATTGCTGATGATGAAGAAGAAGGCGTGTCTCTCTTTATCTTCACATATTGTTGTTATTGTTTTTATTTTTATTATAGATACATAAATAATTTTATTAAAAAATATTATTTTAGATAGAATAAGAATGACATTTTGGATATTAAATTCAATTCATTCAGGGAATATCTAACATACATACACACATCGTTCTTCCTAGTTGTCTTATATTCGGTCCAATTACTACTATAATCCCATTATAAAAATATTCACTTATTTAAAATTCTAAAGCATTATTGTACATTCTTGATATGTAACTTTGAATCTAAGTAATTTATATATTGCTGTTTCTAATAATTGGTAACGTTTTCCGACATTCGTTAGTCTAGATATTACAGTGTATTATAAGTTAGCTTGTCAAAAAAGGGTGGTTAAAAAAGTGTGAACTGGTTCATGAACGGTTCATGAACTTGGTTCATCATCATGCTACACTAAATACTTGATATTTTTATAACTTTGCTTTTTTATGAGCTTTTTCACCATGTTCTTTGAAAATCAATAAGCTGTATTACCATAGTATCATTTATTTATTGTGCGTGTATATGTGCTCTCTCTACTAGTTTGCATCTTTTTTCTCTTGTATATAAACTATAATTATAATACTATGTCTAAACTTAGGTTCTATCCTTTTGATGTATTGAATAGATCTTCTTTCAATAATATGCATCTTTATCTATCTTTCTCTCTTTCATATATGATGAGTGTAAATGACGTTGTATATTCATTAATTACGATATATATATATATATATACATACATGCACAGCATGTACGCTATCACATCTATGTGTGTTGTGTGTTGTATATGTGTAGATATATTGTGCGCTATTTCTCATATCTTTTAGCCATGCTTCAAGCAATTTCTCTTAGCAAATGGCTTATTTCTAATGGAATATGATGAATATCATGAATACTAACAATATAGTCTTTTGCTTGCAGGTATTCAACTGCAAAATTCATAACCATAGGATCGGTTAGCATGATTTTTAATAAGATATGAATTCTGCATGATTACACAGATCTTTATGGCTTGGAAGTATTTGCTAACATTCAACTATGCAATACTGAAACTGCATCCAATATTACAATAACTGATAGATTTGAACGATGCCGGCATAATACCATTTGATTCAATCCACAATTTCAAGAGAGTCTGATTACGCTTTGCTATAGAGAATTTCCTTTATGTGGCTATTATCTAATAAACTGTCAATCAGTTTTGTTCTTTCTTCTGCAGGGAGATCATTAGATACTTCAATTGAATCAATTGCCTTAAGTGTCCAGTAATTATTGACTGCTTTTTCAATTATTGTTTGAGCATCATAGATCACTTTACCAAATGCGGTCAAAGAATGCTTTCCCTTCTTTCTCTTTACTAATCCAACTTTTGTCATCCTAGATAATCTTGAATAGTACTGTTTACGAGTAAGATTTGTTTTAGTTCTAAGACCATCACTGTCTTCATTGTTAATCGCAATGAATCTAAACAGTTCTAAAGATTCTTTATCAGAAATAGCAGTGAGTACCTTATCTGCTGTCTGTAGAACTGCCATTATTGTTATTGTGCATATACTTTCATCATTATTATATTTTCATTTCTAAAACTTAGTAATTTTATTCATTTTGTGATTAGTCTTAGAAAAATATCAAGTTAATTATCATCTAATAGATATCAATATAGTTTATTGTTAGGAGTTTAGCACAAAGACTGGATTATAATAGTGGAAAATAATAATATTTTTCGGCTGATAATATTTCTTGGTTTAATTTAAATTATCTCATTTTGCGTATTATCTCCTTTCTATTTTTGCTTTAAGGGTCCTTGCATGAATTAGTCTTCGGAAGGAGTCTTTTAATCTTTACATAATACCTGCATCTACACACGAACGGTCCTTCTGTATAGTATAAAAATGCGACCTTTATATAGTACGTACTCCACCGATATAGCTAATTCGTTTCTCATAATTAGAGTCGATTAGATAAAAGATTATCTACATAACTGAATATCTTTATATTTCAAAGATCGATCCTTATAGATATACGTATATCTGCAAGTTATTGTATAATGATATAAATTTTATGGTTAATGGCTGCAATACTTAATCTATCATTACTTCTATAGCTAGATACTCAACTACTACAGTACATTCTCCTGCCCTTTCATCTGATACAATTCATCATGAAGGTATTATATTAGGACAGTCAGAGGTCATTAATATAAAAAAAGCAAAAAAGACTAATTTATAGTCTGTAACACGTAATAAGCAATAATTTATATTTATATATTCTTACGTAATTATCCAAGACAGTTGCCCAGATATGAATTCACGAAGACACTTCTGTTATATTAATATCTCATTAAAATTCTGAGATGTTATTTATTAAATAATAATATATATATAAAACAATCATGTTTATTTAACTTGCCAAATGTTAGCAATATCCGCATCAGAGAAGGCATCATTTGAAAGTACTACAAAGTTATTATCGGTTTTATCTAAAAAAAACAATTTAATGTTATTTATGTCCGCTAAAAATGGCTTATTGGCTGACTCATCGTCACCTCATAATGTAGGACTTTCTAAAAAAATATACTATACAAGCTTAAAACAACTTATCAATTCTGGACTTGTCATAAAAACTGGAGGGAAATATCTTCATACTTCATTGGGAGCCGTCATTTATGAAGCACATATTCTAAAATTGACTGAACAAATGAAAAATACAAAACACTTACAGATGATCGATACTTTGAAGTATAGTGGTGGTTTTTCTGATACTGACATTGAGAAATTCATGAATAAGCTAACTGGCGTTCGCACATCCACTCCCGATATTCCTGCGAAAATTGAAATGGTATGGACATATGAGGACATGGTATCTGCAATAGTTGAACGTACCGAATTCTGCAGGAATGAGATTTTGCTTGCATCCAGATACTTTAATGAAATAATAATTAATAGTATGCTTCGGAAGGCGAAAATAGGACTCGATGTAAAAGTTATCTCTGAAAAATCATTAGTCACAGAATTCTTTGAACAAAATAATCATATGATATTAAATGATAAAAATTCGTTAGAACGTTCAAATGTTGTGGGAAATCCTTGGTATCCTGGCAAGATAGATAGACAGGTAGGAAATGTCCCATTTAGCATTATAATCTTCGATCGTAAGGAAGTAGGTATAGAATTCATCGATGCAAATGAACCAAAGATCTTTAAAGGTGCTATTTTCATAAGAGATGAACAAACATCTAAACTAATGATGGAGTATTTCCAAAAAATATGGACTACTAATCCTGAAGATACAACGATAACAACAACAACTGAAAGCAGTGTAAGCAGCAGATATATAAAACGACCTGAAGTCTAAAATTACAGGAATGCTAAAAGCATCGATATTTGCATCATAACATTAAGATGTCTCATTTTAGGTCGCATTGATTTTATTGCGGGACTATCATTTAACCTGTTACTCATATATAAAGTCACTATAATTATTACTAAACAATTACTAATGATAGCATAGACTCCTAACATATTCATATCTAAGGCGGCATACGCCAGCCCTGTCATAGTCATTATTATGCATGGCACAGAGAACATAATCAGCAAAGTTGCCTTCATTCCAATAACTACTGGAAATGTACGTCTACCCACTGCCCTATCGCCTTTTATATCTCCAATATCTCCCAGAGGAGATAAAATGAAGTAAAAGATAAAAAAAGAAAATGAAGTATATAATATTGGCGCGGAAGTATTTATAACAGCAGCTCCTCCTAACAGCGATAATAAAGCTGCACCGCTGGCTGTAACGACTGTTTTTAAAGGAAATTTATCTTTTAATTTGAATTGTGGATGTGAATAGACAATACCTAATATAGTGAAGAGACCTGAGATACAGAAGGTATAATAGTTAATGAAAGCCGTCAAGGAGAATCCGATACCAAACATAATACATACGATAGTAACAAGCTGCGGCTTGGTAGTTTTTCCTGTAACTGATGGTCTATTTGTTTTATTTATTTTGTCTACTTCAAAATCAGTCAAATCATTATAGACATAAGTTGCAAGTCCGAGGAAATAGCTTCCTAAAACCGTCCGTATGACTAGATATGGATCAATGTTTCCTTGCTCTCCCAGAATTATTGTAATTAACGTAGCCACGGGAAAGCAGTAGATCGGAGCCGTGCGCGTTTTCATATAATTTGCAAAAATGCGGAAAAACTTGATGCATTTGTAAAGCCATTCTTGTTGATGTTCTGTGGCAACTCTGCTAAGATGCATTCTCCTATTAGCTTCACTTATCATGATTTGTTACCTCCTTTTGGGATATTTACAAAATATTCCTTACTAGTCATCTCATTAGTCATAGAAAACTATACAACTAGTGATTTTTGAAAGTTTGGTTTAGCATCTTGGATAATATTTTCAAGAGATAACCTTATCTTGATAATATATATCAAAAGTCGTTTAAATTATAATTTAATATATATATATATAGAGATTATATAGAGATAGAAGATTCTCTAAAGCAGGGTATTTTCATGAAGACTCATTTTAGATAATATAAGAGATTTTGGCTAGGAAATTATAAAACTAGTGAAATATTGTTGTGGCAGTGTTGCGTATTATCATTTGTCATGTGTGAGTTATGATATTTTGTTGATTTTCTTGACTAGCACAGAAACTCGCTTAGATAAGCGTAAGGTTTAAGAACTTCAAAATTGCTGGTAGACAGTATTAATATTTTGTATAGTATTAGGCATAGCGAATCGATTAAATGCAAGACTGGTTAGAGGTCCTATAAGGTATTATAATCTGTGAGTGCAAGAGACTATATCGAAGTATCTAAGCCAAGAATAGTGATAGTTCTAGTAATCACGGCTATAACATCTATGCTTGCAGCTACTAGATTTGATGATACACCAACGGTCGCATGGGACGTTAGTTTGTGGAAACTGGGATTTCTTACTTTAGCAGGTGCTCTAGCATCTATGGGATCAAGTGCCCTGAACCACTATTATGATAGAGATATAGACAAAATGATGGATAGAACAGCACAAAGACCAATTCCCTCAGGCAAATTATCTGCAAAGAATGTATTACTCTATGGACTAGCATTGAGCATTATTTCAGTTCTCATTGCATGGTTTACTTTAAATCCGGTTGCCACAGGCATGATTGCTCTTGGTATATTTTTCTATGTCATAATCTACACCGCATGGCTAAAGCGCAATAATGCGTCTAACATTGTTATTGGTGGCTTTGCAGGTAGTGCTGCATCAATGGCTGGATGGGCAAGCGCAACAGGGTCAATAGATCTACTTGCATTTTTAGTTGGCTGGCTTGTTTTTATGTGGACGCCTCCACATTTCTGGTGTTTAGCAATTAAAATAAAAGAAGATTATGCGAGTATTCGAGTACCGATGCTACCAGTATTAATTGGCAACGAGAAAACTGCGAACTATATTTTTATAAATACCGCAATTCTATTGCCATATTCTATAGCGCTTTACTTCTTTGGAATGGGACTATTATACACAGCCATTGCAGCCATTGCAGGGTCAATTATGTTATTTTATCACTATAAATTAACAAAAAACCCAACGCCAAAGTTCGCTTGGAAGGCTTATAAAGTTACGGCACCATATTTAGTTGTAATATTTGTTGCAGTATCTTTAGATGCACTTTTTTATTATAGAATTTGAGTATTAAATCTGTTATTATTTTTTTTACGATTTCATCTTAAGATATTATTGTCAACTGTTATTGTTAACTGGTAGTAGAATTTGCTACGGCTTCAATTCTTCGTTTATCTTTGGTGATCCAAGATACTCGTATCAATCCATATATTTCCAGGTCTAATAGTGTCTTATTCAAATTTGGTTCATTTAATGAAACGCCCTCTTTAATTAACGCATTTGTTAGATCAGAATCAGTCATGTTTCCTGCCTGTTTTATTTTCTCATAAATCAAGTTACGTAAAGGATATTTCATAGCTCTTCAATGACCATGAAGCATTATGGTCATTTTAAGACTATCGATTATAATGGAAATTAAATCACTTAGTAGAAGATGGATTATTACAATAACATCTTTTATACTTATATGATATAGCAATCGTCTCCTGTAAGCATCATCGCTTTTATACAGAATCAGATTCAAAACATTATTATTGCCTGCTCGTAAGTATTCATCATTTAAAGTAATCTCATCTGTTGTTAGCCATTATAATGCAGCAGTTACTTGAAGGATTACTCGAACGAAATCTTCCTTTATTTTTCAACTTGTCTATCTTGAAACTTCTTTCCTTATTGTTTTACCCTCCCGTCAGGCTTGTCTTTATCTTTCAATCTCCCACCATGTTAGAATTCTTCTTTAGAATTCCCTGTAGCAAAAGTGAATTTTGTTATTTTTACTAGACTAGAAAAGATTAATTATCTCAAATTTCTCCCAACTAATCATATACTTATGACTGATTGGGATTTGTTAACTCCTGGGATAGGACTAACTTCGATAGGAATTGTTGGAGTTGGAATTTCCCTCTCTGGAATTGCCAAGACATTTCTAGATGGGATGCATGCCGTTTCATTACTAACGATGTTTATTGGCATGATCTTCGTTGCGTCAGGTTTATTTAAAGATGGTTTTCCAACCTCAAATAGAGCAAAGTCAGCTACCTTTATTACACTTGGTCTTTTAGTAACTTTTGGATTTACAGCAGCGGTAACTGCTGGTACACAGACTCCAACTATCTTCGCATATATAGGCTTGATGTTACTAATTGCGATTCCTGCCACAGTTCTTACTGTTGCATCTTATAGAAGGACTCCGTATATTAAAGCACTCGCAGTGATCTTCATAGGAGCTGCAGTAGTAGGAGGTTCTACATTCTTTGCATTTGGATTAGTTACACCAAAAGCTCCATCTGTGGCAGAGGAGGGAGGTGTAGGAGGAGGAGAAACAGCCAGCGATGATAATAATAATCAACAACAACAACAGGGACAACGACAACAACAACAGCAGCAACAAACTACACAGCCCGTAGAATTAACAAAGGTATCAATATTGCCTGGTGCCTCTGCTGAAGGAAATCCAGATTATGATCCAGAAAATCTAAACGTGCCAATGGGAATAGGAATACAGTGGATAAACAATGATAACGTTCCACATACTGTCACCAGTTTAAAAGATGATGGGAAATCATTTGATTCTTCTATTATATTACCTAATGGAAATTATACACTTGATACCTCCGCGTTAGATGAATCGGAATATGAATATTTTTGCACTCTGCATCCTTATATGAAAGCCAAATTTCTAATGAGCACAGATGCCGCCGCTCCTACTGCTTCGAGCCCAAATAGTCAGAATAATTCTGGAACCGGAAATATTTCTTCAGCTGCTGGATCGAACCAACAGGCTGCTAATGAAACTAATAACAATACTATGGAGAATAATTCAAATGGAAATAATAGTACTGAGAGTATTATTAATACTGCTAAAAATAATTCTATAAATGAACTACAAGTGTCTAGTGCAAATGGAACTTCAATCACAAATATGAGCGCTGGTACAAGTACCTCATCTATTTCAACAATTTCCATAGTTTCCGGGTCCTCTCTGCCCTCTAATAGAGAATTTTATGTTCCAAAGACAGTAGAGACGACTGTAGGAAGCATGATTAATTGGAAGAATGAAGACTTTGGCCCTCATACAGTCACCTCGGGAGATATGACTACAGGAAAGACTGGAGTCTTTGACTCAAATATTATACAAAAAGGATCTACATTCTCGTTCTTATTTGATAAGGTTGGTGAATATGATTACTTCTGCACTCTACATCCCTTTATGACGGGTAGGGTTATTGTAAAGTAAAAAAGAGGACAGAGAGAGAGAGCGCGCACGGTTATGATAAACTAGTATACAGAAATGGAGAGTCAAATCCAATCTTTTATTCTTACTCAATTTCAACTTGAACGCTTAGCTTCGTTAGCAAGGGATTCATTACCCAATGAATCTTGTGCGCTTTTACTGGGCAACAATACTAACAAGGAAAATGAAATTCAGGTTATAGAGACACTTTCAATGAAAAATTCCGATGCATCACCAACAACAAGATTTAGAATAGACTCCCAAGAATTAATTAATGGGTATCTAAGAGCGGAGAAGATGGGTTTGAACGTAATTGGAATATTTCATTCACACCCAGCTCCGCCATTCCCATCGTCGACAGATAAAATTTTTATGGAAATTAATCCTATAGTATGGTTAATCTATTCTACACTTACTAACGAATCAAGAGCATATATTTTTGAACAAAAAAAGATACGAGAAGTTCGATTAAGTGTGATTAAGGAGTGAGGCGTTCTGTATCACGGGGATACAGAACTACGTCCCTAACATTTTGTGAATTAGTCATTACCATCATAAGTCTGTCAAAACCAAGTCCCCAACCAGAATGTGGAGGCATTCCCCAATCAAATGCCTTAAGATGTTCCACGAAGTTTTCAGGGTTCAATCCTTGCTCTGTTAATCTTGCTCTCAATTTAGAAGGATCGTGCTGTCGTCTTCCTCCTGAAACAAGCTCTAAATATCCGTATTGCAAGTCAAAGGACTTTGAAAGTCTCATATTATTTTCTTTTTCATGAATATAAAAAGGCTTTAATTCCAGAGGCCAATCTGTGATAAAATAAAAACCTTGATGTTTTTCTCCAATCTTTCGGAGAGAAGCATCTGATAAGTCGTTGCCAAACTCTATCTTTTCATCTTCCTCAGCAAGTTCTTCTAGGCATTGTTCATATGTCAATCTATCTATCTTATGCTCTGGAAGAGATCTCATACTAATCCCACCAAGTTCTTTTATCTCTGCTCTGCAATTCTTTGCGAGTCCTGAAAAAAGATTTCGCAGGACTTCTTCAACAATGTCCATAACGTCTTCATAGTCCATAAATGCAGCTTCAATATCTACACTTGTAAATTCAGAGAGATGTCTCACCGTATGTGAGTTCTCTGCCCTAAAGTATGGACCAATTTCAAAGACTTTGTCAAGAGCCAAAGATAATTGTTCTTTATATAGCTGAGGGCTCTGAGCTAGGTACGCTTTCGTTTTAAAATATGCAAGACTAAATAAATTTGCGCCTCCTTCACTTGCACTTCCTATAATTTTTGGAGTAGTGACTTCAATGAAACCTTTTGATCGCAAAGTTTCTCTGATGTTATAGAGTGCTTCTGACCTTAGGCGAAAAATGGCAGATACTTTGGGATTCCTTAGATCTAGTGCCCTACAATCTAAGCGTTTGTCAAGAGCAGATTCAACTCTACCTGTCGGATCTATTGGCAAAGGCTGAACTGCTTTGGTAAGAAGCTTAAAGTTCTCTACCTTTAACTCCACTTGAAAGTCTTTTGCTTTGGTTTTTTGTACCAGACCTGATATAATCACAGCGCTCTGCCTTGGTGTATTTCTTGCTAGATGCAAATTTTCTCCTGTAACTATTGCTTGGGCTGCACCAGAACCATCTCTGATAATTAAAAATGCAAGTTTGCCAATATCGCGGATGTCTTCTATCCAACCCGCTATCTTTACTTTATGGTCAACCAAACTCAGATTCAGATCATTTGTAAAATGAGATCTATGAATGTCTGCTGTTGTTGTCATAATTATGCCCTCCTTATTTTCTGTTTCTGGCTGGCTCCAATTCTACAAGTAGCTCTAAATTCCTTACTCTTTTAGTTATTTTCTGTATTCTTTCTATATTGATATGTGATTCTCGTGTATCTTGTAAAGCGACTATTACCTTGGTTAACTTGATTCCATCAGGAAGCCAAATAAGGTTGATGCTCAGTATTCGAGCCGGAAAAAAAAGGTTCTCTAAAAACCTCTTGTCCGTAGCTTCTGCTTCGACAAACCAAATTTTGCTCTCATATTCTGCTTGAATTTTTCTCGCAAGTTCTGTATTTGAGCGTAAAGCGCTTATATCAGACCTTTGTAACACTAAAACCGTATCTCCATTCACTTGATAAGCATTAACCATTGTGAACTTATTGATTTCTTGGTCGCGTTCTGATATTTTTGTCAGCTTCACAGCGGATTCAACATCGACTTGAGTCAACTGCCCTGACCGCAGTTTATCCTCGCATTTTGAGCAGAGTGTTCCAGTTTTTGCGTCAAAAGAACAAATTGGAGTTTTCAATGATTATCACTTTATTCTTGGATATATCATTCAATTGCGATGTCCCCCCTTATGAATATTGATTGCAATTGAAAAGATTTTATATGTTATCATCGACGAAATATAATCTCTAATCAATAATTTTCCTTTCTTTCACAATTCCTATACAATAGATATATGTAGATCTATACAAATGTGTCTTTATTTTCATAAGATCATCTGTATATATAGGATCTTTTGCAAATATGTGATGAAGGTTAATTAGTTTTTGTGTGTATATAATATATATTCTTATGATGTTAAATCTAACTACCATATCTTTACCTTATCTCAGAATGGACGGATGGATGGCAATACAGAGATCTTTCGACTTATTTGTAGATAAAAAAATTTTTTCTTTATGATTGATTTATTAGACTTTAATGTTAAATAATGACGGTAGCTGACTTTCTCTGAAAATTGCGAAACTATCTGTATCAGAACTCAAAGCATACTATTTTACGATTAACGGTATTATAAAGGCAGTAGATGGTATTAATCTTGAAATTTACGATGGCGAATCGTTAGGGATCGCCGGTGAGTCAGCTTGTGGAAAAAGCAGCCTTGGCAGCGCTTTTTTAAGAATATTGCAACCTCCTGGGAAGATAGTATACGGCAGTATCAAATTGAATGGTACTGATATTGTAAAACTATCTGATTCTGATTTTGACAAAAAAATTCGTTGGAAAAAGATTTCTATGGTTTTCCAAGGTGCTATGAATACACTTGATCCTGTTTACACTATAGGAGATCAAATGAGAGAGATAATGGAGCAACATCACTTCAAAGGAAACTTTAAGAAAATAATATTAGAGTCTCTAAAACAAGTTGGATTGGATAATTCTATCGCTGACAGATATCCACATGAATTAAGTGGAGGAATGAAACAACGCGTAGTCATAGCAATGGCTCTTCTGCTTGAGCCTGAGATAGTGATCGCAGACGAGCCGACCACTGCATTAGATGTTCTAGTCCAGGCCCAAATTATGAATCTGCTAAAGACATTAAAAAAGGAAAAGGGTATGACAATAATTCTTATAACGCATGACGTTGGTCTTATTTCAGAGATTTCTGATAAGATAGCAATAATGTACGCAGGTCAAATTGTCGAATTTGGTCTCTCCTCTCAGATCTACAAAAACGCTAAGCATCCATATACTCAGGCATTGCTATCTGCTATTCCAAAATTACATTCAACTGACAAGCAAGTACACTTTATCAAAGGCAATCCACCAAACCTATTGAATTTAGCATCTGGCTGTCGATTCTATTCGCGCTGTCCACACGCTATGGATATTTGTAAAGAGGATCCTCCAGAGATCAAAACCGACAATGGTTATGTAAGATGCTGGCTTTATAAATAAATATTAAATATACAAAAAACACATAGGAATGTGGTAAATATCCTTTTGATATCTCCGTATGTATATAAAGAAAATTGAGATGATCACTCCTCCGTTGCCTTTATTATCTGTCTCTATTTGAATCTATAAGAACTATTATACTAGTAATATTATATTGTGATGTTTTGATATAAATGCACAACTAATTAATAAAAAGATTGTTTCAACTCCACAAGGATATATTGATAAGATGATAATGTTTTATAGTGATAAGCCGCTACCTCTAAATTTGGTAGTGTACTTATTAACTTTATGCACTTTACCCTTCTAAGTTTATATCTTAATAGGGCGTTTAAATAAACAATGTTGCAGGAAAACGCCCTCGACGTTTTTAAAATTCGGGAAGATTTTCCGATATTAAAGCGTAAGATAAACGGCAATAAAACACTTGTTTATCTTGACAATGCGGCTACTACTCAAAAACCAATTTCGGTAATTAATGCAATCGTTGATTATTATACGAATTACAATTCTAATATCCATAGGGCTGTCCATCAAATGGCTGAAGAAGCCACACTAGCATTTGAAATGACGCGACAAAAGGTTGCGAAGTTCATTAATGCTTCTTCAACAGATGAAATAATTTTTACACGCAACGCAACTGAGGCAATTAACTTAGTGTCATATTCTTGGGGTCGATCGAATATTAATAAAAATGATAAAATTGTAATTACTGAAATTGAACATCATAGCAATATTGTTCCTTGGCAAATTCTCGCTCAGGAAAAAGGCGCGGTAGTCAAGTACATCCGAGTTAACAATGACGGTTATCTAGATATGACAGCATACGAAGAATTCATTCAGAGCAATAAAGTTAAATTAGTTTCAATAAGCCACATGTCCAACGTACTTGGTACAATAGTGCCTATAGAGAAGATTATCAATAAAGCCCATATTAAAGGAATTCCAGTTCTTGTAGATGGAGCTCAATCAGTTCCTCACATGCCGATAGATGTTCAGAGAATGAATTGTGATTTCATGGTTTTCTCTGCTCATAAAATGCTTGGGCCTACTGGTGTTGGTATTCTCTATGTAAAAAGGGAGATACTTGATAAAATGAAGCCGTTTATAGGCGGAGGGGATATGATAAAAGAAGTGCGTAAACATGATATTAGATATAATGATTTACCCTACAGATTTGAAGGCGGAACTCCAAACATAGCAGATGTAATTGGATTTGGATCTGCGATAGATTACCTTAATAAAGTTGGTATGGATAAGGTCCGGGAACATGAAATTGATATTACAAGCTATGCCATAAAATCTATAACCGATGTCAGAGGCGTCACCGTCTATGGACCGTCTAATCCTAAGCATAGAGGGGGAGTATTGTCGTTTAATATTTCTGATATTCATCCACATGATCTTGCTACTATAATGAATGATCATGGCGTGGCAATAAGATCTGGACATCATTGTGCACAGATACTCATGGAACGATTGGATGTCTCAGCAACCTCACGCACAAGTTTTTATATCTATAATACCAAAGAAGAGGTCGATATATTCATCGATGCACTTAATCAAGCTAGGAGATTGTTTAAAATATGAGCGATGATATCTATCGCGAAATTATTTTAGACCATTATAGAAACCCTCGAAATAAGGGCAAACTACCACAGGCAGATGTTAGTACACACGATAGCAATCCTCTATGTGGAGATGAAATTGACATTCATTTGAAAGTTGAACAGGGAAAAATTAAGGATATAAAATTCGAAGGTAGGGGATGTGCAATTAGTCAGGCTAGTGCTTCTATGCTTACCGAAATGGTTTTGGATAAACCTTTGACTACTGTCAAAGATCTGGCTAAGGATGACATTTTAGAAAATATTGGACTTATGAATCTCGGACCTGCAAGAATAAAATGTGCTTTACTATCATTAAAAGTGCTCAAAATGGGTATGATAAACTATTACATAGATAAAGATCCTGACTCTGCAAAGAAAATACAGGATGAATCAAAACTCTATTAATATGCGTAGGTAAAGCAATTATACAAATAATTCTTTATGTCAATTTTTTAATTAGAGATTTATATAGAGAGCGAGTATTAAACAAATTAAATTTATAAAGATAAGATCTTAACTTCAAAATAGATGATGTTAGTAGTCTATAGGTTTAAACTTCTGAAGCTTTATTTTGAACAGTTATAAATATATATGTATATATATATATACATATAAATGTAAATAACATACTATAATGGAGCAAAAATATTATCGCTGCTTAGTCATTCTCTCGGTAACTTCAAACCAAAAACACCAGTCAGAAATTTACTTAGGCTATTTATCTGCATTTTATATACTTAAGGCTGGACATGTATATATGCGTCCACATAAACTCATCTAATTTTGTTGAATGAACAAACAATTAAAAATGCATTATTGTTGCAGCATTTAGCAGTGCTATTGTCTGACTTTTGGCCATCGTGGATAATACGCATTAGATCGACTCAGTTTCTAGCTTTGGTAATTTTTTTTATTATTCTTACTATATTTGTAATGTTAGGATTTACAGCAGGTATCGATGATATCATAAGCCAATACTTTAAGTCCATTCAGGGAAAAAACGAAAATGTAGAAGCATTAATGATAATTGTTACCACATTTGGTGATGTCTTTTCATTAGTGATCATTGCTATTATTCTTACTATAATTCGACGAACTAGAAAAACAGGTATGATTTTTTTAATATCTATTGTTATCCTTACAATCTTAGTAATGTATATCAAGCCTTTAGTGGATAGGCCAATACCTCCTTATGGGTTTGAACCTAAGTTGCAATTATCTAAAAACTTTAAGATAGAAAACGACAGTCTAGTTCCATTTGCACGTGATCTATCCTATCCTTCCAATCATATTGCACGAGCAACATCCTTTGCATTTATTATTGGATTTTCATTGAGCAAAAAGTCAAGGACTGCTGGCTTGTTCATCTGGTTGTTTCCTGCTATGATAGCAATCACCAGGTTATACGTAATGCAGCATTATTTTACTGATCTTATGGGAGGATTTCTTCTGGGGTTGATAATTTCCATAATATTGAGTAATGTAATGAGACTCGATGAACCTTTTATGATGTCGCGATTTAAAGGAAAAGAAGATCAAAAAAAAACCTTCTAGTAATCTACTACATTGTTTTTAGCAAAATATCGTTCCTGAATGGTTGGATTAAAAAGAAGCCATCCATAGTGATTTTCATCGTGTATATATCTAATTTCTTTCAGGTTTACTTTTAGCTTATTGTTCTTTAAACCGAGTAACAATTCTGCCTGGAGAACTAATCCAATTTTTTTTGCTTTTGATGTTAATGATTTTTCCCCCCTAGGAAGTAAGAGACGGTAGCTAAATTCTCCCTGCTCATTAAGGTAGGCATATGCTTTTACCATATTGACGACAGCCTTAGGAATATCTGAAAGATCTGTAATGTCAATGGTTTCATGAACAGGGAAATTTCTATATAAAGAGGAGGTTTGCTTCGTCATAAGATAAAGAAATGCAGGTCTTGCATAAATTTTTTAGGAACAAGATCTTCTTTCTTTTTGTAAAATCTATGATGAATGCCATATTTGTTTTCATTATAGTCGAAGTCATAGATATTATATAGCATGATTTTCTAATAAAAATATAAAAAATATAGATTTTATCAATATTTTTTGTGTTTTGATGACCAGAAACTTCTGCCTAAATTTCTCCATTCTTTATAGTCGGCGATAATTCGGCCATGATCAAATGCGAGTTTTTTCTTTTCCAATTCACCTAGATTCACCCATTCAATATCTTGTGAATCGTCACCAGCTTTTGGTTCTCCACTGAGAATTGTCCCTACAAACACTATAGACAAGATGTGTCCTCTAGGATCTCGACCGGGATCCGAATAAACACCCAAGATATCAATAGGTTCTATTTCTAATGAGGTCTCCTCGACTGCTTCACGTTTTACTGCGTCTTCTACTTTTTCGCCAACATTTACAAAGCCACCAGGTAAGGCCAGATGATCCTTAAATGGATCTTTTTTTCTTTTTACAAGCAAGATATTAGAGTCCTTTTGCAAAATAATGTCAACTGTAGGTACTGGATTTTTATGTTCTGTCATACAATAAAATAATAGTATATACTAGTTAATGATATGTACTTATGCTTCTAAAGCCAATGAGAAAGAAAGACAATAAGAAAGGAACATCGCATTGTAGATATCCATTTTCTTGCTTTGCATTAGTTCACCAAAATATAATATTCAGACGGCACTCAAATTATTCCTTTATATAACGAAACGACCATCTCATAGTATTATAAGTAGATGAGAATAATCTTATTATTGCTGTGTCTATTAATACTTTTTGTAAATATTTTTAATAACGTCAAATACTCTTAATAATTTAATTTATGACTGTTACACATTATATCCCTCTGCTCATTAAAATATACAATGATTGTCAAAATGTTTGCATTTTTCGTTTTTGGCTAGTAACTTAACTATGAAATATATATCAATCGGCTATCATTGGTCATTTTAAAAGACAAAACTTGTACATTATACTAAGCTTCAATATTGTTACATTTGATTGGAGGCCCAAAAAAGAAAATGCCGGAGGCGGGATTCGAGCCCGCGACCTTTCGATTATGAGTCGAACGCTCTAACCATGCTGAGCTACCCCGGCAAGCTCAGCAGCGTTTCGCATTCAGAATTCTCTTATGACATAATATAATCTATTCAAACATACGTCGCATATCACCCTCAAGTATACCTGTTCCTGCATGAAGTCTATCTATATGTTTTGACAAGGCCTCTTTTGTGTCAAATGGAGATTCACAGTATGGACAAGTCAAGTTAGCTGAGCTTGTATCTTTCATATACACAATAGCTTTTGGATTTATTATACAAACTGGTGTTCCTCGAAGTGCGGTATCTGCTGTAGAGATAGTTGCCATCTGAATCTTTTCAAATATATCATCCCTTGAAACAATACCAAGAACGGCTGCATTTGAACTAACTATTATCTGTCTTACATCATGTCTATCCATAATAGAAAGTGCTTCTTGTACAGATGTTTTAGGATCAACAGCAAGTACAGGGCTTGTCATAATTTCACGAAGTCTAATTTTCGTTGGATTTCTCCCTTGAGAAATGACTTTGAAAAGTATATCTGTCTTACTTAATATACCGATAACTTCTCCGTTGTGTGAAGCAAGGACACTCCGTGTGTTTCTATCCTTCATAAGTTTAGTTGCTTCGTCAACAAACCTATCGCTTTCAAGAATAACTACATTGGTATTTAATACGATCTCGATAGGAGAAGATAGAAGTGAAGTAATATTATCTGGAACATAAGATGGGTCTTTCACAATGAAAGAAAACTAAGTTCATTTATTTATAGTTGATCTTTGTCTAGCTTCGGATTCTGCCTTTAATTTAGGTTACTTCCTCCATGCTGTTTAAGAAGCAAAATTAAGAGCCTTTATCCTTTATTCACCTTGATATAAATATTGAAATTAGGCTTCTCATACCTTGAATTTTCTTAAGATATTGCATAATATCTGCAGAACTTCTGAGTAATAATACTGCTACATCAGGAGTGCTTTGCTATAGTTATGTAACAACAATTTATGACCCTAAAGGCATGACTGATAATGGAATTGATGTTGATTATTCTAATAAAATATGACTAAACAAGAAAAGTAAGGCTTCATCTCATAATGGAGACAATTTCAAAGTTGAGCAAAATTGCATAGATTGTTTCATGCTTCCTACTAAGAGGTACCACTGGCGTATCAACATGTCTTGATAAAAGCTATATCTTTGTGATTTATTAGAAATTGTTCTACAGGGTTACTATAATTAGATAGTCACGGTGATTCATTTATATTTATTTATTTATTTATTTATTTCAATAACCAACTAAGATCTCTTATCACTATTCCTTTCTGCATACTTCTAATGATATAAAAGACACGAAAATCAGTTGAACTATTCACTACTATAGATAAATTTCTATTATTAGACAAGGGATAGCAAGATCAAAAATTGATTCCCGTCATCCTCAGGAAGAATGTCAAGAACCTAAAGAATTAGCATAAATTGATCAAAATTCCATTTTTCATACAATTAAGATGATGCGACAATTGAGACCTTAGAGAAGAATTATGCTTCTTCTTTATCTTATAGTGTTCTCAAAAAAATATCGAGATTTTTCAACTCTCGTTATGTACTATTTTCATTTCTTGGAGGGGGATCTCTTCTCTAATTGGACAAAATTCTTTTAACTTGTTGTTAGAATAATCATCAACCCATTTGAACTTGCGTTGAAGAGTAGTAGTATAAATCTTCCTCCAGTCAAGCTGTACATAATTTAACCAAGCCCTCATTACACGTGGATCAATATAATTTCTCAGAGAGGTTCCAAGGTTATAATCACGAGTCTCTTTCTGTAGTTTAAGATGCATTTCTAGCTTTTCTAATCTGTCTTCGAGTCTCCTTTTCTGAATCTCTGTCTTCCACTTCTTTGCTGCAATATCAGATCGAATCCTTTTGATAGACTCTTCCTTGTTTCTCAGAGCCAGTTCAAATTTCTCTAATGCTTTTTTACTTGCAGGATTCTTTGGATCTATCCCTTTTTTATGATTGCATGTAATTGCAGCTTTTAGGTTTGCCATTTTCATAACATAGATTTTTTCTATTTCTGATGAATTCTTATCTACCCTTATCTTTGGATCTGAAAGTTCTTCTTTGACCGTTTTTGTAGCAATATATGTTCTAAATACCTTTGCCGTCAATCCTGGGACATTTTTTGGATCAATGCTTCGCAGAAATATATTGACCTTGCTAGAAGTTATCCTATCAAAAATTGGTGAATTATGTTCCTTCCCATTCATAAACAATTTGAGATTATTGTAAAGCCCTCTGGTATCCTGAGAATTAACTTCAAGAGTTTTTTGCCAAGGAACACTATCTTTTCCCAGGAAATTAAATTCTATCAATTGCTTACCGTTCTTCTCTGGAAATTTAATATGTTCTACTCGCAGAGTAGATGCACCTACTGTATCAGCTTCGTCAGGATCTTTTTCGTCCCCAACCCGCATTGCAAGTTTGAAAATCAGATAACATACTGTGGCCACCTTCTTTTGATTTATGTTATTAGAATTAAGCATTATCCTGATAATTTGCTTTTGTACTTTGCCAATATATTTTTCTAGTTTCTTTGCTTTGTCATATTTTTCTTTGTCATTACTCTGTCTAAGTACAGCTGAATCATGAAGCCATACATATTTTCTCTTGCCAGTTATTTTCTCAATCCATGTAGCGAGCCATGTGGATGAGTGATCGTGGACGATATCTTTCCAAGCGCCTTCTGGAACAGGAGCGTTTTCCCCTAGATTAAGGATGACATCTTGAGCTCTTACTCGTGGCTTCCATTTGCCACGTAATGGATGCTGGCCTCTTCCCATGAATAAGCCAGGAGGTTCAACTAGCCAATTGGCAATTTCTACTTCTACACCATCCACAATCGCCTTACCGTAGATGGCCTTGAGCCTTTCTCTCTCTTCTTTTTTGTGTAAAGATATTTTCCTTTTCTCATCTTTGGGAAGATTCTTTATTCTTTGTATCTCTGCTTCTTTTATGGTATTTTCATGATCTACAAGTCTAAATGCTTCAGAAAAATCAATATCATTTATAAAATCAATACTTCGGTACTTCTCAGGTAATAACGCTCTGAGATCGATTAGAAAGTTCGATTGAAAAATGGGATCTTGGATGTAATGTGTATTCTTTTTCTTTGCCCACGCATAGATTAATTCCTCTTGGTCGTGGTTTAGAATAAATCTTTCACCTCGAATAACAATACCTATACCTCGTGACTGATATTCTGGAGGAAATGCTACGCCCCTATGTTCAAGAGTACTCCATTTTACACTAGCTATAGTACTAGAATTATTAGTAGTAGCAGCAGAAACAGAAGATTCCATCTACATTATACAAAATAATAAGCATTTACTACCATTCTTAAACCTTACCCAAAATTGTTAATATTTGTGTCTGTTGTGATTCATCTTTCTTTGTATAAAAGATCGCATACTATATGATGGTGCTTTGAATACAAGTTATAAAATAGCTTTGATTTTGGCCAGAAATAGTGTGTATTGTATGTAAGCAGAGAAATAAAGTAACATCATTACAGGATCAGATAGTTTAATAAAATGGCTCATCAAGAAAAATTGATGACATTGCAAATAATGGATTCTGTGTTACTATTGATTTATCTATCAATATAATGGTTCAAAAAGAGTAAAGGTTCGTCATATGATAATCCATATACTAGTTCACAACATAGGATATGTCATAAGATGGCTGAAGATATGTTTTTATTTTAGGTAAATGAACGAATAATTTGAATAAATTTTCTATGCCTAGTCAGGATTATTCGATAAATCTTACCAGCCATAGGTAAACAAAAAAGAGTGTAGCATCGTTATAAATACTGATTCTATATTTGGTAGAATTGGGTTTTAGATTTTTTCGCGTTTATTATTTCTCCGTTTGGTATTGAATACTTAAATGAATAATGAAATAGGAGCTCGAACCATTTGTCATTAATGTCGTTATCATATACTAGGGATCGTGCGCACATATGCCGCGGCGATTAATAACTTTATAACTAGATGTGGTTATAGCAAGGATGAAGTCATCATATTCTATTTACTATATATAATTAAATCAAAAAACTGAAAATAAAAAAATGATTAAGAACCTATCAAAAGAAGTTGCAGTTATACATTAAAAACAGCAGAGCCCAGGCAAAACCTCCATTACTACAATGTAGGCGAGATAATGATGCTAATAATATAATATATAGTAGTCAAAAAAATCCATGATCGATATATAGAGTTAGAAGATTTTCCTGAGTATGATTTTAGATACTTGATATAATTTTAGATAAACGAGGCGGAGGGTCGTTTATGGTGGTTTGCTCTCTTTCGATCACATAGAAAAAACAAAATTATGTTAATACATTTTTTCAAATGATAAATTGGAGCAGAAAGCTAATGATTAGAGTAAGTTTTAGGTGTATGCAAAAAATATCAGTCAGAAAGTCTAAAGGTCTGAATTAGTAGTACTGGTAATAGCTCTAGTCTTCTATTTATTAGCATTCAGATCTAGTATAGTATATAATATGTATGTGTAGGGATATATCTGAAATCTTCAGAATACTTAAACCAAAGCACGATCAAGATGAGCATCCTCATCATCTATCTCTGTTCTCTCTCCTTCGACTACTCTATTCAAAATTTCTACTGCTGCATCTTTATGCAAATACTCATTATTATTTCCGCATCTATATGAGTATGTACAGCGAGGACATCCACTTTCGCTTTTACATGGACATTCGGACAGAATTCGTAATGCCCTTGATATTACAGAATCAAGTCTATCATAGATCACTTTACTAGCGCCGTTTCCTCCAATACTGCCATCATAGACATATATATAACCAGAAGATCCTAGCGATATTCCAGCTAAATCTTGCGGTGCTCCTCCAGTTATCATGCCGCTTCCTTCTATTATTGTATGTTCTGAGGCATGATAACTGCTTATTTCTATGTATTGTTCATCAGTAGCCTTAATTATATTGTTGAGTGGTCTAGGCGCCCTGAACAGAAAGCCTTTTGTAAAGAATTCAAACTCTAGAGGATTTTCAAGCATTACTTTCTTACCTTGCGTTGCTTCTTGTCCAATTTCTATATTGGAATAGCCCAAAATTCTCTTAAGGATTTTTAGAGAACAATATTTAACCTCTATTCCAAATACTTTCTTCTTATCATAAATTTGTCTGACACTCGGCCATTCGTCAACAATTGCTTTAGTATAATATGGATAGTCATTTGGGATTTGGATAAGTTCAGCGTAATGCTGTTGTCTGCTCTCTTTCTTCCAATGCAACTTTTTGACTTGGTATCTCCTTCCAGATAAAAAATAAATAGCATTTATATGAAGTTCCTCAAGAGCTTGAGGCAGCGAACGTTCTCCAACTATTTTCTTATTAAAAATTATGTCAACGTTGCTCCCTATTCCGCGTATATTGTAATTGTGTAATACTTCAATCGCTTTCTTATAGTCTGGCATAAATTTCTCATTAACTACTTTAACCAGATTTTTTGAAATTAGTTTTTGAATCTTATTCCATGCACCATATGATTCGAACATGGATATAGGCCTATCACAAGTCATCGCAAGGACCTGGCATTCTTCTACAATAGGGTTCGAAGGATCAGTATATGCATGTTCTTCGTCAGCAAGATAATCGTCTGGATGAAATTTATAATATTGACTTATAGGATCATTGCCAAGCGCTAAGAAGGCATATCCTAGTTGCCCTCTTCTCGCTGCTCTACCAAGTCTTTGAGTAAGTCTATTAATGGGAACAATATTTGATATGATTGCATCCACATCACCAATGTCTATGCCAAGCTCCAACGTAGGAGTTGCAGAAATAGCATGTAATTCTCCTCGTCTAAATGAATTCTCAACAAATTTTCGAATTGTTGGCAAAATTCCAGCTCGATGGACCATTATTTTTACTCCCTGTTTGGATGCATAAAATGCCAATAGCTCAGAGCCTAGATGAGAATTGTTAAATGCAATAGTTTTATGATTTAGTCTGGTGGTACACTTCAATAAGTCTATTGTTAGAGATCTATGAGATCGTAAGGATGGAAATAAGATTATAAAATTTATTTTTCCCTTTCTGCCCTTTCCCTGAACGATCTCCATTTTTCTATCAAATAATACTTGGCAGAAATTAGCCGCATTTGGAAGCGTGGCTGAAGCAGCGATCAGCTGTATTTTTTTATTAGGTGAGAGCCTTTCTAATCTTTTGATTATAAAGTGAACATTTGCACCAAAGACACCTGTATAAACATGAGCTTCGTCAACAATCAAGTATTTAGCATTACGTATCAAGTGCGAAAATCTAGTTCTATGCATTAAATGATAATGAATAACGTCAAAATTTGTAATGATGACATCTGGAGGAGATGACAGTATGGATTCCCTTTCACTTCTCGACGTATCACCATCAAGAACATCAACATGTAGTCCAACTGACTGTGCAAGGCCTCTTATCTTTGGTAATTGATCTCTTGAAAGGGATTTTGTAGGATATACAAATATTGCAGAGATGTTATTTTTTTTTAAACTTGGCCGTAGGGATCTAAAATGATAAATATCTTCAGAAATTTTCTGTAATACTGGTATAGAGAAAGCCTCAGTCTTACCAGATGCCGTCGGAGCAATGATAATTATATCTTTTCCAAGCAAGATTTTTCTAATGGCTTCTTCTTGGAATTTGTATACTCTTTCGATATTATTCTCAGACAAAGCGGCTGTTAGAGACTCGTCTATTGGAAGTTCTGAAACTTCACTTCCTAGTTCTATATCTGCCTCTTCAAGAATTTTAAAATCTACAACATAATCTTTATCAGAATAAAGTATTTTTTTAATAAGATCATTATTATTCGCATTATTCTCTGTAATCAAGGATCTTACTTCTGGTTCAGATCTGATGATTTTTTCTTCCTCCATAAGTAATCTTAAATTCTCTGTAGTCGTTATGCATCCTCTATCATACAAATCTAAAAAGTCCAGGTATGTTTCCTCTAGAGTATTATTTAGCGGAAGTATGCTGCATATATAGCATTTTGAGCATCTGAACAAAAACCTTCCATCAAATATTTTGTCCATCTGGATAGAGCTAAGTGATCCGCAATTTGGACAGCGAAAATGAGACATACACTTTTTGATATCATGTAAAATAAAATGTTTGGGATATTTGGTCAAACCATGCCTCAGAATTTTTAGAATTTTATAATGCTGCCTTTGCAAACGCTTTTACCATAATGGTTTAACAATTATGGAAACTTTCGTTCATATATGGACTTGTATATATGTATATATGTATGTAAATATAAATATATATGGATCTATTTTCTAAGGTGAAAAATTGTCATCAAGTTCTTGTTGTTATGACTTTTTGAAACTCATTATATATATAGGAGAAGACACCTGTATGATATTTTTGTGAATTAAATAATAGTTAACTTAAAGTATAAACTCTGCTAAATGATGTGTAGAACAATATGCCGAGAGCATTTGTATTATTGAACGCCGATCTTGGTTATGAATCAACTTTAGCCGCAGATATGAAAAGCATTCCTGGTGTTAAGGAAGCTTATACGGTGTACGGTGTATATGATATAATGATTAAAGTTGAAGCTGATTCAATGGACAAGTTGAAAGAATTCATTAGTAGTAAAATAAGGAGAGTAAAAGGCGTAAAGTCTACTTTAACGATGCTTATTATGGATAATTAGTTATCTGTTACTATTTTTATTTTGGTCTCTGTATCTAAATGTATCCAGTTTGATCAATTCGTTATATGATCCAAATTCCCGTGGATCTGCTTTATCTAATTCGGTATCAGAATAATTCTGGTAATCTTCTTCCACATCATAGACTTTTAGTAATCTATATGTCGTCGAGCGCTGAGCCGGTATTCTTCCTGCTGATCTTATTATCGATCTAATTTGTTTTGGCTTCATCAATTGCCCATATTGTGCTCCTGCAGCTGTTGAAATACTCTCGTTGATCAAAGTACCACCGAAATCATTGACACCTGCAGCAAGTAACAATTGCGACATTCTTGGACCCTCTTTAACCCATGAGACTTGAATGTTATTGATATGACCGTGTAACATAATGCGTGATACGGCATGCATTTTAATGACTTCATTGCCATCGGCTCCAGGTCGAATATTTGGTATTATATTATGATTGTACATAGGCGCTTCGCTGTGGACAAAACTCAATGGCACAAATTCAGTAAATCCACATGTTTCTTTTTGAATACTTCTTATCAAAGCAAGATGCTTGGCTTTATGTAATGATGACTCAACATGTCCATACATGATAGTGGAGGTAGTAGGAATTTGCATAGAATGTGCAAGTTTTATGATATTTATCCAGTCTTTAGAAGATATTCTTCCGGGAGATATAATGTCCCGCAACTCTTGATCTAGGATTTCAGCTGCAGTTCCTGGAAGACTGCCTATCCCTGCGTCCTTTAACATTTTCAAGTATTCTTCAACTGGTAACTCCGACCTAATTGCCCCATAAAGTATTTCTTCTGGAGAAAACGCATGGATGTGAATATTTGGTAATTCTTTCTTCACAGCATTACAAATGTCTATATACAAATGACCTTCCATTTTAGGAGGTAAGCCAGCTTGAATGCAAATTTCTGTAGCACCCAGCTCTGAAGCTTCCTTGGCTCTTTTAACAATCTCTTCAATAGGAAGAAAATAACCTTCTTCTTCACGAAAATCTCTGCTGAATGCACAAAAACCACAGCGTTTGATGCACACATTTGTGAAATTGATATTTCTATTTATAACGTACGTGACATTATTTCCAACAGTACGCCTGCGCAATTCATTGGCAACAAGTACAATAACATTCATTTCGGTCCCATTAGAATCAAAAAGTTCAACTGCTTGATTCTCTGAAATCTCTTTATCGCCAAGTGCTCGATCTAGAGTGGAGGAAATCAAAGGATCAATTCCTTTTAATAGAGAATCTAGAGTCAATTTATATAGTCCTCACGTACAAGCCCTCTCTCATCAGAAATAAGGTTTATGTAATTCTTAAGCCTATCTTTTATAAAGCCATCGTCTTTTACTATAAATTCTGGATAGACAGGGAGCCTTGCTCTAAATTTGCAGCCTCTATTTTCAGTAACATATTTTACAGATTCAATACTTGGCCAAGGAAATTCTGGATTTACATAGTCAATGGTCAGAGGGGAAATGCCACCCCAATCATTGATTCCTGCATCCAAATATTTTCCGAAAATACTAGGATTGAGGTTAGGAGGAACTTGAATATTAATTTCTGGCATTATCATTCTAGCAATAGCTATGCTCTTTATAAAATAGTTGTATGTAGGAGGTGCAGACCTTTCCATCCCAGTTTCAGGCTTTGGTACAAAGTTCTGCATTATTATCTCTTGGATATGTCCATATTTTTGGCTGATCTCTTCAATTGTAAATAAGGAATCGACAAGTTCTTCCGGCGTCTCACCCATTCCAATAAGTAAGCCTGTGGTAAGGGGTATTCTCAATTGTCCTGCAGTCTCTAATGCTTTTATTCTAACTTTTGGATTTTTGCTTGGAGCATTTTCATGCGGCATACCTTTTTCGCTTAATCGTCGGCTAGAAGACTCTAGCATCATGCCTAGGCTAACATTAGTCTCTTTTAATAATGACATATCATTTTTTGTCATACTACCAGCATTGGTATGTGGAAGCAAGCCTGTTTTGTTAAGTACCATTTCACACATTTCGTTTATATATTCAACAGTTGATGATCTCCTTACTGAGTTTAGCCATGCTTTTGCCTCTTGGTATTTCTGCTCAGGCCTTTCACCTGTTACAAACAAAGCTTCAGTACAATGGAGCCGTCGACCTGCTTCTGCAATAGCTAAAACTTGTTCCGGTTTCATCATAGTTACGGAATTGTCATATGGTTCTTTTTTATAAGTACAGTAAGAACACGTATCTCTACATAAGTTAATTAGATTTATGAAAACTTTACGGGAGTATGTGATTGGACCAATCTTAATTCTATCTCTGATTTTTCTACCTGTATCTACAATTAAATCAGGGCAATCCACAGAATTAATGAGATTATAGGCGTCTCTTTTCAAGATCTTCTTTCCTTCTAAACATTTTTGCAAAATTTCATAGATATTTGGATCCTTAGTGGTAGCGAGCATATCTAAAATATTTTCCTAAAGATAAATTCATGATATTCTTAATAAATAGTTGGGGTTCTTAATTGTTAGGTGCTTATAATATTAGATGAAATTTGGCTGAGTGAAAATGTAATGATTCTTATTATTAATACGCGGTGTTTTTGCATTCTTCATTTTTTTAATTAAATGGATGTTGTTTTTCGTTTAAAACATAGTGCCTTCCACGCCAACTAACGGTTCCTTTCTTTTTTGCGTCGATAATAGATGTTATAAATGATAATGATATAATTGCTCCTCCTAAGGGAGAAGCTAATGCATAAAGAGGATTTTGAAAAATGCTAAACCTTAATTGAATAACGCTACTCAAAATAATAATTGCAGATGCCATAGTATGACTCACTATTAAAATTAAACTAAAGATATCGTCCGTGGCTACATTTAAAAATAATAATGAGTATGGTAGTAAAAGAAATGGTTCAAAAAGAAGGAAAAAAATAGCAATAGCCATTAAAGATGCTCTTTTTCTTTTCTGATTATACAGAGGAATCATTAATCGTCTCAATCCATGCCATAACGAACAAAAATCTCTAGCCCAGATTGCTTCTATGTAATTGTCACCACGGACCATTTTCATCATAAATTTTTCTTCTTTCACTTTTCCTCCTAAGGCGCCATCTTCTATGATCTCATGTCTGACTGCCTTATGGGTACCCACCCTTTCATAGGTGCTCCTAGAGATTATGAAAAAACTACCGAAAAAGTAACCTATTTTTGTCTTACGGTCATTTACACGTAGAGCGGAAAATCGACTATGTAAAAAAGTTGAGAGCATCGGTAATGTGATTTTTGTCCAAATGTCTTTGCATAGAAGCTTTGGCATAGCCGTCAGAGCATCTAAATTCTCGAATATCATATGCTTAATAGACAATGACATTGTAGAAGGTAGATGTACAGTATCCGCATCGGTAAAGAGAAGCAAATTGCCTGTCGATCTTAAATAACCCTGATAACATGCCCAATTCTTACCTATCCATCCGTCAGGCTTAGGTTTAGCATTAACAACTAAAATCCTAGGATCTCTTGCTGCATAGTGCTGCATTATGACTTCAGTTCTATCTGTTGATGAATCATTGATTGCAATAATCTCAAAATTTGGATAGTCTTGTCTTAATAAACTATCCAAACATCTTGCAATATATTTTTCTTCATTTCGAGCAGGTAAAATTATGCTGACTTTAGGAAAATTTTTGATGATCGTTGATTTTTTAAAAGAATCTAGCGTAGGAGTTTGTTTCAAAGATTTTATTACATATGCTATTAGGTATAGCCATGTAGCGATAATTCCAAACGTAATAGTAATTGATATACCATTGATTATTGCTAAGGTTATTTCCATAAGAGATGTCAATCATGGGTAACAAAGGATTGGAAATATACACTATCCGATTGATTATAGAAGAAGAAGAATAAAAGTAGTGTGTTTATCATACATATATACACAAAATTTCTATGTTCATTCTCTAAAAAAGTAAGTAATTATAATAAAAGGGCAGCCAATTTTAACATTGTGAGCGGGTCTGAAGAACAACAACAATATGTCACATTTGAAGACTTTTCCAAAATACATTTGAAAATCGGTAAAATTATCCATGCA
>DASQRW010000062.1:0-10356 GCA_035642715.1 Nitrososphaeraceae archaeon | reverse complement strand
GAATTGTTCAAATCAGTCAAAATATATTATGATATTCAGCAGCCAAGATATTAGAACAAAAAGTACAGTAGAGTGGTTCAATCAAACTAGATATGGTAGGTGAATATATTCATGAATGACATGCAGCGTAAACAAGAATTGAAAAAATCTGGATGGACACAGAGTCATTGGCCACCTATTTTTCAATATTGTGGTTGTTAAGTAGCAATAATACCTGAAGAATAAATGGTAGAAAATCAAAACAGCGGTCCTTGACTACCTTCAATTGAATATTGATAAGCTGCGCATGTGATTGTATTGGCATGAGACTCCTCTTGCAATCAATGTTGCTGCTATTGCTAGTGCAGTATTATCGAAGTAGATTACATACACTAGTGTATTGCATTCCACCGCTTCCTTATCAGAAATGCCTTGAATCCTAGCTAACCCAGAGCATTGTGTTATGATTATTTAGCGAATCTATAAGAGGAGAACAGTCATGAAGAATCATGAAAAATTAGACCTACATTTCGCTAGCATACTATTAATTGAACGCCTGTTTTGATGTCTTGTTATCAAGCATAATAGTTACATTATCTAAGTATGGGGGTTGTTGTCGAAAGGAATGTTTGTAATACTTTGTTAAATTCATCTGGATATTGAGACATCAATGCGTGCCCAGCTCCCTGGATCTGTACAAGCCATGCTCCAGGGATTTTTTGTGCAAGGATCAAGGAATTAGCTGCTGGTACAGAAATATCATCAGTTCCAGTTATGATTAAAGTGGGTTTAGATATATTTGGAAGCTGACTACAAACTCCACTCCAGTTGGATGTATACCAGTTCAGTACTGCATTAAACTGCTGCATAAAGGCATTAGGAGTAATATCGGATAGCAGATCTCTTGGGTTTGTTGGAATTGTTTCAATGTAATTCGGATGCAATTTCATTTTAACAGGTATTTCTTCATATTTGCAAATTCTTTTTCAAAGTAATCTACAGTCTCATTATCAATTATACAGAACTCTACAGTTTCGATAGAAGTAGTAGTATTGCTATCATCATCTTCAAGGAACCTTTTAACCTCATTTATTAGTATTCTAGCACATCTATCTTTTGGAAAACCAAATATCCCTGAACTTATTGCTGGCATTGAAATACTTACATAGCCTTTTTCTGATGCTAGTATTAGGCTGCTTCTAACTGCCTTTCTTAACTTGTGAAATCCAACGCGTAACTTTCAATACGAAACTAAGATAGAACAGATCATGTTTGAAGATTTTCTACAGGTTCAAAAGGAAACAATATTTAAGGATTTAATAGAGAAATGGAAGCATACTCGACGCGCTTTTGCTGTCATTGCAAATGTGTCTGAAGGATACTCTCCTATTTCTGCAAGAAAGATGCTTGAGATCGGTAAGAAAATCAAAACAGACATTTCTGTCTCATCAATGGATAAAAAAAGGAAATTATTACTTTTCAAAGAGATGATTCGTTGGGCAAGATACTCAATTTAATGTATAAACATAAGACTCGTAAGCTTTTGTTAGAAAATACTAATCAGTTTATTAGCGATAGAATAATTCTTGGAGAAATTTCAAAGATGTTAAAACTCCCAGCAAATCCTTCTGAATCTTTTTTGGATATGCCAGCTATTATGTTCAAGCTAGAATACATAAAGGTAATCCAAGATCTAAATCTGAGTCAACTGTGCATAATAATGGATAAAATGGACCAACCTTATGTTAACCATAAGGACATTATAGTAACTCCATGGGATGTATGCCTTGCTTTGATGTCGGAGAGTTTGACTGAAGATCACATGGAATTATCTACCATCGAACATCGAAGAATATGTCCATATTGTGGCAAAGAAATATGATAATAGTTATGTGCGGATCTTCATCCACAAATGTACTCTATCGCTATGAGCAATATAATGAAAGTGCCGCTTAAAAGATTTTGGTACTATGCGATCTCGGTTTGGCACAGGCGTTAACTGTTATATCAACATCCATGCCTTTGAGCCCAAGTGGCTGAAGAAAATTCGCTAATGTTGCAAAAGTCTTGATAGATAACTGCATATCCACCTCCAAGTAAGAGTTCATTTAATGATTTCTCGTTGTCGATACCATCACCTCCACAATATACTAAACCTATCAGCCTATCAAAACTCCCTTCTTTTTGCCCATCATCTTCATCAACTAAGGCTTTTGTTCCCACTCCACAAGCTGACTCAACAAAATCTATTGCTTCTGTGTAGCCACTTTCTCCTCTCTCAGGAGTATTGACTAATGCGAGGCGTACTCGCACGTTATTGATATCGATTGTGTCTCCATCTACTATTTGTGTCACTGTTCCTCTGAAGCAATCAGCTTGTCCTTGACATTCATTTACAGATTGGGAACCTCCATCATTATCACTATCGCTATCGCTGTTGCTTCCATCACCAGACCTGCCACTCACACCACCTCTGCCACTACCTTCACAACCAATGCCATCGTTATCGCCATCGAAACCATGAGGATCACTTCCTATAACTTTGAAATTGCGGAAGGAAATATCGTCACAATTCAGGTTTGGCGGAGGAGGGGGTATACACGCATCAGGGTATGAAGGGTCGCAATCTCCGTCTAGCGGTGGAGGTAACGGTTTACATTCGGGTAACGATGGATCCTCTATACAAGGATCACAATCTATATCGGGGCAATCTTTTCCCTCTCCGGGTGGACATGAACACACTGGCGGTTCACATCCCTCTGCAATAGGATGTTCGACGCAAGGATCAGGCGGTATACATTCTTCTGCTTCCGGATTTTCCTCACACGGATCTACAGGTGGTTCGGATGTACAACCCTCCGCTTCCTGGTTTTCTTCACAAGGATCTGTTGGTGGCTCTGGTCCTGGGTCGCCCACAAATCCTGGGTCCGGTTCAGATTCAGATTCAGATTCAGATTCAGATTCATCTCCACCTCCTCCACCATCGTTGCCATCTTCTCCCCCGTCACCATTATCTCCTACCTCTTCCTCTGAACTTGCAAAAGCAAAATAAAAACTAAGAACTAGGCCTAGTAAGCCACTAAATATTGAAATAATAGCAACCAAAAGTGCTATATTCTTTTGAAAATCCAATCAAACTGAGTATCTAAAATAGTTAAGCCTTTTTATCACACTTTACAACGATCAATCCCATAAAGAACAAATCAGACAATGATGCCACGTATTCCGACAAATCAAATGTAACAAGTGGGGTATGATAGTCGAAGGTGGACGAAGGAAACTAAGGCAACACAAACAGGAATATCACTGTTATTAACTAGAGACAAGGACAAAAATGGATTGATAAAAAGCTAACCGATAGATGTGTGTGATAAGTATGACTCACAGGAGAAAAGACAAAAGCATACCAAGGGCTTAAGACTTTTACCCTACATTGACTCCTCTCCTAGCGACTTTTCTATTATTTGTTCCCGTGGTTTGTCGTAATATATATCTGAGAACATATTCCAAAATTATAGTAGGCCAATCACATTATCTAGCAGGCAAAAAATATTGTAGAAGATGTGAGTGCTACTTTATCACCAAAAATATATTTTGTCAGTGTTGTGGAATGCAGCTAAGAGGTAGGTCCTGCGGAAAGAGAATGCAAAGAAAAAATGAGAGCTAAGAAGACTCTTTTGAACTTACAATCCTAACTCTACATATCGGTTTATGCTTCCTCTATTGCTACTTTGGCATAAGACCTTCAGGCTCTAGCTACAAGCCAAACAAAATCAAGCCGTTGTTTTTACTTCTGTTATCCATTCGCAGTTTAAGCCGTGTTTATTATGATGTTTTTGTACCGCTTCTTTACTGGGGCCATCAGTAAGACAAAAGAATTTGTCTTCATCTTGGTTATACATTAAGTTAACGGCCCTAATCCCGAATTCATCCGGAGGTGCATTTTGTAAGTTTCTTAAAGTTTCTTCGTCTAATCCCATCAAACTGTGAGCATCAAGGAATCTAGGCATGACTAATGCTTTTGAATAGTTTGTATATAAGCATGTTGTTACACTGTAGGCTCTGTTAACTTATCTGTTTTATAGTATAATCTAAAGCTAGGTCTATCCTACTAATTTCATGGATATAGTGAAATATGTCAGGACAAACCCAGCCATAATTGCTTATGGCCTGTACCTATATTTTAGTTCTAGAAGTTATAGATTCGCATCCAAGTCACTTAAACCAATTATTAAAAGGACACACGTTTCCATATGGAAATGGGTACAGAAGTATTCGGGACTGGCAGATAGATTTAAGGTAAACAGATATTTAATCAAAGAAATACTTTTGTAGATGAAACGTTACTCAAGGTAAACGGTCAGGCTTATTGGTTATGGATAGCTTATGAACCAAACACTAAATCATACGAAACCATCCGATCTTATGAGGCTCTTCGAAACGTAGCTCTAACCTACATAGATCAAGTACTGCGCTACAAATTTGCCGCTGGTGACAATAGCGCCGGCTTGCGATCGTACGTGGAGGCCAATTATGGAATTCCAAATAATAGAGAGAATAGATGGATGGCAGAATTAATACAGAGAGAAATTATTTTTTCTAAAGATGTTGACAGTCGTCAAGAACTCGGTGATGATTTTCCAAGTTTTCACTTCACACATCGCAATCCAATTATAGATACTAGACTGGCATCAGAAATAGCAGCCTGATTTGTTGCCAGCTCATGGTTTATTCCTCCGCATCCTTTTCTATTACGACGCCTGATTCCTATAACTCAGACACCAAGAGGCTAAGGTCAACCTTTGCCGCCTAGTGCTTTGCTGTCTCTTTCTATTGTAGAACGATATGATTGAAGTGGTATCACATTCCACTTTATACGGCTAAAAAATGGTAAACTTCCCAAGAACTGACCTACTTCTTCATGAGAAGAAACATCAAGTATCAAACATCCGGCTCTCTGACCAGCAAAAAGACTCCTCCAGTCTTTTTCTCATCAACCGTATTTGAAAGTATTTCAAGACTTGGACGAACCATTTGCTCCCATAGTGTTGCATATTCTTGCAGAGATACAGTGGGATCCTCTATCCATTCTCCTGTTATAAGATAAAGCACTCCAAGATTTATGTATACATATATATCTAAGCATTCTGGAATAAGAAACTAAATTTTCCTTTCATATACTACAATTAGAAGATGTTTCGCAAAGGAAATTCCTTCCTAATCATCTCAAGCATTCACATTGCTAGTAGCCTTCTCAGGGAACTTGAAAAGCTTTAAAGCTTAGTCTGTCTATGTTATTTCAGGAACCTACTTTTAGCACCGATATCGTCATGGATTCCACCGAACCCGCTTCACTAGTGTATCGTTTTATAGGACTACATCATTGTAATATTATCTATTTTTTAATCTTCTCTGATTTTTCTTCTTTTTTCTCTGTTGTTTACGTGTTGTTTAGGCTTATATTCTACAGACTCTTTTAAAGCAATAATTTTCTGCGTTAGTCCTATGATGCTTGATGATAATGCTCCATCTGCATAGGGATAAAGATTGTCAAATGCCTTTGAGAATTCATCAAAGGTTTCCTTCTGTGTTTGTACAATTTAGTAAAACCTAAAAAGGCTGAAGTAAAATAGTTTAAGAAACCTTTTATAGAGTCAAATTATAACTGTCTATAGTAGACTGGGCTGACTGATTATAAAGAAGAAGATAAAGAGAATTACCACTATAAATTAACGCTAAAGATCCTTATCATATCTATTATTGTCACAACAATAATTGCAAATTCTATAATAATTTTTTCAGACTTAGACAATAGACATTTCACAGCTCTTTGGACTCTGAATATAACTGCAGCTATTGCTTCAAGTTTAGGTATAATTGCAATATACAGACATGGATTTCATGGACTTCACGGTAAATCATATTTATTTCTGACGCTTGGTCTTATTTCTTGGTTCTTTGCAGATTTTACTCTTTTATATTACTATTATGCATTAGGTCTAGAAGAGCAAAAACTTGTATCTGTGGTAGATGGTTTATGGTTTGTCGGATATGGATTTCTATCATTACATTTGTTTATTATACTTCGATCCTTACATAATATAATTAAACAGAGAATTGTCATCATAGTATTAATTATTTCATTGCTATTTGTTGGTTATAATGTGCACATTTTACTCTCATCAGAAGAATTTATTGTTGAGGTCGACTTTATGGCTTTACTTGTCACTATTGCCTATCCTATTTTAGATTTGACATTAATCGTTCCTTCAGGGGTAATACTGATAAGTTTACGGAAAGACTATCAACAGTTTATTCCTTGGTTTCTTTCTTCATTGTCTTTGTTGATTAACGCAATAGCAGATGATGGGTATGTACATGATTTTGTAAGTGGAAATCCACAAAATCTATGGATCTGGTATCTATTCTATGTAACAGATTTCATAATTATGTCAGGTGCTTTATTTTGGTATAATAGGTTCCATATTTCTTCAAGTAAATTAAGAAGAAAGATAAGAATCGAACCATAGATAAAAAAAGAAGCATAAGCGCTTCTTTGACAGGTTAGTCATTGTTATTTATTTATTAAGAAGTGTTTGTCGATACTGACGTACCATTGCCAATACTGCTAATCTGATTTCCCAATATCATGAATCTCCTGATGGCGATTACTGTGTCGCATTAGTAGTAGTAGTAGTTGTCGTTGTCGTTGTCATCATTGTTGTATTACGGGGCATAGATAGCCAATGTCAATTAGCAGATTTTTACCCTCTGCCATATTATTCCAATACTCTTCAATTTGATCATACACTATACTCAAAAGGTCTACCTGTCTATGAGTAACCGTTTTTAGTAGGTGGAATTCCAAGGTACTTACCGAAATGCACAAATAGAAGGAATCTCACGCCGTGACATATACGCTATCATAAAAGAAGAAGCCAGACAACAAAAACATAAACATCAGCAACAGCAAGAAAATACTCCTGCAGCGAACAATGGTGAACAACACAAAAATGATAATAATAATATCAAAAAATATCTTGAATTTAATAGGGATAGGATATTAGATTATGCACAAAAGAATTACGAAAACCTTGTAGAGGTTTTTACAAATAATGCTATTAATAGTGCTGTCACTTCTTCCTCCAATCCTACATCATCAGTGCCGCAATCATCATCTAGATTCTCAAGACCATCGACTCAAACTGATACCTACAGAACAGAAGAGTCAGAGATACATCATAATAGTAAAGGCGATATTGCTGATTGATTTAATAACGGAACTAGATTCTTCTGCAATATCCATTAGTGAATATTGCAATTCCGTATTAAAGTAAAATTGTTCCATTTACTTATAATGGCTCTATCTTTTCTTTGTCATCGGGAATAAATTTTTTTAGAATTGATATGATATGTTTACTTCTGTGATACTCTATCTTTGCTCCTATGGACTTGATCTATGTGTACGCTTAATTCATGGGTACTGTTAAATTCCTTTTGACAAATCTCACATATTGGATGATGTAGATGTTCATCTCCTTTTGTTTCCATACTCTATATGCACAAGTATGGGTAAAAAAAGTTAATGCCAGAAAACAATAACAAAACATACAGATTCTCGCTTGTATTTCCGTATGTATATACATAGAGTGCGAATTTAATTAATTGTTATTATAAATAATTGGTGTTATTTCTTAGGTAGTTTAGCAGAAGTTCAGTCTGGGCCACAGATTTATAAATATATAGTAGGCGCATTTGCTCTAAGCTATCCAAACATTTCTTCTTGAATTGCAACGTGACTGGGCCCGCCTTGAAACTTATGAAGCAGTTACCAGCCTTGCAATAGAAGATGCAGGAACCTATGGAATAGGAATAGAGTATGCAAAAGCAATGTTAGGAGAGAATTATACTGAAACTGCTATAGCTGCTGAGGAAGAAATTAGAAAAGAAGGCAGAAAAAACAATTTAACTTAATTTATTCAAAAATAAAGAGAAAAAGCGAAAATTATGTCAGACCGTATTGTTTTTTTAATACACAATACATACAATAATAATTCAACTGCAGATGATCATCTTATATTGATAATTTGCTGATGAAAAATTTTGACAGTTAAATACAGCTGAAATAATATAAGTCCAATAGGAAATTAGTACATTATGTCTGAAGAACAGTTTCAAAAGGTAGCAAATAAAGATGATTTAAAGGAACGAGAAATGCTTAAAGTAGAAGCCAATGGAAAACAAATTGTCCTATCTATGGTTGAAGGAAAAGTATATGCTGTTGATGAGATTTGTACGCATGAGGGAGGACCCTTAGATGAAGGTGAGCTTAATGGGTATGACCTTAAATGTCCGTGGCATTATGCAGTATTTGATGTTAGAAATGGAAAAGTTTCAGATGCAACGGTATGGGCAACAAACCTTAATTCTTATACTATAAAAGTAGATGAGACAAATGGAGATATACTGGTAAATCCAAATGGGAAGAAAGTGTAATGTTTGAAGAGAAAGTAAGAAGTACTTATTTTTCATACACATAGTATATATGATGTTTATCCAGAACTTTCTCGAATTGACTGCATATATCCTCTATAAAATAGAATCGCCGTAAGATCATCTTTAGTATTTAGGCTAAATCCGTACACTGGCTATATATGCAAACTGCATACATTAGCACATATATCTAATAAAGAATAGGACTAAACTTCAATTAACTACTACATCTAGCATTTCTAATATCAGAACATATCCATAAAAATGCCCTCATCGATTAAGGATTTATTAAGCTACATCCAAAAGAATTCTGCCATCTCTTTCTTTTGCAAATAATGACTGTAATGCTTCTTTAGCATCTTCAAGCTTAAACTTTTTCCATATTCTAACTTTTAGTTGCTTAGATGATGATATATCTATGAGTTCTTGTAGTTCTTTTCTTGTACCGCCAGTAGAACCTATTAGTTTTATTTGTTTGGAATAGAGAGCCTGAACATTTAGTTTAACATCTGCGCCAGTTAAACCTCCAAACGCTACCCACCTTCCATTGATACCAACAGATGCAAAGCTACTATCCCATGTACCAATACCTAGAGAATTAACTACTACATCTGCCATCTTTCCTTCAGTAATATCTTTTACGTTCTCAACTACTTTGCCATAATCACTTATAATGTAATCTGCTCCAAAATCAGTCTTTATCCAATTATCTTTGGAAACACCAATAACTTTTGCTCCCATTTTCTTGCCTAGTTGGACCGCTACCATTCCAGTATTTCCAGAGGCACCAAAGACAAGCAGAAATTCATTTACTTTTAGTGATGCTTCCTTTAAAGCATGATATGGTGTCAGAGAAGTTACGGGTAAGCTAGCAGCCAAATCCCAATCCATGTCATCTGGTATCTTAAACACGTTCCTCTCCGGTACTGCAATATATTCTGCAAATCCACCATTGGTAATTGCACCAATCAATCCACCATTTCTGCACAGCATATCAAGACCATTTAGGCACATATCACAAGTTCCATCAAATACTTTGTTATGAACTACTACTCTATCCCCTTTCTTGATGTTAGTACTACCATCATTACTACTATTTACATGACTACCAACCTCTTCTACTATGCCAGTTGACTCTGCTCCTGGTATATGTGGAAGAGGATTTAATTTTGGCAATGCGCCAGAAACTACAAAACTGTCTATCGGATTTACACCAGCCATTTTAACTTTTATCAGTATATCATGATCGCTTATTTTTGGCTGTTCTGCGTTATCTGTAACCCTTAAGTTCTCCAAACCGGGTTTTTCGAAAATAGCTGCCTTCATATGTTAAAAAAGACCAGTGAGTTATTTTATTTATCACTTTTTATCTTCACTGACTTGTTATGCTAACAAAAACACGACTATGCTAAAGGAAAATGAAGATCATTGAACCAATCATTTACCTTTTATTTCATATAATATGTGTGACACGAATACGAATGTCAATCTAAAAAATACTAGATATAACAAAAGCATCAATAATCCTACGTCTTACAGAATCACACAATGCTGAAAAAGAAAACCGCAGGAAGATAAATGAGAGATTATCCCAAAATGAGGTGATATCTTCCTGCGGAGGTGAGCAGAAAGCAGTAGTAAAGTGTTTTTTCTTCTTTCTTTCAATGCTCTACATCATAAGATTTTGCTTTATCATTTTATAGAGCTCTTCATCGGCCATCTTTCTTTTGCCCCCTAGCCATGTCTCTACATCACTTCCGGCTAAATACCTAAGACTAGGATTTTCATCTCTGATGGCGTTAAGAACTACCTTTGCTACAAGGTCAGGAGAAGAAGAAGCATTTTTCATCATTTCTTCAAAGCCAGTAGCTGTTTTTTGCATTA
>DASQRW010000061.1:0-6011 GCA_035642715.1 Nitrososphaeraceae archaeon | reverse complement strand
AAGGCAAGATTACGGGATACAGAGTATTAGATGTTGAAGGTCCCAAAATAGAAGTTACAATTTCAGAAAATGGAACATTGAAAGGAGGAATAGAAACTACAGATATAGTAACATATTGGAGTGTACCTAAGCCTGGTGGAGCATATTATGCTGAGGGTAAGGGTGTGTTCATGACTAAAGAAGATAGTAATGAAACAGCAACATGGACAGGACAGTGAATAGCACACTATTCTGGGCGGAAAAGAAGAGATATAGGTTCAGTATTTTGCAGCACATCTTCGTCAACAACAACAGGTAAACTTGGTTTTCTTAACAACGTTGTAGGTGTGTTTGAATATGAGGTAGATGAGAATGGCAATTCTGGGGGAAAGATATGGGAATGGAAATAACAAGAAGAAGATAGGAGCTTTTGCTCTTGCTTCTTAAAATCTAATATACATGTGACCACTTTCTAAAATTGTATTAGATTCAGTGTGATAAATCCTGTAATCTGCCTTTTTCTATGCATATACTAATGTGATAAGGAAGTAAAAATCAGAGTTATTGTGGCAGGTTTTGAAAGAATAAGTCAATGTAACCTTTCTTACACTATATATGCTGTCCTGTTTGAACTATTTTAAGATCGAAAGAAGAGTAATACCCATAAGAGTAAAGAAAAAACCTCCACTATCTCCACCCTAGTGTAATTCGTGCTCAAATATAGTGGAAAATCGATGGAGGTGTTCTTGTATTATATTTGTAATACCTCTACTTTAATCAAATACCTCCACCAAACTGATCATCTAGATATGTTGGTGGAGATACTGCAGCCATGAGTGGATATATAGGGTTGTAATACCTCCACTGGGAGAAGCTCAAATGTTGCTCCTTTTGACAAATTAAGCAAAAGTGGAGATGGTGGACGTAGTAGAGGTATTTTCTGATTTGTATGCTATTGCCTTTACTTTTTTGTTTACTTTCTCCCTATAGGTTTGAATGCTATTCTATAATTGTAAAACCATAAAGGTGGCGAAATTTTAGTACCTTTCCGTGTGTTCCTATAAAGAAGAAAGTAGATGATAATGAGTAATTAGTTATGCACCATAGATGAAAGTAATTAGTATCAAAACGTTCCCTTTATAAGTATCGATTATCTATATTAGAAGAACATCATTTGCAGATAACAGAGGATAGGAAGAGGAGTATAATAGATCTATATTTTAACCAGCACAAGAGTTATGCTGAAATTGCACAAATAGAAAGAATCTCACCCCGTGACATACATGATATTATAAAAGAAGAAATAATAAGAAGACAAAAACATAAAAATCAAAAAGAACAACAAGAGCTATCCTCCAAAGACTATAAACTATTTTCTGAAGGTAAGAAACCGGTAGAAGTCGCTGTTGCACTAAATCTAAGAGCCAGAAGCAACCAAAATATATAGAGTATTGGAAGCTAAAGTGTTTACATGTACTCAGTTCTATACACGAATAGATGAATGGCAAACTGTAGCTATTTGGGAGTAGATATGTTAAAACCATCAGGTGAAAAGCTCCCAAATACATGTTCTGCCTTTGATATTGCAGAATCTGTAACTGTACCATCTCTACTTTGATTAACTGATTCTTCTATAATGAGTTTATAGGCTTCTGCGCCTTTGGTAATTTTTCGTCTAAGGTTTAAATCAGCATGATCGACATTAAATAATCCAAACTTTGCTTCAGGTCTATAGTGATCAAACCATTCATAATTATCCATAAAAGACCAATGCAAATATCCAATAATGTTTGCACCATTGTCTAAAGCTTGTCTGATTTGGCGAAGATGAGATACAATGAATGGTGCACGATACTTATCAGACTTGTCAGCAACACCATTTTCAGTAATTAAAACAGGTATATCTTTCCCCCATTGGTTCATGATATGCATAATCAAATTGTATAATCCTTGAGGATGGATCTCCCAACCCAGATCGTTGAGAATACCGTTGGGACGATGATTACTATTATTACCTTTGATGCGAAGATCATTTACCAATGCTCCCCCTATAAACCTGGCAGACGATAGCGCAACTATATTACTGTAGTATACATAGACACGGCGATAGTAATTAATTCCTATAAAGTCTGTTTTATTTTTCCAATTTTCATGTGTTAGGAAATTACTACTTTCTTTGTTATGTCTTTCAAGAGTTTTTAAGTAGTTTAGATCTTCCTCACCATTTACTACAGCATTAATAAAATAATCATTTACAAAATAAGCAAAGTTCTTAGCAGCTTGTCTATTATCAGTAATAGTTCTTTTCAATATTCTTCTTGGGTTAGCTGAAGTAACTTCCATCATTGCGTGAGAAAAACCAGTAAGATTAGTAATACCATCATTATCAGCATCAACATCATCTAATTCTTTGATTTTATCATAAGCTAAAATATGAGCTTCAATAAGATTATGTAATGCCTTCTTTGCTCTATTTCCATCAAGCAGAAAACCTGGTGGCCATAATCCAGCAATATATCCTAATCCTATAATTGATGCTACAGGCTCTCCTATAGTTACCCAAAAATCAACTTGGTTTTTTAATTCTTGAACTATATTACCTACAAAGCAGATAAATTCCTTAACTGTCTCATAATTTTCCCATCCTCTTAATGACTTCCAGAATGGATCTGTTGATATAGGATCTGCAAGTGGGATATCTCTTAATGGTGATGGAAGCAAGCCTTGTCCTAATTTTTTTGCAAATCTGCTAGGAGGAGTCAGTACCCATAAAGGTAATGTTAGATGATTTAGTGTAATGATAGGCTTTAGTCCTTTTTCTTCTTGCATATGCTTTATCATTACTTTATAATGGTCAACAGCTCCCTGATTCCATTGACCTCTTTCTGGTTCAATACGCGCCCATTCTAGACTTATTCTAAAACAATTCATTCCAATTTGTTTTGCAAGATCAAAATCTTTTGAGTAGTACTCTGGATGCCATGTTTTAACAGCATCTCCTGCTGGTTTTAATATTACCTGGGAAGTTCCTTTGTAAAATATATTGGGTTTTGTCAGAGCATACAATCTCTGTTTAATATCTTCAGATGTAGTAAAATAATGCCAGTCATTGTTGGTAATTCCACCCTCTACTTGATAGGATGATGTAGAAGCACCCCATAGAAATTGCAGTTGTTCTTTATGAAGATGACTGTTAACCAAGGTTTATGTTCTTACACCCTGTGAGTTTTTTTGTAGAAATTGATATCAAAGAATTATAATAAAAAACCATAGTATGAAAGTAATGCTTATATATAAAAATAAGACTTTGTATATGCCTTTATATCTATCTTTTCTTTCATGGTTACTTGCCCATATAGTTTTGACCATCCAATTAGCAAGTTTATTCTCCTTAGCAATCTCTTTAATATTGTTGTAATATCCCTCCTCATCCATCTTTTTTAGATAATCTCCAGTGAGGCCCTCAAATAAACGGCGGGTAACATAACTTTGGATTCCAAAAAGAACTAGAGCCCAATAAGCAATAGATAATACTATGCCAGTGCTCTGAATCCATGCCGGTTGTGTCCACAGAGCATTTTTCCAAAACGAATTTTGTACTGTTTCATCATCATTATGAATATCTAACGAAACAAAGATTGAAAGAATTCCAAAGATTCCTACTGCTATTGCGATTGAAAATTGAGCATTCTCACTCATTCCTTGCATTGCAAAATTTATTGATTCATGATATACCTTCTTATTATGTTCTCCATTATTATCATCCATAAATGAGTAGAGAGTAAGAATCATTCTTTAAGTACTTTAGGCCTAATTTTATTTGTTTATTTAGGAATATTAAGTTACAGTGCTTATAATTCGTTATCTCAAACACAAGGATAAACAATAGCTTAGAGCCTTGCATATATTGAGTATCCTGGTAGTATACGATACAGAAAACAAAGATTAAACTATCAAACCTTCTAAATTACTTCTGTCGGATGATGTTTCATTTAAAACGTCATTCTTTATTGTATTCATTTGAATATCTTCTTATAATGGAATTTGAAGGTACGCCACTAAATGAATAATATTCTTTTAATAGTTTCATATAGGCAGGTGCAGCTTCAACACCTGCTCTATATATATTAAATCAATTCTGCTCTGCAAATCAATTAAAGAAGTAAATAAGGCCCGACGATATTCATGCGTTATTGGGGCTTCAACTACAACACCATCTTTAATTCCAGCGACATAGTTAAACCGAATTGCTTTTGCTGCTTCCACACATCCCGTCCAAAGACGTAACAAAATATTCTTTCTTACCTTCTCATACATTTGTTCAGTAAGAAAAGCCATGCTAATTCGTGCTATATCATCTAGACGCAGATCTTTTTCGTCATCATCTAAATCTATTAACAGTTTATCTGCAACTAAAGGGTTATTTCCTATGACTAAAGATCTATTAATTTCGTGCACTAACTTTGCTCTTTTTTCAATATCCATTAAGGATGAAGGCAATTGTTGTTGAAATAATCCTGCTGCCCATGAATAAGCAGTAAGCATATTAGAATCTGACAAATGCTTTCCTAACCTCAAACATATAATAGCTACTTTATTTCATAAACATTCAATACATGTGGATTACTTCAGAGAGTAATTCTATTAATATAACTTCTCAACGGCTAAGAAGAACACATTGAAAAGTCTATCTACAATCTCATTGAAGTTTAGATGAATATATGGACGGTCTCTAATCTTATGTGCTGCCGTGTTCCTAAAACAGTAGCTAATAGCTATATCCTCTTCTATTACTTGTAATTTAGGTTTGAATAGTGGATGTGAATGTAATAAATAATCAAGAGTCAGATGAAAATTATGTGTAAATTTTTTATTAATCTCCTGCATTTTAGATCTATCCAGCTTCAGATTGGATTTTGCTGAAAGAAATATTAAAAGATCCATAAACTGCTGTTTGTAAGGCTCTTGAATGTTGTACTTATTTTTAATGATATTGTCTATCAAAAGGCTGAAAGTAAATATTGACTGCACCATAAGCATTGATCCATAAACATTTTGTGTTAACCCCTGTCGATTTTCTGATAGGAGTTTTTTAACATGAAATAGTTCAAAAACAAATAGAAACACTAGTTCAATTAAACCAGGGTTTTGCAAGAATTTCACCTTAAATTCGGCCATAGTGAGTTTGCCATTTCTTGAAGTTTGATAATGATTCATTTTATGTTCTACAAATTCAGCCATTTCTAATACCTTTTTTCTGAAAAACTGATTTTGTTGTTCATAATCAAGGATGACAAAAGAATAAGCTGGAGTACTCTGTATATGAGTTGGATTTACATTTTTTCTATCTTCTTCTAATGCCTGATGCATTAACAAGAAACCCTTTTCCAAGTCTTCTTTTAAGATACAAGTTATTGCCCAAAAATAGTAACCAGCCCCTTTGTAGATTTTTTTGTTCTGATTTTGTTCTTCCCATTTTTTAGATATCGATACAGCAATTTCCCATAGCTGTTCTGCAGAAAAAAATGATCCTTGTTGTAAAAGGAATTGCCATAAGGGTGTGAAGTTATTGAAATATCTATCAAGGTCATTGATACTGTTTTTGTTATTAAAGAAATTTAAGGACTCACTTTGAAATCTGCTATGTTCAAAACCTTTTCTAGAAAAATAATAATTGTACAACTTTTGGAATTGTTCATTCATAGAGGCACCAAGATCTTCAATAAAAAATTGCAACTCTCCAATGTTGAGAGTGAAATTATTAGCCATTATAGATCATACTCATCATGTTATAATGGCAATAATAGTTTAGATAGTAATTAAAGAGATAGCTAACTTCAAATAACTTGATACTGCATTAATTCTAACTGTACAAAGTACAATTTCTTCACTCTATAAGTGATTCTTTTTGATTAGATCCTGCTTCATCTGTTTGAATTCTTCTTCTGTTAATATTCCTTCTTCTTTTAGCTTTGCAAGTTTCCTTAATTCATCAGCAATTGAAATTGACTGATTGAATGGTACAGTATACT
>DASQRW010000060.1:0-14411 GCA_035642715.1 Nitrososphaeraceae archaeon | reverse complement strand
TAGATTAAGGAAATGACTTCTCTGGATATATCTTCTTCGCTCTATAACAAAATACGCCGTATGCCAATAGAGACAATATATATTTCAGAGTACTACCCCGCCTTATTTATTAACTCTAATAAAAAAAAATTTATCGTTATATGCACATATGGCACATATATACATCTGCTAAACAATAGGATTTCTTATTTTACTACATAAGCTAATGCACTACTAAAACAGGCCGTTTGGTATTATTAACTACTGCATTTGTAACACTGCCTAAAAATAACCGTTCAATTGTAGACCTACCAGTAGATCCCATCACAGTCAGGTCAATATCATTATCTTCCATGTATTTGACTATAAAGCGACCTTCGTTTGTTCCTTCCGCATCCACGATATCGCTTTTTACTTTTACCCCGTTCCTATTTGCAATGTCTTGTACTGAATTTATCCATTCTTGTGCAGATTGTCCTTTTGCCTTTTTGAATGCATCTACAATTGATATATTTCCGTATTTTTCTTGCAGACCTATTGCTCCTCCTTGCTTTATATCCTCAATAACATGAAGCACAGTCAATTCTGCTGATTCCATTTTGGCAAGATGAATCGCATATCTTGTGGCTTTTGAGGAGACCGATGATCCATCAATAGGGAGAAGAATTTTTTTAATAGAAACATCACTGGTTTCGCTCATATAATATTTTGTACGTTAATCCTCTTTTATAAAAATAGCTTAAACTACAAGATATAGATAAGAGAGGAGAATATTTTTTATTAAATCATTTCTTCTGCAATAACCTGGTAAATTGTATATATACATACACACATACTCTACAGAGTTAAGATAATTTTTAGCCATATTTAGTTTCTCTATTATTATTATTATTATTTCATGAAACAACATATCGTCTGCAAATACTTGAAAAATTATATGATGCGGTTTTTCCTCTTTGTGTTCTTGCTTTCTCTTCTCATCATATATTCTTGTAAGCCAGCTAACTTTAGATTCTTTAATTTAATATGTTCATATCTATGTGTGTGTAAAGCCTTTTCTACTTGCATCCTCAAATCCTTTGAGATCGTCTCCTCTTATTACATCCTCTTCAGGAGGAACGTAGTCTACTACACCACTTCTTTGCTTTCCTGGGTATTTCTTTTGAGTAACCAGAGCTACTACTATAAAAAGACCAACAGAAATCGGTGGTGGGATTAGTGTATCTAGACCAGCATATTCAACAGGCATTGTAAAGAATAGGATTAGTCTTAATGTAGATCCAACGATAAGTGACGTTAAAGCGGCAGGCATGTTGGATTTTCTCCAAAAAAGACCAAGTGTAAGAGGTGCCCAAGCACCAGCAAATACAATATCAAACGCCAAAATTAGATAAACTCCTGGCTGAGGGATAAGATAACCCAAAATAAAGGCTGCTACCATCATAGGTATTGTAAATATTCTTGTAGTGAGAAGCAGTTTTCTGTCATGCATGCCTGGTCTTCTCAACCACCTTCTAAGAATATCTCTTTGTATTATATTTCTAGACATAACACTAGATATTGCCAGTAATCCTCCATTTGCTGTTGACATTGAGGCTCCAAGCACACCCATTAAAAGAGCTACTCCTATTGGAAATGGAACATGATTTAATGCCAACTCCGGATATGCCGTAAACGGATCAGCAAGATTGGGTAAAAAGTACAAGGCAATAATGCCCATCATGCTTGTAGGTACAATAGTAAGAAGTGTTAACCCACCACCCATCAAAGCACCTTTTTGCGCAGTCTTACCATCCTTAGCTGCAAATATCCTTTCCATAAAATCTAGTGCAACTATATCTCCTAATGCTAATGCCATTATTCCGGCCCAATTGATTAAAGCTCCATTTGCCATGTCTGTTAAACCCGAGAGATCAAGATAGCCTGGTGGTGCACTGCCTAAAATTGTGCCAAAATCTACTCCTGAAAAACCTCCTGCGAAGAATATGAACGCAGCCCAAAATGCACCTATGGCAAGATATATTTGGAAAATATCTGTATAAGCTGATGAAAACAGTCCTCCTGCAAATGTATAAATCAATACGATTAAAGCTGCAATCAGCATAGCCCAGATAAAGTCAATTCCTAAAACTGTTGATAATATAAAACCGCTTGCAGCAAAATTTCCAGCAACCAATACAATAAAACTTATCATCATTATTATTCCAGAGATCCCTTCAGATGCATTACCGTATCGTCTGTAGTAGAAGTCTGGCAATGTAAGCATGGACATTTTATTTAGTCTCTTACCGTAGACTGTGCCGGTAAGTATAAGACAAATGCCAAGTCCAATAGGAATGGCGGCACCGGCCCAAAAACCAAATTGATATACGAGTGAGACATTACCCAAAGAGGAATTTCCGTCAATAGACTGAGCCGCAAGCATAGTTCCTACAAAGAATAGTGGAAGACTCTTGCCTGCAATCATGAATCTTCTGCTACTTTTTTTTATGAGTCTTGAAGTTAGTGTACCTACAGTCAGTGAAAGTGCGAGGAATGCGATGATTGCAATGCCATATCCATCTAATCCTGCCATGAAAGGGTTTATTTAGGAAATAAGTATTTAAGAGTTTTTAGAAAGTTCAACATAGAAGAATTATGAAAAGATCTGACAAGCACTTGAAGAAATTTGCAAAGTCTGAAGGCACAACACTATACCTTCTCTCTTTTAATGCGGAAGGTATTACCCATTTGTGCTTTACATCTTATAACTAAGTCGTCGTATATTTTTTCTTTCTCTTCTTCTTCAACTGTGTTATAGGAGGAGTTGTCATTCGACTAAAAGACGTATTGCAAAAAAAAGTAAGCCTATGAACAGATTGAAATCCAATTAGATCTATTATATGAGAAAGTTTCTTATGAAAAAAAGTATATCCTCAAAAGTTGGACAAACAATATTTATGACTAGTCAAATACTTCTTACCATTTCATTTACGCTGCTTTATTAATAAAATGGAATGAAAGTGTAATAATCTACGTTACATTAAATCGACTCTGAAGCTAAGCATGAATTATGAACCAATTAATAGATACACTCACTCTCTCTCACTTCCACGTATTTACAACTTAGAAATATTTTTAAAAAAGCTTTGTGTCTATCCTAAATAATAGTGTAAGATAATGGGAATGGAATTTTATGGAGACTCGTACAAGGGCAAGGATGAACCGATTTTTGTTGGAATACCTACTTTTTTAAAATTGCCTTGGATTAGAAATAATGAAGAATTAAAAAAAGTAAAACCTGATGTAGCTATTATCGGTGAGCCATTTGATTTTGGAACTACTATTCGACCTGGCGCAAGATATGGCCCACGGGCTATTCGAGCGGCCTCTACAGTTCCTTCACCTCCATATGAACACTTTAATATAGAAACAGGGGTTGATCCGTTCGGAGTTTTTAGAACAATCGATTATGGCGATGTTGTAGTCTCACCTGGTGATGTCATCGAGTCTCATAGAAGAATGACTAACAAAGTAAAAGAAGTGCTTGACATTGATGGCATTCCTGTGATGCTTGGTGGCGATCACTCGATTACATTTGCAAATGTTCGAGCTTTTGCTAAAAAATACAAAAATATCGGCATGATTCATATCGATACTCATGCTGATTGCGCTCCACAAGGGCTTTGTGGCTTCAAGTATGATCATGGAGCCCATATAAGAAGAATCATGGAATTAGGCTGCTTGAAGGGTAAAAACTATACATTGATTGGCCCACATGGTTACTGGCCAGGGCCCGATCTATACAAATGGATGGCAGACCAAGACTTCCAGTGGTTCACCATGTTAGATGTAGAAGAAATAGGAATTGATCAGATTGCAAAAGAAGCAGCAGACAGAGCTAATGACAATGTTGATGCAGTTTACATCAGCTGGGATATTGATACATTTGATCCAGCCTTTGCTCCAGGAACTGGCGAGCCAGAGCCAAACGGATTAACATCTAGAGAAGGCATGAAATTGATGAGGCTATTATCAACTTCCTTTGATCCGGACCATTTTGCATTTGATCTCGTAGAAGTCGCACCAAACTATGATGTCAGCGATCAAAACTCATATAATGGTGGAATTACATCGGGTCTAGCAAATCGGTTGACTGTCGAGCTCCTAGCCGGATTGTCGTTGACAAAAAAAGGTCTGATCGAGGGCAACCCAGTAAGACCTAAATTCTATCGAGGAAAAGGACACACATATGACTTTGGTAATGTTCCAAAGTCAAAGGCACCTAAGAGACGAAGACAACAATGATCAATGTCAAAGCAAAGATAGAAGGAGAACCAGATGTACCTCCTTTTATCAGAGTTTTTGAATATAAAGACAAGTCTGATGATTTAATATTTTATAGCATGGTAGAGAGGATTAAAGAAAAACTTGCACAGAATTTGAAAATTAACACTAATGAATCGCTCTTGTTTTACTGTGCATATGTCGTTAGCGAACTGCGTGCTCATAAATCCATTGATAGCATTGAAAAGAACGCATCAAGAATCTTATCGACTGATAAAGTTATGATCGGAGTGCCTGAAACTTTGAGAAAAATTACTTTCGAAGCAATAGTAGTAGACAATATGGCAAAAAAGCAAATAATAATAACATTTGATGAGCCTATGCCAACAAGCAGTCACATACTAACAAAAACAAAAACAAAAACAAAAACAACAAAGCTTTAATCAGAGAAATTTTATAAAAAAATTTAATAAATTTAAATTGTTTTCTAACTTTATCTAATAGTAGTGGTGCATGGGGCGCTGCCGCTTCCCTAACTTGTCAAAGTAGTGGTCATGTTTTTTATCTCCACCAGGATGCGAATGCTCAGTACCGTCTGCATGTGTGTGAATATTCATGACTGGTTTTGCCATTAATACATCATCAACAGAGATCAGAAGATTGGTAACTTCTACAGCTGTCTTAATAACCTGTTCCTTCACCAGAGAAGGTTCTATAGCATTTGAAAACATTTCTTCAACTTTTCTTTCTATTGCGTTAACCCCATACCAGCGGCTAACTTTGCCATCATTAGAGGGCGGTATGGCTGAAGAAGAAGAAGAACATTTTGATCGCAATTGAACAAGTGTATCTACAATGTTCATACCTGCATTAGTTGCAATAATCAGCGGAATTTCTTCGAGTGCTTCTGCGAATTTTTCAACTACAATTTGCTCCCGTCCACTAATTAATCTGGCTTGCCTTCTAATCCTACTTGCAATGATTGCTTCAGGAGATCCACCGCCAGCAACAATCGATGGTTTTATGATAAAATCCTTTATAACTGCAATTGCATCCAAGATCGAACGGTGGCACTCATCAAGCAATCTTTTTGAATTTGCTCTAAGAAGTATGGTGACAGATTTAGGATTTTTGCAGTCTTCAACAAATACCATTTTATCATTTCCGACAAATTTTTCATATACATTGCCAGCATAGCCAAGATATTTATCAGAAATAATGTTATTATCAAGATCTCGGACAATCTTTGCACCAGTTGCCTTTTCAAGCCAAAGCAAATCATTTTCTTTTACCCTGCGAATTGAGATAATACCTGCCTTGGCTAGATAACTCTGTGCCAAAAGATTAATTCCTTTTTGTGAAATCACAACGTTAGCCCTTAAATTAATTATATTCTGAACTTTCAATCTGAGTATGAGCGATTGCTTATCGAGATATGCTTGAATCTGATCTGGTGATAAAATGCGAATTTCTGCATCTGTCTTAGTTCTCTTACCTTCAAGGTCTTCATTGATAAGGAGGATTTTTGCATTTTCAATTCTTCTAGGCATTGCAGAATTATCAATTGTTTTATCAATTACAACACCTTTAACTAGCTGGATGTCAGACATGTTGCCAGGTTTTTCTTCAATTTTTATATCATCAACATTAACTTGATTATTTGCAAAATCTGTAATGGTGCAAATAGCATCAACTACAAGTTTTGCAGCTACATTATTTTGCTTGCTGATAGTATAAGAGATAATCTTTGATCTCAAAGAAGTGGTGGCAAGTCTTTCCATAATTTCTCTGTCAGAATTCTTTGATATTTGAGCAATATCTTCTAGGGTTTTAAGCGAAATTTCTAATCCTTTAAGATATCCATCTGCAATTATAGATGGGGAGATTCCCCTATCAAGTAATTGTTCAGCCTTTTGAAGAAGCGCTCCTGCTAAAACTACTACAGAAGTTGTACCGTCACCCACTTCATTATCTACAGCATTTGATGCCTCTATCAAAACTTTGGCTGCAGGGTGTTCGATATCTAGTTTGCGTAATAGTGTGGCGCCGTCCTTGGTTACTGTAACTTCGCCCAAAACATCAATAAACATCTTTTCCATACCACATGGACCTAGAGAATTTTTGATAAGATCGGCAATCAATCTGGCAGCAAACAAATTGTATCTACGCGTATCTTTATCTTTACTACGTCTTACACCTTGGCCAAATAGCTGCTCTGTCGGTTTCATTATTATCCCCTGCAGTACTTTTGACAATTATAAATGTGCGTCTTATTATTATTTTATTTTTCTTCTTCGCAATTTGAATAGAGGTAAGATATACATTTGGGACCTAATAATTATAACAGAATTAGATCCAATTTTTGGTTGTCATCAAGACCTATGTTGGTATTAACAATAGGATGGGGGTTGGGGTTGCTTCTATTCTAAAAAGATGATAAAACTATTCTAAAAAGATGATAAAACGCTATATTATTGAATAAGGGGAAATAACATTATTGGGTAAGACGAGTATGCTCTGTTTGCGTTATTTGAGGTATTGAATACATATACATTCTATCTTTTCAGGAAATATACATAGGATAATAATAATAGAGCACACATGAACCAAATTAGTTGTGCACTTTGTTATTGAGATTAGACAGATTTACACATCTCTTTTTTCTGCCATTACACTTTTATAGTTACTAAATATAAAAACAACCATGTCCGCTGTAACAACAGATACTCAGATTGAAAATGCCTCTAGAAAAGCAATCGAAGCATTGTATGGTAATGAGATTAAGGATTTTAGAGTCAGGGTTGTTTTTCCATTTGCAGCAGATGAGCTAACCGCTCAGGGAGGTTTGCCCACTGAAGAAAAACGGGATTCTTGGGATGTACAAGTAACATTTCTATTAAAAGGAATTCAGTATACTGTAGATTTGTTAATTCAAGAAAAAGATGGCCAAATAATATATACAAGACTTATTGATAAAATGGAACCTTTCTGACATAATTTTTCTAATTTTTTATTGCATTATATTCATTGCTTCAACCAACCATATAATATAGAAGATATCAGCCGATAAAAAACGAAGATCATTACAACGTATTTTGGTACTAATTTAGGTGAGAGTGTGTGTGTGAATATATATTGCTTATAATATTGATAAAGCCTAAAACTAAATACAGCTGATTTTTAAAATAAAAAGGAAAAGAAAATGAGGAATAATTTATGGAGAGAGATGCTCCCTCTGTCATACAATAAAAAATGAAAAGAATATCATGGCTGGTAATTGGTATTAGTATTCTCACAACCGTTATAGCTACGATTGTTTTAATATATTATTATCATTATTATTCTTTAATGTCATCATCCATTCAAAAGGTAGATAAATTTGGAATAAAGAAAATCTATCCAACCATAGAAGGCGGAAGAGAGTGGTTTGTTGACATGGATAATCCATTTGTTGATAACTTATTTTATAGCACATCCCATCGCAACATAACTAGGCAAGATGATGGTTCATGGCGCATAGGTGGATCCGCAGTTAGGTTAAATGTTATTACACCGCCAGGCTCTAAACTATGGAAGAATATAGAGATTACAGGATATGCTAAAATAGTAGGAACAATTTCCTCATCTGCCAAGAATAACAGTAATAATAATAACGATGGCGAAGATGAGGAAGAAAATCAAAATAATACTAAAGATCTCTCTTGGAGAGGTAGAGGAGGAAGACATAACAGTAAAAATCCATGCGAAGGTACTGCGCTAATAGGAACAATTGATATTGATGGTAATGTAAGATGGAAAAAAGAGATATGGCATACTGGAGGATATACAGATGCTAGAGCTACAGACAATGTTACGGATTCTATTCTCGATAGATGGATTGGCTGGAAAGTAGTGATGTACAATATCAACAATGACAAAGCAGTAAAGATGGAATCATATCTAGATGATAAAAATAACAATAATTGGACAAAGGTAACAGATGTTATTGATAATGGTGGTTGGTATGCTAGAAGTTCTGATAATATATTTTATAGTGCTAATTGTGGTAGACCAAAGGATTACATTATAACAAATGGTGGTTCTATAGTTACATTCAGAGCAGATAGTATTGTATGGGATTTCAAGAATCTGAGTGTAAGGGAAATACAACCTCCTGATATGTAAAAAGTGTTTTGTTATAGTGAATATGGATATATAATCAAATTGATTAAAGGTGATTGGTAAAAGAAACTAAAATAAGCACTGCACTACATTAACTTAGATCATGTCCTTCTTTTTAGACTCATTTCTTATTTTTTCTCTCTTTCTCTCTTTCTCTCTCGCTCTATAAAATTGCGTAGCCTACTTATTGTTGTCGTCCAATACTTAAATATTATACTGTTATCTGCATATTTTTATGTTAGAAAGTAAAGGAATTTTTTCTGGACATTTAGTTTGCATTGTTATTATTGCATTTTTGACTATTACAATTGTATTTTCACCAATTATGAGCTTTAGCCAATTAGTAGATATTCAACAAGAAAATAATAGTAGCAGTACCAGTAATAAAGAAGAAGTTATCCTAACTTTTGGTAACGCACCAAAAAGCCAATACATGACGCCAAACCAATTTTAGACAAATATGGATTTAAGGCCAGTTTCTTTGTTGTATGCAACTGGATTTCAGATTCAGATTCTGATGAAGATGAAGATGATAACTCACATATGACTTGGCAGGATATAGAGACATTACATAATGAAGGACATGATATAGAAGCAAAGTCTTTGAACCATAAAGACCTTACTACACTCTCCCCTAGTGAATTGGACTTTGAAGTAGGACAATCAAAAAAGTGCTTAGATGATCACAATATCGATGCCAGAGTTTTTGGTACACCTTACGGCAAAGGATGGGATAACTCAACTGTAATTGATACTATTGCAAAATATTATGATTTTGCTATTACTGGTTTTTCTAAACTGATGTACTTGAATTGTGATGGATGGAATGAGCAGCAGGAGGAAGAGGCGGTAGAAGAAGAAGATGGAGACAAATCAAATGTACAGACTGATTGTAGAACATATTCCAATGATGGTACATTGACCTATGCAAATAGGTACTCTATTAGAGAATGGAGTCATGATTCTGCAAATAAAGAGTATGATAATGATAATAAAATGTATCAAGAGTTTGTTAATGTGGTCAATAGCCAAGAGAATTTCAATAGAGATGGAATTATAAGGGCCATTCCTATAATAGCGTATCACGATCTAGATTATGGTTATAGAACACCTGATAGCACTAATGTGAATTTATTTGATGCAGAAATGAAATATTTGTATGATAATGGTTTTACAGTACTTACTATGGCAGACTTAGGATACGATGAAAACACAAATCAATTATATATCAAGTAGCTTGATCAACCAAACGACGAATAGTAATAGGAGGATCAGATGATTGCGGAGATAATGGAGAAGACGATAATAATGATATGATGATGGCGGTAGTAATGGATATGCGCAGCAGAATAAATCTAATGTTCTTGCCGCCTAATGATAATCATCATCATCATCATCATCATGATAATAACCTTTCCTATCTCTCTTATTTGTTTAAATACCATCTTTGAAGATACGAGCTAAATCAACGATCATTTATTATTATCATTATTATTGTTAGCTATTAGATAAAATCTTACCCTCAGATAGAGCTACTATTAGAAGACCTAGCATTGCAGAGTTATTTATCAAAATAGCAATCATCATCATCATGATCAACAAAGTTTGGTAATTATATAATTACGATAACTCTCTTATAGTGGAAATCTTAAGCATTATCCATTGCGTTCTTATTCTTTATCTTCTTTTAATTCTTCTTCAGGAGGCTTTATCTTTCTAAAGTTTACATATAATGCTATATCATAAGCTATTTTGAGTAATCCTCCGATAATAAAAGGAGTAGATAATGTAAATGTGTTAATGATAATACCTGTTAATGATGGACTAATAGCTTGTGATATGTTTCTTGATATATTAGTAATACCAGCAGCTGCAGTCCTTTCTTCTTCATTAACTACAGCTACAATGTATGACTGTCTTGTAGGTACATCCATTTGAGATAAAGCCATTCTAATCAGATAAAATGCAATGGCTACTGAAAGAGAAGGAGCAAATGCAACAAGTATAATAAGGATATTAGAAGGTATATGAGTAAAAACCATAGTATTAATCAACCCAACTTTATCTGCAATCTTTGCTGATACTATAAATGAAAAAGCAGTAAGAATTCCAGCTACTGAGAAAATGTAAGATAATGTAGTTAAATCTGCTCCGAATTTAGTAAAAAACCAAAATGATACAATGCTTTGAATAACAAAACCACCCGCAAATGAATCAATAGCAAAAAGGCCAGATAACTTACCAACAATATTCTTAGACATTGGGGATAATGTTTGTGTTAATGGCCTTGCTATCTTTCCTTGTACTTCTATTCTATTTGATAATAGAAGATAGATTCCTATTACAACAATACCTAATAAACTATACAAAATAAAGAGTGGTCTAATGGAATCAATTTGATTTAATGTCTCGCCACCAAATTGTTGTTGAATAATGGTTGGCAAACCAGAAAGTAGAACTCCTGCAGACATTGCAAAAGTTCCTACCATATTGTAAATTGCAAAAATAATATTTCTCTTCTTGATATTTTTTACTGTCTGTGGCAATATTGATTGTTCGATAGTAAGAAAGGCGCCTGTCTCTGAGCCAGTTACATTAATAGTACCAATAAAAGCAGCTATGATAAGCATAACATGATTTTCTGTTGTGACAAAGATTGCACCAGATATAGACATTAATGCTGCATAAATTACTAATATTCTTCGTCTTCCTATTCTATCTGCATAGAAGCTTGCTATTAGAGTGAAGATTACACTATTTACTAGAGTAACTGTAAGTACTAAACCTATTAAAACATCATCAAATCCAATTAACTTTAAATATATAGCAAGAATAACGCTTAGAAATCCGTATGCAAATGTTCTTACTATTTTAGCAGCTAAAAGTAGCTTACCATCTCTTGAGAGCCAGCTAAATAATAAATCCATAGTAAGTATTATTCTTAATAGCTATTCTTGATCTACCTAATCTTCTTATCTGTGAATTCTTATGTTGAGATGTTTTGGGGTTGCATAATTGAGTCAAATTTGTCTTACATTCGGGGAATGCTTCTCTTATTATTATTATTTCGTTTGCGACTATATTAATCATATATTGATTTCACATTAAATCATCTTCTGATTGACATAAAAGTAAAAACATCATCAATGAAAAATGAAGCACAATATTTTGACTTGAATTTACACTATCATATTCTCGATTATTTGGTTTCACCTAATTTTGAATCCTCCTTCTGCTTTTTCTTTTTATCCTTTCTGTACCCCTTGTAAGCTTCATTTCCATATGTAGAAGGTGATTCTATATTATCTTCGGTTGCTTCAATATTGCTCATAGAATGTTTATTTCCTATTCTATTATTTTAAAGTATTCTATGCTTTAGGTGATGCCTGATCGTTTGATTATGGGTTGCAATTTTGAGTCAAATCTCAGTCATCCACCCGCTCAGTCACTCAGTCACCCACATATTCCCCCAATCACCGCTGATAACTTTAGGATTGAGTATAGTATATTCTACATATCATATCTAACAAAGAGTAATTGAATCTATATCTCTCTATATCATCGTACATCACACTCAGATCCGTTTTATTTATTGAAACTCTTCTTCTCATAGTTAATTCTTATCAGTTATATTAGTAGTCTGCTCTAAATATGATTTAGTGTAGCATATACTATGGTAGGAAGATCAAAAGGCAACAAACAAGTAAATAAGAATGCAGCCAAAGAAAAGAGCAAAGACTCTAATAAAAACAAGAAAATGGCAAAAATCAGAAATGATTTAGGAGGAGGCCAGTCAAGAGGTAAAAGTAAAAAACAGAAATAGAAATATAATGAAATTGTTTAGAAAAATATGTCTGGGCCCTTCAACTTGATGATAAATTCGATATAAAATAGCAGATGTCATGCAAAAAATAAAAACTATTTATCATCTAAGCACATCGCACATTTCTCTCTCTATGATTTCAGATTAGATTTGTTCTCAGTTTAGAAGATCTATAATCTAATTACATATTTAATAACAGCAATAAACTATGCAGCGATATTCAAGTGAGTTATCAAATCTATATCTGCGAGATTTATTAATTAATCTTATCTCAAACTAAAGTGATTGTGTTCATCTTTATTATATGCAAATAAAGATATATCTAAGTTTAAAAATTTTGCATTATTATTTTTTTGAAACTCAATCTTACTGACATGCTCTTTGTTTTTTGTAATATCATGGGGCAGCATTAGCATTAGCATTAACATCATCATCATCGGCAGCATATTCTTATTTACTTGGAATCTTCAGATGTTATAGCTTTTAGTATAACCGTGGCAACTTCTTCTGATGATGGGGCATATTCTTTCATCGCAGAATTGAAGTAATAGTCAAGTTTTTCAGACATACATTATCTAATCATTTTTTATATATATTTTATTTGTGCCATTTAATGAACGTCAAGTAGGTCATGTAGAGATAATAGGCTAATTGATGATGAATGTCTATATAATTTATACTCACTTTAAAAGTAAATTTCAATTAATAAATTTAGAAAATTTATTTATATAATCCTAACTATGATTTCGCAAATATGTTATTATATCTGTATGTGTTATTATGGAAATATTAACTTGTATAATGATGATGCGTACATAGCAAAGATTACAGCAAAAAGATATAATATCTATTTAAGAGAGGAAAAAGAGAGAGAAAAGAAAACAAGGTATTTGAATTGGATTAATAGAATTCTTGCTGCAATATTTTGGCTGTTAAAGTTGATAAATGGCGGTCTTGAGAAAGTTAATATCAAAAAGAAACGCGTTATTGAAAAGGTGTTGGTTGAATAACAAATGCCATCTGATTGGCTCTATTCTATTGAGAGTGTCTAGCGAATAGTTTTATCATAGAGAATACACCGCTAGATAAGATAATATCTCGTGTCCGTGAGCAAAATGATAATTTAGTAAGGAAGTTAAATATGAGAAAAAGAGAGAGAGAGAAAGAAAAGAAATGAAAAGAAATGAAAAGAAATGAAAAGAAATGAAATTGAAATAAAATGGATTTGTTAGATATATACTATCTAACTTAAATTCGTATATCCTCTACTTTCAAGAAAATCTATTATTTAAGCATAATAAACAGATTGTATAGTAAATAATTTGTCAGCGAACTTTTGTTAGTTAGTATAATAAAACAGCCATAACAAATTCAGATATATGACTTATTTTTGACACAATATTTTTGGCCCAAAATAAGACAATAAACATAAAATTGGATTCGAACCCATAAGGATACTTGTTCTTTTATCATTGAATCTAATTTACTTATTGACTCCAAGAATACAACTAACTCATCATACTACTACTAGATCATAAAAAATATATTATTAGTTGGATTGGGCTGTAGTCGAAAGAAATGTATTTAATATATTACCGATCTCTTCCGGATATTGATCCATTACTGCATGACCAGCATCTTTGATCTGTACAAGCCAGGCTCCTGGAATCTTTCCTGCAATCTTTAAAGAATTAACATACGGCTGGTACTTATCATCATCGGTTCCAGTTATGACCAACGTGGGTTTAGCTAATTTCGCAAGCTCATCACAAGTGCCACTCCAGGTTGGATTGTCCTCCCAATGCTTTCCTACGTTATTCTGATTATTCGCTATTTCAGGAGGCAAACCAGGCTTCAATTGTTGTAATGATGTAATGTTTGCTGGAATGTCAAGAGATTCAGGATGCAGTCTGACCCATCCTGATCCTAATGAGGCAGATACAAGCGATTTTATTTCCTCCTGAGAAATAGAAATATTATTTAGAGATTTATTGGATGGGATACATTATGAATTTACAACAACGTTCAGATTTTACGCTACTCTGTTTGGGATGTGGTGTGCCAGTAGACGGAGTAAAAAGATTAGAAACGGATTAGAGCTTTGTGTTGAAAAACTTGTGAGTACAATTGAAAAACTATTAGATGATGGACGGGAAAACGGCATAACAAAATTCAACCCCGA
>DASQRW010000059.1:0-2475 GCA_035642715.1 Nitrososphaeraceae archaeon | reverse complement strand
CCACCAATTACTTTCACTAATACTCTCTTATTTCTACGACCATCAAATTCTCCATAATAAAATATCTCTACTCTCATGGACCAAAGTCTAATTTTCCATTTGTGATAGCAACTATACTTCACGCCCCATTATTTGGCGCTTTAAATGTATCTCTTTGAAGGTAAATAACAGTATAGACAATTAGAACATGTAACAAATGATAAAATTGTTGCCAATGACGATAATGATAACAACAAGCAGCTCAAAAAAAGAGGGCAGGTCCAGGATAAATCTGCAATTCGTAGAATTTTGCAAAGAATAGGTAAAACAATGGAACAGACTAACTACTATAACAATGGTATAATTAATTGGCTAATAGTAATTAGTAAGTTCTTGTATTATAATATACAGATGTATAACCATGAGTCAATTTGCTTATTCTAGGTTTTTAGCAAACAATATGTTGACAACAGAAGAAATGGCAAATAAAGACGAAATCGTTAGATTAACTGAAGAAGTGCTTGATGCAAGAGGAATTGAATGTGACGCTAAAATATCAAAGATTTCATTGCGACAATTAAAAGAAATTTTAGAAGAAGTGAGAAGGAGATATAAAAAGAACAAAAAAGTGATGGTAAAAAAGACATCATCATCTGATACAGAAGTCGTTGAGGAAGAAATCCAATATATTCGATAGGAGTATGTATATATAATGGACATAACAACACGCTGGATTTCAATTCTAGGTATAGCTACATTATGTTTTGGAATTGCATTATTTGTTCTCCGGGTACCTATACGAACTATACTCATATTTTTTGCAATAGGTATACCTCTGATTATGCTATGGCTGTATGCTGATGAGAAATCAAAACAGCAGAAAAGAGTTGGTATAATCACTAAAGAAGGATGTATTTGTTCAATCTGCAACCATGAGCAAGCTAAAATATGTTTGCAACAAAAATGCGTATGCTGTATTACGATGAGAGGTAATGAGATTACAGGGCATTCGATTAATCCATTACAATAGTAAGAAAAACAAAATCATCAGATGTGCTTAAATGGTCAAAGGTAGAATATAGTACATACAACGGATTGGCCATTATAGATGTATCAACAGCAATTATTCTTATAATAATACTTATTGTTGGTGCTGTTGCAGTAAATCGTATTTTTCAGCGGCAAAGGCGTCAGATAGCTCAAACACAAGTAAAGAGTGCATATGCTCATGATGACAACAATCTCAGAGCAGACATTGGTGGATCAGAGAAGTCTTCAATACTACCAGGTTTTTCAATAATACAAAACAAATTAAAGATTGTTGCTGCTATAGCGACATTTACTGTTATAATAATAGTAATGGCTGAATCTATGATTATAGTACAAGCAGGGCATAGAGGAGTTATACTTTACTTAGGTGCAGTAGAAAATAGAGTATTGGGAGAGGGCGTACACTTTATAATTCCATTTGCTGAACAGGTAATACAATTAGAAGTACGCACTTTAAAATATCAAGCTGAGGCCTCAGCAGCATCTAATGACTTGCAAGAAGTCCAGACAGTAATAGCATTAAACTACCATATTGACCCAACTGATGCAAATGCAATATATCAGCAACTTGGAGCCGACTATTCTGATAGAATAATTGCGCCAACAATACAGGAGTCAGTTAAAGCAAGTGTTGCGAAATTCAATGCTGAAGAACTCATAACTAAAAGAGAGACCGCAAAAGGTGTAATAGCTGATGCTATACGTAATACTCTTTCGGATAGAGATATAGTTGTTGAGACAGTGTTTATAACTGATTTTAAGTTTTCAAAAGCATTTGCTGATCAAATTGAAGCAAAAGTGGTAGCATTCCAAAAGTATCTGACGGAGCAAAACAATTTGAGATCCATACAGGTTATTGCAAATCAGACAGTTGTACAAGCAGAAGCACAAGCCAGGGCTAACATTGCTAAAGCTAGCGGAGAATCACAGGCTATCAAGATTATTAATGAACAACTACGTCAAAATCCACAATATCTACAATGGCAAACAATCAATAGATGGAACGGGCAAATGCCTTATTCTCTAGGCGGCGGTAATGGGGGAATTCCTTTTTTCCAGCTACCAGGGCCATTGCAGCATCAGCCACAACAACAAAATCAAACCAGATAACAATTATTAGCAGTAGATATTTGCACTGTCAATCTATTTAATTGGATAATAGATCTATTCAAGGTGTCTTCTGAATACTTCTGGGCCAAAATATTATGTCAATTCTGTCACGAATCCGACCCGGCCCATTGAATCCTCAGTTCAAAGTCCAAATTACCTTAAAATATCACCTCAACCTAAGTCAAGTATATTACGGTACCAATGAGAGACCTATTTAAGAGACGCAAAAGAAAGACTAGCAGATTGGATTAAAAGAGTAAATGATGATAATGTTGATGAGGAGGAGCCAGAGATAGAACAGATATCTTAAAACTCATTGAATATATGCAAGATAGA
>DASQRW010000058.1:0-12980 GCA_035642715.1 Nitrososphaeraceae archaeon | reverse complement strand
AATGTGAATTTAAATGATGATACAGAAAACAAAGAATTAGAATCAACCATTGAGATACTTTTACCATTTCCTTAAGAGAACGTGTTAATCTTCTAAAATACTTTCGGAATAAAAAATCTTATTTCTCTTTTAGATGATTTTTCTTCACTGTCTTTTTCTTCTTGTATCTGTAGAGTTTATTCTCTACCCGCTGGTCATATTATATATATTATATTAACTTTACCAACAATATTTTCTTCTCAATCGTGAACATGATACCTCATATTTATTGATGTTTCAGGCCGTACAATATAGTATGTCAAAAATTGCGTCTATCTCAATTTTTACTGTAATAAAATATTACATATTGGAATGCTTAGCTACAATTATAGAAGATGAAATTAAATATTTTCATCTATCTAATAACAACATTTATTTCTCTTTTTAACAGCAATTTAAGTGGTTTTAACTTACCATTAAATTGTGCGAAAGTTGGCCGTGACTGTAGATTACGTCCTCATAGTATCGTTGTTTTGTTAGTAAATCATTCAAATATTAAATAACTTTAATCAAAGATGAAACAGAAGAGAAGAATTGTTTCATTGGTCTATAGTTGATTTGGCTGATAGATTAAAAAATATAAAAAATAGTCGATCGGTTTACCAGTTGTTATCCTTTTTCTCCGCCTTAGCCGCCCATGCTGCCGCCTTCTTCACCGCCGCCTTCTTCACCGCCGCCTTCTTCACCGCCCATGCTACCGCCTGTTGTTCCTGTTAGATTTGAAGTCGTCATATTTCCGCCAGTCATATTTCCGCCAGTCATATTTTGTGCTATGGCATTTTGTGGGCCTATCGCAAGTATCGATGCTACGAGAATAGCAGATAAAGCAGCCACAGCTAACGTTACGTAATTTCTTTGATTCAATTTGTTCATACGTGTGGTAGTTCAGGGTTACATAAAATATATCTATTTCTATGTTCTATTCTAGAGTATAGTTCCTTTTTTTCTTCACTTGAAAAATTGTCTAGTTACTACACTCTAGCAAGGTATGAAGAATTAGTTTATGTAAAGAACAACTTAGAATGAGCATCTACCAAGAAAAATTCATCAATTAGTCAAGCTTCTAATATCAGTTACAAATTGGATATAGACTGATCTTTCAGACCATAGTCACCATTAGTCGATGAGCTTTAATATAAAATTTTGAGCAATATAGGAAATTTGAAGTTATCTGAAAGAGCATATCTTTATTCTACTCTCATATCAATAATTCTATTATGCGAAAAAAGACCACATATATGCCTAGGAGTAGTTTATAAAAAGATGATATTTATTTATACAGCGGAGCCAGTTTTGTGTTTAGACAATATATAAGTCTAGTTCGTTTACCCAATTTATTTAGTGCTGCCTCTAATATTTTACCTGGCTATTGTATAATAGTTATTGCTATCTCTTCTTCTTTCAACAATACAAATGTCTTGCACTTGGCTGGCCTAATGGTTACGTCTTCACTTCTTTATATGGCAGGAATAGTCTTTAACGACTATTTTGATATTGAAATAGACAAAAAAGAGCGTCCTACGAGACCTCTACCATCTGGAAATGTGTCAAAACGAAAAGCATTAACTATTGCTATTTCATCGATGATAGCTGCCAACGTCATTTCTCTTCTCATTAGTTGGATGAGCTTTGTATTTGCTGTCATACTAACTGCTATCATTATTGCGTATGATTCTCGTTTAAAACACAAGTCCATCACGGGTCCACTCTGTATGAGTTTTGCAAGATTTGTTAATGTGATATTGGGAGCTAGTCCTGCATTCTCTATGCTTCTGCTATCTAGCGAATCGATTACAATGCTACTATTTATTGCTACTACAATGTTTCTATATATTTTATCAATAAGTGTCCTTAGTAAAAAAGAGGTAAGTGGTAAGGCGACGAGACTTAATATTATTTTCCCATTCGCAATAGTATTTGTTGTTATAATATCAATAACAATTGTAGGTTTGATTGGAATATTTCAAACCGTAGCATTTGTTAATCTAGCCTTGTTCTCCGTTGTTATGATTATTACGTTCATTCCAATACTAAGAGGTCATGCTAGTCTTGCTCCAATTGATATTCAAAATACTATCAGAAATATGATAATATCTATAATAATACTTGATTCCATATTCGTGAGTGGCATAATTGGATTTCAGTATGGATTGGCAACTCTTCTTCTTATATTTCCTTCAATTCTTCTAGCAAGAAGACTTGATACGACCTAGAACAGTTACAGCTTTTTTGTTGCATTACATAACATGTGTGTATGTGTCTCTGCATGCATATGTATGTATATATCAGTCTATTGGCTTCTTATTAACTCAATAGGTGAGAGCATATAATAACTTATTGTGAATCGCTATTATAGATAGATTTAACAGTAGGTATTCAAGCGTATTTAAATGGAAATATAGCACTATACATTCAGATATCCAAAGTACAGTAATGAAATACAGACATATAGACATCATCCATTACCTTCACAGAATGCTTTGATTTTATATGGTTTTTAATAAAGTAGATACAATTTCATCCAACAAATGACATCTGTAATAGAAATAATCTTATTGCTCAACATAGCAATGCCAATAACACAATGCGACAACATAACATTAGATGATTGTCAATCTAATGGAAGTAATAATATCAACATAAATACAAAATATACACAACAAGACTCTTTTTTAAAAGATGAGAAGTCACCAGTTCAATTTATTAATGTCATTTCAAATACAATACAAAGATTTTTTGCGGTTTCAGATGCATTTGTAGATAATATCATCAGGTACACTATTGCTCTTTTTGTTGTAATTGACCCTATTGGAACTGTTCCTCTTTATATTGCTCTAACTGAAAATATGCAAAAAAGAGAGCGGAAAGCGGTTTCAAAGATAGCCGTTATTACTGCAGGTGTATTGTTGATCGTATTTGCAATAGCTGGTACGCAGATTCTTAGTATTTTTGGGATCACTATATTCAGTTTTATGATTGCAGGTGGAGTGCTATTGTTTATCGTATCAATAGAATTACTGACTTATGGAGCATGGAGATTTGGTGGTACAGTACCAGGCGAGACAGGAGTAGTCCCACTTGCATTTCCCTTACTTGCAGGACCAGGAGCCATTACTTCTGTAATAATTTCTTTCCAAGCTGCTGGATTAATCGTAACAATATTGTCCATCGCAATTGTAATTAGTGTAACGTATATCATCTTACTACTAGTAAATCCTATTTACAGAATACTGGGAAGACGTGGTTCTATGATAATTACAAGAGTATTTGCAGTTTTGGTAGCAGCAATTGCAGTACAGTACATTGTGGAAGGAGCTACGCAGATCTATCTGACAATTGTATGAAGCTATAATGTATTAACTACCAATATGGTAATTACTCATGGATAAATCTGTTCCGCAGATTCTGTAAATAGGATTTAATTACTTTACTTGCCCATATCATAAGTAGAACGGAGTATTATCAAAATCTTTCAATTTCAGGCAAACTTTCGTCCTTAGATTGAAGATTTTATTTTCTAAACAACAAATACCTCGGCAGCAGGGTTTCACAGATACCTAATGCCATATAGAGAGATAGTTTAATAATTATATATTATTTTGTGGCTTTGTTTTTTGACTTTCAATTTCTCTTATCTCGTTTAAGCTGAATGTATTTGACGTAAATAATAATTGTCTGTTTGCAATTTAAAATATAAGCATCTTGATTAAATTCTTTATTATTGGCACCACATGCCATATTGCTAGTTATTTAGATGCAAGGGGTACATTAGAAAGACTATGACGAGAGACAAAAATGATGAAAAAGATTTTTACGAATTGTTGGAAGAGCAAATTAGGAGAATTTTTCTTTCTTACAGCAGTAAACTTAAGATGTTTAAGGTTATCTTCAGTTTATTAATAGTATTAGGTTCGTTTTTTTTCTTTACTACTTTGTTACCATATATCTATATTCATATTGAGAAGGAAAGCATCTCTAAACAACAAAATGACACTTTATACGAAATCAATCAACTAAATAACAAAATCAAGCAAGTAAAAAATGGCATTTATATCCTGGGCGAATCTAACAATATATTCAAAGCTCTCTATTATCAAATAATACGTGGTCCTGAGGACATACGTGCCTTTGCAGTTAATCTTTGGCTACCCAATTCTTCTCAGACTGGACCACAACATACCGTTGATAAAGGATTTCAGAATTGCAGCATGATGCCTACAGTAACATATGAATGGCTCGATTGTAATGTGAGAACGAAAATTCAAAGTCAATTAGATGGATACAAGCAAATTTTGTATCACAATATTACTGTACCGGTTCTCATAGTTGGGGAAGAATTATTAGAAAGCAAAGACAAGCTTGCTTTAAAAGAAGAACTTGACGGCATACAGCAATCATTAGTAGATAAGTGGGATACTCAGAAGAAGGAGATGAAAACATATCCGCAGATCTTAACCTTAACTATGTCTGGAAACGCTGAGGTTAATGTTATATTTAATGAAATTTTTTTAGATAGTTGGAATGAGTATGAGCAGATAATTGGAAATCAAAACAACAGGTTCAAAGATCTTCTCTCGAAGATCCAATCTAATTTAGATAAAAAAGGAGGAGACCTCCTTTCAGATTTAGAGGATGAGAAAAAGAGATTGCAGAAAACTTCAGATGAACTGCTGAGTCAGATAGATCAGATTGACATTCGATTTAAGCAGCCGGTCTCTCCTTTTCAAAACATTCTCCTTATAGAGATAATACCGCTTTATCCTGTATCACTTGCATTGGGTTTTTTGGTATCTATCTCTATCCTTCGCAATGTATATCAACTCCGTGGAGCATTATATCAATTATACAAGAAAAGATACTCCGAGAGCGATATGCTAGTCGACCAGCATATAGTTGTCAATGCACCTTTGTGGATTGATCCTTTAAAGCCAACACAAAACCACATAGCACGTTTCTTTGTATTTATAATACCTTTTTTGTTTTTTTTGATTACCTTGATTATGCTGATCTATATTTGGTTTGTCATAGATGATACCTTCAATCTCTTTTCAGGTGTGACCTATTTTAGTAGAATAATGTATGCGATGGGGTACACGTTAGGTATAGCGATATTCACATACTCATTCTTGATAATAATAAAGGAATATAATCTAATTTTGCCGCTCAAATTAAGAGGAAAACATGAAAGCTGAAAGTTCTTCACATTCTATTTCCTTATTCTTAATTTTTGCTCAGTATATTATAACAATTTGTAGATAAAACAATATTTTGTCAATTATCAAAAGATTTCAAAAGTAATCAAACTCCATTATTGAAAGAAATACCATTCAGGTATCGATTGGAGAGGAATACTCTATATAGAAATGTGATAATTCATCTAATGAAAAAATGTAAGAACAATTCCATATCAAAGAGGCTTTATAAATCCTTCATTAAATTACTTTACAACGATATGATAATGAAATTAGTTCAGAATGTTTCATTTATACTATCGATTATTAATACTGGTTTTATAACCGACATCAATAAGGATATATAATAAATGGTAAAAGGATTCTTTGACACTAATTCAATTACAGACTAAATGTTACTTATAATATCGCTTTTTAAAGCAAGGTTAAGTTGCAATTTGATTTTATCAGCAGTTCCTATAAGTTCGTTATAGTGGGCGACACGCCTAACAGGCCATTTTCCATCTGGGCTATCGTGACTGAACCTAGGGATTATATGAACATGAACATGAGGAACTATCTGATTGGCGGCTCTGCCATTATTTTGTCCAACGTTAAAGCCGTCTGCTTTAACGGCACGTACTACGGCCTTTGCTATAACAGGGATCATAGCATACAGTTTACCTACTTCATGTGGCGGCATCAATAACAAATTGTCATAATGGATCTTTGGAATTACTAGAGTATGACCTACATTTATTGGATATTTGTCCATCACTGCAAGAATATTTGTATCTTCATATAGTATGGCTTTTGGCAGCTTGCCTGATATTATCGAACAGAAAACACAAGGAGAGTTAGCCATTATGTAATTTACTTTCCATTCTAAGGCATTATATATTTATTTATGAGTACTATTTACTATTTAATAAAATCTAATAGTAATTCAATTGACACCATATTGATATTCGTTACTTGTCATTGCAATTATCCTTTACTTTTATCGTCAGAGTAGCGAATTTTAAATATAGTAAATCCATTTATTGATAGACTATGGGCGAAACAATAGAGTTAGAGAACTTTGATATAAATTTCTCATTTCGTTGTCCAAAGTGTGATTATCTCAACGACGAAATCTCAATCAACGATCTTTCTAGTGGTAATGCCGAATGTGGCATGTGCGAAACTATTTTTAAGGTGGACGGAATAGATGCTATAAAAATTACAGCAGTTCTTGATTAATTTATTCATATATTTAATACAATACCCAAGTCTTAAGAATCTTAAAATATACAATTGGGAAGAACTACATCGATGATACTACCAAGCAGAAAATCAATAGAAGGTCCCGCTAGAGCACCCCATAGAGCAATGTATAAAGCAATGGGTCTCACTATTGAGGATTTAAATAGACCATTAATAGGTGTATCGTCAACATGCAATGAAGCAACACCTTGCAATATTCATCTTGGTAGGCTTGCTCAAAATGTCAAAAAAGGAGTAAAAGATTCGAAATGTACTCCAAGGGAATTCACTACAATAGCTGTTTCCGACGGAATAGCAATGGGACATGAGGGAATGAAAGCTTCATTAGTCAGCAGAGAAGTCATAGCAGATTCTATTGAGATTATGATGCGTGCTCATCAATATGATGGTATTGTAGGAGTTTCTGGGTGTGACAAAAGTCTTCCAGGAACTCTAATGGGCATGGCACGTCTTAATTTACCCTCGATATTTGTTTATGGGGGTACAATTATGCCTGGCAGTTGGAATGACAAACAGGTAACAATTCAAGACGTTTACGAAGCCGTTGGCAAATATGACTCTGGTAAAATGACATTGGAACAGCTTACGAGTTTAGAAAATGTTGCATGTCCTGCTTCAGGTTCATGTGCAGGAATGTACACTGCCAATACTATGGCTTGTATAAGTGAGGCAATAGGAATCTCTTTGCCAGGAAGCGCTTCACCTCCTGCTGAAAGTGATAGACGAGAAGCAATTTGCTATAAGACAGGAAAAGCCATTTACAATTTAATTGAAAATGGTATTAGGCCAAAAGATATAATGAGCTTTGAAGCATTTGAGAACGCAATAGCAATAGCAAACGCAATAGGGGGTTCAACAAACGTAGTATTACATCTCTTGGCTATAGCTAAAGAGTTAGGAATTAAATTAAAAATGAATGATTTTGAGAGAGTGCGTAAGCAAACTCCACATATAGCCGATATGAGACCCGGCGGAGCTTATGTTATGTCAGATCTCGATAGGGCAGGAGGTGTTCCGGTTATACTGAGTTATTTACTAAAAAGAGGGTTGATTGATGGAGAAGTGATGACTGTTACAGGTAAGACAATGAGAGATAACATTGAATCAAAAAGATTCACTGATAGTGTTGACACGAAGATCATCAAACAAATGGACACCCCTATTCATAAAGAAGGTACGCTGAAAATCTTAAAAGGTTCACTTGCTCCACAAGGGGCAGTTATAAAAATTGCTGGTATCAACACTACCAAATTTATTGGAAGTGCCAGAGTTTTTGAAGATGAGGAGAAAGCATTTGATGCAATATCAAAGAGAAAAATAAAGGAAGATGACGTTGTTATCATTAGATATGAAGGACCAAAGGGCGGCCCCGGTATGAGAGAAATGTTAGCAGTTACAGCTGCATTAGTTGGTCAAGGCTTAGGAGACAAAGTCGCTATGGTAACAGATGGGAGATTTTCAGGTGCAACACGGGGATTTATGGTAGGTCATGTTGCACCAGAAGCCATGGTAGGAGGCCCAATTGCAATGGTTAAAAATGGTGACGAAATAGTTATTGATATTAATAAAGGAAAGATAGAAATAATGATATCCAAAATTGAAATGACTAAACGGAAAAGTGAATGGAGGTCATTAACACCTCGCTATACTAACGGAGCGCTAGCTAAATACGCTTCTCTCGTACAATCAGCATCTGAGGGCGCAGTTACTCTTCCCCTACAATAGTAATAATCTCTGTTTGTAAATCATCAAGAAAACGCCAATCATATCATTCATCTTACTTTCTTCAGTTTTTCTAACCATTTGCTATACCATTTAAGTCGCCTAAAATCATCACAAGTATAATGAAAAGGTTGTTGTATACTCTTGAATTATTAAATTCGAGATATCGTCTTGCTTTATTTCCCAAAAAAAGATTATTTATAATAATGTCGACCCAGCAGAATCAGCCTTAGAACAGAATCTTAATCAATTAGCATAAGAGTGAAAAACAAGAGCATTCCCTATCTTTCATACTACGAATGTGAGTAGTAAAAAATAAAAGAAAATAGGTTAACCTCTGACTTATTGATATTTTTGTTATATATGCATATATTATATATATAGAGCATCAATTAAATTACAATAGGAGAAAAATAGTCAGAGAATTCATGTGAGAGAAAAAAGCATGATGTTCCTGTCATAATCGAGCGATAAATAAGTTTGGAAGGCCAGAACAAAGAGTATATATCAACCAAACTTAGTATCTATTACGAAGATATCATCAGAACATGGTCAAAGGATTACAATATCATCAAAAAGACATCTGCTGGATTATTAGGGATTCTTGAACGATCATATTCTACCGCATACCAGCACCTAGATAGCATCTCCTTTATCATACTGTTGATATTCTGAAAATCTAATTGATAAGTTGGAGAATCTAATCTCAGTTAAGGCAGATTATCGACTGCGTTATAGAGCTACTGAAGATAAAATGTCTGCTGATAGATTAGCCGATTTTTAATGATAATCGGGACTAAAACAATTAAAATGTTAACCATTCCTCTACATGTTTCTTATAGATTCAATAATGCATCTTATTCCATTATAATATAGTTCTTTATTTTTATGATGAGTATATTTAGCCTATGCGATTGATTGAATAATGCTCTGATCTATTATAGATTGTCGAACTATTGGGTATAATATGTATTTTATTTCTCTACAGATGTGTTTTACAAACTCTTTAGCCACCTAAATCATAAATTAATAAATAAATGAGAAATAGCTTATTCGGTACGCATTATTGCGTTCTTCGTCGCTTTCTACAAATTTAGGAATTGAGTGCGTTACAGGCTGGCTGCTCCATGTTTTATTTTATTATGTTCATGATTAATTAATATAGACGTAAACATGTTAAAAAGATTCCAGCACCTTGATTTGATGAAAAAGAAAATTTCAATTATGATATTTATAGTAAGTATTCTGATTATCATTGGATACTTATCTTCGTCCGAGTTGCTTTCAATGAAGAAGAATGTACATTCTACCATTATTCCGGAAAATAAAGCTGGTTCTTTTATTGCTAGGGGACCTATAGTATCTCTATTATATAATGAAGGTGCATCCAAATCGACTTTCGATGGAAATCATTACGAAGGAAATAAAACACTAGCTAAAAGCCCATTAGTTTCTGGCAGATTGTTCGCTACGGACAGCGATTCCAATTTGACTGACAGTATTATGGGGGCACCTGCTGGTGCAATATATGATAATCGAACATTAGATAGCAATAACATTGATTTATTAACAAAGATTATAATAAGCTCAACATATAACACAAATAGGACTGCAGAATACGAGTCATCAACAGAGCAATTTGTACTGACTCCGAAAATGGAGCCGCAGATCTTAAGTGGAAATTGGATGTTTAAAGTAGATCAAGGAATCATAAAGGATTTCCAAGCAAAATTTACCATGGTTAGGATAAATGGAACAGAACGTAATATATATGAACTTTATAATTTTCGACCAGATGTGAAAAATTTTACTCATATATCAACATCTTCTCGATTAAATATAATTGATGCAAAAATAGACATTAAATTAAATGGTGAGAATCTATGGAAAGACGTTAACTGTACTATAGTGATTAGTAAAGATAATATAATAAAAATTATGTTGAATTCACGGTTAATTGAAAATCAATTCAATAATCAGCCGATATATGGTATAATAGAATCTTTCGAAGCAAAAGAGGGCAATCATAAGACAATCGGGGGTCTAGTGGATGAGAGAAGTACAAAAGCAGCAGTTACTGAAAGTAGATCACACGTAGGAACTAATATAACACAAGTTATCTTTGAAATTATAGATTCATTAAAGAAACAGTCCAGTCATGACATAATAGCCAAAAATGCAATGCGTAAGGCACAGTTAGATCAATTCTATACTGATGCAAATAATCTGCCTTACGATATGTCGAGAGACAGTTCAATAGCAGAAAGACACACTAATGTCATCATTGTAAAAGGAGCAGATAAGCAGTCAAACGGGAGGTTCTTCTATCCGCAGAACCTATTTGTAACGCCTGGAAGTACAATCACATGGCTCAATCAAGATAGCGCTATCCATACTGCAACATCTACTAATGATGAAGAACTAATAACTGACTATATATTTGATACTGACTTTATCCAAACAGGCCAATCAAGCAAACCGATAAGAATGCCTCAACAAGATAGCCTGATTTCATACTATTGCAAATTACATCCATTTATGACCGGAACTGTTACAGTGACGTCAACATCAGATGAAACGATAGATACTGGATAATCTACTATGGTTAAGATAAATGAAACAGAACGTAATATTTATGAATTGGATATCCTAGCATAATAAGATTCATCATAATGTTTCTTCCGTGATATCAGAGAATTATAAAACATTAATGATTAAAATGGGTAAATCCTATCGTAAACTTGTTAACATGGTTGGCTATCATCTTCGATATGAAGTCAGTGTCAGATAATTATATCGTAATTGCCACATAGTGTATTTGTTTTAAAATGAACAATTTTTGTTCATAAGGTAGATGCAACAATCATCATCACAAACAAATTTTAGGATCCATGCCTAGTTATTATTGGTTTCATTCAACCAATGCAAATGTCATAATTAATGAACAATGATGGATCAATTTAATTGGATGTTCTGGCAATTTTACTAGCTCAATTTTATGTCAATTTAGCGGCATAGAGATAGATGCTGATGGATTTCTTACTCACTATTAGTAGTGAGATATAAATAAGCACACCAATTTTTGTATTGGTATATGATAAAGATCGGCTTAATTGGCAAAACCAATACTGGGAAAACTACATTCTTTAATTCTGCAACCCTTGCCACAGCTGATATTTCCAATTACCCATTTACTACGAAGCAGCCTACTATTGGGAACGCTAATGCAGTCACCCTATGCGTTCATAAAGAACTCAATTTACAGGATAACCCAAAGAATTCACGTTGCATAGATGGCTGGCGCTTTATTCCTGTTGAATTAGTTGATTTACCTGGACTAATTAAAGGAGCATGGGAAGGAAAAGGCTTGGGAAATAAATTCCTTTCTGTGGCAGCGCAATCTGATGCGTTATTACATATTGTTGATGTATCAGGAAGTATTGACGCTGCCGGACGAATAGCGGAACCGGGAAGCGGAGATCCTATAGCGGATATAGGCGACATAGAAGAAGAGTTGGTAATGTGGTATTTGAAATTATTTGAAGGCAACCGTGACAAAATTTCAAGAGCAATTAATTCAGGGATTGACATTCCATATGCAATTGCAGATGTGTTTCGAGGCATTGGTGTTAATGAAGAACATGTCAAGATGGCTCTTGAAGAAAACAAACTTGAAAATCATAAATTTGATGAACTAGGATTCCAAGAGAGCAAGGACTTCTGTTGGAGTTTACGAGATATATCAAAACCAACATTAATCGTAGCAAACAAGGTAGATTTGCCGTCTGCTACCGATAATTTCAAGAGAGTACGTGAAGAATATAACGATATGATTATTGTTCCGTCTAGCGCTGATGCAGAATTAACCTTGAGACGGGCAGCTAATCGCGGATTAATCCGTTATTTTCCTGGTGATGAAAGATTTGAAATTAAAGATCAAAGTATTTTAACTGATAAACAGAAATGGGCTTTGAATTTCATAAGAAAAGATATTCTAGATGAATATATGAGAACAGGCGTCCAGTTTGCTATCAATGTTGCTGTCTTCAAGCTACTTAGAATGAATGCTGTTTATCCTGTGGCTGAAGCAAGTAGACTGTCTGATAAGTCAGGGAATGTTTTGCCAGATGTTTATTTAATGAAGTCTGGATCTACTGTCGAGGATCTTGCTAAAGAGATTCATAGTGAACTTGCTAAAGGATTGCTTTACGCAATAGATATTCGTGATGGTCTTAGATTACCAATTAATTATGAGATTAAAGACAGAGACATACTTTCTATAATATCTGCTCGAAAAAAGAAATAGTAATACTAAAATCATTAAGGTGAATAATCCAAGAAAGACCATAACACCTATTGAAAAGAACTCGTCGAGATCTTAATTGAAGAAAGAAATATTGAATTAGCTAGATTTCGATAGAAACAATAAGAAGGAAGAATTAAATAACGATAGAAATGGACGTGGTAAATTAGAATAAAAAGAGACTGACATTTTACAAATATAAGAGTGGTATCTTGTGTTATAAATGTAGGAATATTTAAGGCATTAAACACTAATTGAATATACACGTCCATTGATCAAAATTCTTTAGTCGATATAATGAAAAATCATAATATTTATCCATTCATTTGATATTCATGGGCTCTGTTAACTTGGCGATAAATCTATAGCTGGATGAATCCTACTTCTTCTTTTATGCATATATTTAAAAGAAACAGAACGTCTGCAAAGTATGTTTGCTATGGGTTATACTTATATTTTTTAGGATTATCTTTTAGAAA
>DASQRW010000057.1:0-6405 GCA_035642715.1 Nitrososphaeraceae archaeon | reverse complement strand
TAATGCAATACCTGTGTCTACAGCACCAAATCTTAATAAAACACCTCTATGACCTGCATCAACTATCTTTACACTGGCACTAACTACAAACAATAGTATTATAATGCCTATTATAGCAGGAATTACTATTCTAACAAACGGTCGACCACCTACGTTTTCAAGCGGCTCTCCTTCAATAGTAGCTCTTCTTCTTCGCTCATATGGTGATCGAGAGGACCGAAAAGGATTTCTCACAAATTAATAGTATATCGAACAGAATTTAAGTTTTTATTCTTTAGGTATAATTATTGCTAATGGCTTTGACAGCATCGTACTATATAATGAGTTATTACTTTGAGAAAGTGTCGCCATACTGAGTGTCGATAAATATATATATATAATCACGATCTGTGATATAGGTTCAGAATATGATAATATCATTTTTACATTAATCATTAATTGTTACAAAGAAGATGTACAACGCCTCCCAAATAATTCTGGATCTTATGTATCTGTTCTGATATTTCTTTTATATAATCGATGCTTCAAGCCAAATAGTTAGTAGTATAAATAGGATCCCGATTCTTTGATACTCTATAATTCCAAACAAGTTATAGAAAACCAAACTTAGTAATACAGCGATACAGTCTGTCGTATTGAGAGAACAATTTTTCCACCGAGAAAGAACACCAAACAGGGTACAAAAAATATCAATTAAGATGCTTTACTAATTGACATGGCCCATCATGTCTTAAAAAAAGTCGACAGATTTTTTAAAATCAATTAATATCATTTGGCATATTTCTACGTTTCTGTCGAGGAATCGTATGTCTTGTTTTTCAATGCAATATTTTGCTAATGCTTGCATTGCGGCCATTCTAAAAATCAGAAATCGTGACAAGTAAAAACAACTTTAGAATGCCATGCTCATATACTTCACTTTGTCAGTCATTTATAACCAATTATATAATGGCGCATCAAGTTACAAAATTGTTGTTATCAACATTTTAAGATAAGAAACAAGACCTGGAGATGTTCGCGATAAAACAATTCTTATAGTAGCAAATATAAAGCATTTATTCAAGATCTGTTACACTTTAAATAATTTTATCAGTATGAAGGTCATATCTTTAGATCGTACAGATTGTAAGTTAGAACTAATTCATCAAAATAAATTAAAGACATTGATTCTTGATCATCCTATATATATATCGAAAGACCAATGTTAATGGTCGATGCCATTATTTTGAATACAAACAATATGTCTAATATCAATACCTTTTATCAATATCTTTTTGCCGTCGCTATATCGTGAAATACCTTTTGTAAATAAATCCGAAAATTTTTAAACAACAGATAATGAACTCTCGCTATGCGAATAACATTATCTGCTATTAAAGCAGACATAGGAGGAATCGGTGGACATACTCGTCCAAGCGAGGAGCTTGTTGAAACTGTAAAGAACTTTGTTTCGAAGAAATCATCCCTGCTAGTAGACTACTATGTTGGTTACACAGGAGATGATATTCATATTATCATGACTCATACGCTCGGTATAGATAACGAACAGATTCACAAACTTGCGTGGGATGCTTTTATCGAAGGAACTAGAATTGCAAAAGAACAGGGTCTATATGGCGCTGGCCAAGACTTGCTTAAGGACGCATTTTCAGGAAATGTAAAAGGGATGGGACCTGGTGTGGCCGAAATAGAAATGGAGGAAAGACCAAGCGAAGTATTTTGTATATTTGCAGCTGACAAGACAGAACCAGGTGCTTTTAACTTTCCAATATGGAGAATATTTGTTGATGCAAGAAGTAACACTGGCCTCCTTATTAATGAGAAGCTGGCAGCGGGCGTAACCATCAGAATCTTGGACGTAATGAATGGTAAGATCGCTGATCTCAGAATGTGGGAAGACAAGCCAGAATTAGAAGCATCACTAATGTACCCTGGAAGATATGTTGTGGATTCTGTAATGTCCTCGGATGGCGAGCAGATTTTATCGGCTTCTACAGATAGATTACATAACATTGCAGGCACATACGTAGGAAAAGATGACCCGATAGCCATTGTCCGAACGCAAAAGAATTTTCCGGCTACCGAGGAAGCAGGCAGTGCCTTTAACGATCCCCACTATGTCGCAGGAAACACCAGAGGAAGTCACCATATGCCACTTATGCCTGTCAGATTGAATTCTGCTGCAAGTCTAAACTATTCTATCCCTATTGTGTCATGTTTGGTGTTTAGTATGCATAACGGCAAACTTACAGGTCCACATGATGGTTTTGGCACGGCCGATTGGGACTTGCAAAGGATGTGGGCATCTGAAAGAGCAATGCTTATGCGTAACCAAGGATTCATTCATCCAGCTACGTTGGTCCCAGAAGAATTAGAATACAATAAAGGATATGAAGCAAGAATGTCTAAGTTGAACGAAAAATTCAGAGACATATAGATAATGTCAAATTTCAGGAAACTGCAAGACCAAAAGAGCAGACAAAAGATGAAAAGACCTTTCATTATTAATTTTAAAAACTATCTTGAAGTTTCTGCAGATCATACTATTAGACTTGCAAAAATAGCTGAGAAGGTAGCAGATAATCTTGGGACAGAAATTGTAATTGCACCACCTCAACCCTCGCTGTCAGCTGTAATACAGAATGTTAAGATTCCTGTTATATGTCAGCATGTAGATGATTCCAAAATTGGTTCAACTACTGGATTCTTTATTCCCGAGATAGCAAAATCTTATGGAGCAGTCGGCTCTCTGATAAATCATAGCGAACATAGACTAGATAACAAGGCTATAAAGAATTTAGTCGAGCGCTTACACCGTTTAGAGATGATATCTATAGTATGTGCACAAAACGCGCAGGAAGTTGCAGAAGTAGTAGATCTAGCACCCGATTTTATTGCTGTTGAACCACCCGAACTGATAGGTTCAGGAAAGTCAGTTTCGAAGGTAAATCCATTAATTATTATTGATTCTTTACAAGCAGTGGCAAAGAATTCCACCTCCACTAAGATGATTTGTGGTGCTGGAATAACAGACAAAAGTGACGTGACTAGTGCTCTTCAATTAGGCGCTGACGGTATATTGGTCGCAAGCAGTATCGTAAAGGCAACATCTTGGTCAGAAAAAATATCGGATCTCGCCTCAGGATTCGAACAGCTTCAGGTTAAATAAGAACAACTGTTTCTTCATAAACTGATGTAGTCATTAAAGTCATTATATAATTTTGAATATTATTGTCCAACAATAATAGAATTTCAGTATTGTATGATAAAGCGCATCGCAATATGACTGAGTAGAAAAGCATTAGGAACGTTGACGCATTTTATCTGACACAGTCTATGACATCAACGTCGGCATTAGAAAGCTAGAGTTAACGGAAAGCCGTAGAAATATAGAATTACTATATATTCAAGGATGCATTTAAAGTTAATAATAATTTAAGTAATATGTTACCACAACTATCGTACAGGACTACGTAATAAAATGAAGGAATACATACAGACTCTATACTAAAGCAGTTGAGATAATAAATTGTGATTGTGGATGTAGCCATAATGAATATAATTACAGGCAAATTCAATTCAAAGGATCTGTCATAACTTTTTAATCTTATGGATGGTGTTTGTTAACTTTCAGTTAATCAACTGCAATAAAAGCAGTAATAAAGATAAGAAAATATATTTTATATCATATTATGAAACATGTGATTTCCAAAAAGTTATTCAATAACCTGTTTTACATATTTACCTGGCGGCACATTTAAATTAGTATTAATATAAACAAAATTTACATCGACCAAACCGATGGGGAACAAAATCCTGATTAAAGTGTAATTGAAATTACACTTTAATCAGGTGCTTTTTAAAATTATATCTTCGGACTTTCTTTATCAAGAATTTCCTTTTCCATGCTTTTCATATCAACTCTTTGCTTTTCAAGAATTTTCTTATCGATGCTTGTTTCCCAAACAATGCTCGTATAGAGCATTTCAGGGACAATTTTTCTAAAAGATGTTCCAGAACCGTCATAGAATTTCGTAAACCATTCATAAAGATGTAATCTGAGTGCCTGGATGTACACAAGTAATCCTTCCATCATCATGACTCCAATATTACCTAAAAATAATAGACCTATAGCAATTCCAGGACTACCCTGCGACATAAAATGTTCAACGCCTCCATTCACAGTACCCATTAAAGCCGCGTGTACAAGAAGCATGATACCAATTCTTGTGTAACTTATAGTATTTGCGAAAAGTTCAACTAACCTAATTAACATTACTTCTATGACCGTCATGAATAACTCTTCACCAATACTTCCATGGACATGTATCTTTCCAAGTTTAGCCCCAAGCGGGATTGCGATAATTTGTATAACCATACTTCCTAACAATATAGGAAAAGCTATCTTCGCTGTAAGTTCGACAGTTACCCAATCTCCAGCAATATGAGAAAAGAAAGGAGCAGGATTTTGGCTACTAAACATTTCTAGAACCTGATAGTTTGCCCCCACAGCAGCCAGCATAATAGAGATTATAGCCATATACATGATAAGAACCGGGATGCGTTGTGTTACAACTTCAAAGCCTTTCCCTTGCTTTATACCTTTGTATATACTTAGACTGAATGCGCTAATCAGATGCAGGATTCCAATGTTAACAGATATAGTAAGAATAGTCAAAACATTCTCCTGGGTAAATTCTGTCGTATTTAATATCCCAATAAAGCCAGTTGATTTTAATGCCTCTCCCCCTGGTAATTCTTGTATGTGGAAGCCGAATGCTTCTCCAACGATAAGACCTACAATCATTGCAGATATGCCTGACGCCATTAGAAGAGTTCCCCATTGTCTGAGATTTCCAACTCCACGAATCCTAAAAATGGCACCTACTGCTGCTATTATTGCTCCTTGTCCTAGGTCACCAAACATTAGTCCGTATAAAATCGGAAAGATAAAGGCGATCATAGGTGTTGGATCCAATTCACTGGTTTTTGGAAGACCTTGTGTAAGCGTAATTGGCTCGAACGACCTTAAATAACGGCTGTTTACAAACAAGCTGGGTTTTGGTTGAAGATCATCCTTTTTTTTTCCATCATATCCTTCATTGTGCAAGGATTCTGACTCTTCTAGATCCTCGACAATTGTAATCCATTTATTTGTGACTCTCCTAAATTTTTCAGCCATTATATCAGGAATATATCCCTGTATTATTGCAAATTTTCTAAGGCCTCCTGGCTTGCGAAGAGTTTCAAGAACATCTCTTGAAACTTTTGCACCTTCATGTATGGAAAGTATTTTTGGAGTAATATCAGTAGTAATCTTAGTAATTTGGCTATCTATTTCCTTCTTCTTTTTAGTTAGTTCAGTAATCTTAGTGAGGACATGTTCATATGCAGATTTAGGATTTTGTGGAAGGTTCGCAGGGATAACAAATGGATAGGCATCAAAACTTCTGATTACTTTGTTGATTCTGTCTGCTTCATCCTTAGCGCCCACAGCGAACAAAGAAGATTGAAAATCATTTAGTGGGATGGTGACAAGCGGAATTCCAGGAAGAGACCGTTGAATTTCCAGAAAATCCTTTATATTGATTATATACATAGCAGAAAAAAAACGTGTACCTTCGCCTATTCTATTTAAATTGACTTGTAATCCAGACACCACATTCAGAGCATCTTTTAATGTGTTGTATTCTTCGATTTGCCTTTTTAGCGATGCCTGTTCGTTAAGAATAGCCCGGCATTCTTCAATCAGAATTTTTGATTCTGCTTCAAGCTTAGCAACCAAAGACTCTAACTCAGCTACCTTAAACTCTTTCTTTTCTTTTTTTGCACCTTTGATCATTGTATCGATGATACCAATACCTACTTGGATTCCAAGCGCTCGAACAATTTCGTCTACATTCTGATATAATTTTTGAGACCGTAATAATAAATTATCAAGATTAGGCTCTGAATGTTCTGAAGCTGTAGTTACAGGATGAAACCATTGAAATTCTGCAAGTCTGCTTATAGCCTGCGCAGATTCCACTCTAGGAAGTATTAGGGTAACTTTCGCGAGCTTTGCTATTCCCACTCCAACTTAAAGTGTCAACACTCCGCTTTAAAATCTTATCTTCTTTAAGGGTCAGATGTGTTTCTTATGCAACGTTTAGCAAATATACAGAAATCTACATCTTATCAATATACCTTCAAAGCAATATCTCTATTTCGCCATATTCTTTTATAATTACAAAAAAATATTTCAAGAGTATAGGAGATAATGCTGTATCACGATCCTTCAAAATCAAGCATTTATTTTGAAAAAAAAATTAATATTTATTGGGAACACTCAAGATATGGATAAGATCTTACAGATAACAGTTGTGCACGGCAACTTTTCATCAATTTGTCCCAGATATTGTTATA
>DASQRW010000056.1:0-17058 GCA_035642715.1 Nitrososphaeraceae archaeon | reverse complement strand
ACCAGCATTTTGAATTTCTGATTTTGGGATGTCATATCTATCCATTATACCATTATATACGATAATTTTATTCTCAGTGTCTCTTATGACATATCCTATATGCGGCATCTCTAATGCCAATACATCTTTGTTAAGGTAGTTCCTCCGGTCTTTTTATTTTCGTCGCCAGATTGTTGTTTGCTGCTGCAATATTCCTCTTCCTGTCGTCATCCTTCTTTTACCTATCATCTTGCTGACAATTCTCCAGGACATTCCCAAACAAAATAATGTTGGCACGAAACCTAATGCAATCCATGCAATGGATTCAAGAAGCATTTCCATAAAATTCAATATGTGTCTTCAGCTGATTAAGTCTGCTCATCAACACATTAAATAAATCATAAAGTATTCAAACTAATTAGATTTGCATTCGAGAAATCATAAGTGACATTATAAATCAAGAATAATAAAGTTCAGGTTTCATATTTCTTCTTCAGAAATTGTATTTCATTAGAAAGTAAATTGGTAAAATATTTCTCTTAGTCCTTCTATTAACTCCAAATCTAAATCTCACAAAATATTAAGGCAATGTATATTATGATAAAACATAAACTTCGTTACATTATAGATAGCTATGCTAAGATATCATAAGTGGGTTTTACTTAAGTAGATAACTAACTTCAGACTTTATAATCATGATGGCAATATATGGGTTGAAAATATTAATATTAATACTCATAGAGAAAAAGCAGCTACCTTTTACTTTACTATGCCAACCATCAATAGACAACAAAATGTAAAGGTGATCGATTAATAATAATGAACAAGAGAGTCTTATTAGTAGACGATGAACCTGATCTTAATTTCACGTTAAAGATGGTTTTAGAAGCAAATGGATTCAAAGTCGATTCATTTACTGATCCTTTGTCGGCATTGGAGAATTTTAAAGAAGAAGCTGGTATGTATGACCTCTTAATACTTGATATGAAAATGCCAGGTATCAATGGCTTTGAGTTATATAGACAAATAAAGAAGATAGATGATAAAACCAAAGTATGTTTTCTGACAGCAAGTGAAATGTATTATGAGGAGTATAGAAAAGAATTATTTCCTGCATTAGATAACAATTGCTATATTCAAAAGCCAATTGAAAATGAAGTGCTGATAAAAAGACTAAATAAAATATTAAGTGCGAATAATGATAACAACACTAAACATAGAAATAGAAATAGAAATAGCTAACGTGGCAAGCGAGAGACTTTATCTTAGGCTTTATTGAGTTTGGTTTGTCTTTATGGCCTGCCATGTACTTGAACTGTTGATAAGGTTATTACCTCTATTAGCTCAAGATTAATAAAATATTTCTTAAAGTTTATTGGTAAAGAAATGCATTATTTCTTTTACATTTTCTCTTGTTATCCTTTCATAAATCCAATAGTAAATCCAGCTGATACACTACCAGTTAATGGAATATCAAAGCTAGTCATTGCGAATGAGGAGGCTATTGCAGCGGAATATCATCGCCGCTAGTTTCTCTAATGATAGACTAAATTTGGATTATAAGCTCTATAGTCTGTGTAATTCTCCTCAGATAAGTATTAGTTATCAATAATTTTATAAATTACATAACCTTCTCAGTAAGAGGTATAGATGCATAATCAACAGCAGCATCTTAAAACAAATAATATTATATCAAAATTTGCAGTTATTGTATTATCAATTGTATTACTAACTGGCATATCTCTTGTTCCAGCATTACAAATTACAGCGAATGGACAAATGCAGCAACAACAACAGCTTGCATTCGGACAAGCACCTGAAGAATCAGCAGCAGGTCAACAAACCTTTAGGTCAGCATTTGATACTTTTGTTTCTTCAGAGTCAGGAGGATATGGTATCTATGAGGACAGGAAATCTAATGTATTCAAACCAGGAGAAACAATCTTGCTATATGTCGAACCTCTAGGTTATACATATGGTACAGTAACAGATGAAGATAGTAATACACTATATACTATGAATTTTACACTTGACTTTATTATCTCTAATAAGAATGGAAATATATTGGGTGGACAAGAGGACCTTCCTGTAAGTAACATAGTATATCATATCATCAGAATAAGGAGCTAAATCTAGATATCTCAATAGACCAAACTTCGCCGTTTCCGCCAGGAGACTATGTTATAACATACAGACTTACTGATGAAAATTCAGGAAAGAGCTTTGATATAATAAAGGATGTTAGTATACGGGCTTAGAAGATAGGACTCCTAGTCTTACATTCATTTGATAGCAACTTTTTCTCTAATTGATTACTTCATTTGCTGATGATAAATAGAAAGACATTTGTGTATGTGAAGCGGAGAAGTTAATTCCTATTCTATTCTAAACTCTATTATTATAGCAATATTATTGTCATAGATTGCTGGTATAAAGCATGAAAAGGTTTTGGCATAAGTTATGATTAGCATTGTATTCATTAGATAAACTACAGCTTGGTTTCTCTAATGTCTCTAATTTTATTTCTTTCTCAGAACATGATATGTATATACAATTTAAAGTGAATTATAATATCTCAGACAATCAATTTGTATTCCCGAGTTGTTAACCATTGGATGCTTGTCTTAGGAGTATGTACCGTTTGGGTAGCTGGACAATCAGCCCTTCACCTATTGTTGCAATGATAGATGCATACGTCCTTACTCTAAGGCTAAGTAGTCAAAGATAATTAAAAGAGATTTTGAAAACTGGGTTTACAATGCCAGTCGATAAACTCCATATGTGGATGACTTTTCATTTATGTCAAATATCGGCATAAATGTCCTTCAATTTAGGTAAGTAGGAGGTATACTCCACACGCCTTTTCGTATATCTTTGAGTAACATCCTCTAATCTATTATAGGAAAATGCGAGCACGTAGCTGTATTTCTTTCCCCAATTTTGCTCATAATAATAAGGATGATCAAAAGAGATTGGATATTCTAAAGTAGAATCAACATGTATCCACTTTCCATTTATTAGTGATTCATTCCAGCAATGGTCAAGGTAATCGTGAACTATCCGAGTTTCAATAGATAATGAGTTTAAAATAGCACCAAAGATCATAGACCATTCACTGCATCTACCAGTTCTTGTTTCTGCGATCTTCAGAATATCGCCATATCTAGGAAACACTTGCTTAGAACCGCAAGTATTACATGTATAAGTCTCTATCTTTCGCAACTTCCATGAATTACCATTAATCAATTCAAACCTCATTGGCAGATCCGAGCTATTGCATTTTTCACATTTTGGGTCTTTAGGTGTCCATTTCATAAAGTCCTTCTTGAACCATTGAAGAACTGATTTCAGCGGTTCTTCATGCTCTATTAATGAATTGTTCAAGATTCCTTTAGAAACTAATTGCCTGACATTCTCTAGAATATCTTGATTGCCATATTGTTCTGATACTTTTTTGTACAGAGTAAAAGTATCATTTATTACTGCAGAATTGGCGATGCCATGATTGACGAAAAGTCGTTTAAACATAATTTATCAACTACTAAAATAAGGTAAAGACAGAATAATGAAATTATAAAAAGAATGTTTAAAATCCACTATTCGCACCGGCTAGATTTACTGCTGATGTCTTTCCTTCACTTTACCTGTTTGCCACTTTGACCGCCACAATAGATCTTGCTTAACTATTAGTTCTGGTTGTCCTATATCCCGTTCTGTGATCCTTCTGTTATCTTTACTTCTTTCTTGTAGATGTTGGCTCATAGTTACCCTATCTACAGATAACATATATTTTAATAATATTCCAAGTGAAGGCACTAAGTGTGCTGTAGTTGAACAACAACAATAACAACTATTACTATTCGTAGACTCTTCTTCGTTTCACAAAGAAAGAATTTAGAATATTTGAGTCAATTTTTGTCATCATTTATTGAGTTGCAACTTGAATTAAATATTTCTCAAATTTGTTACTACTAGAGTCTTTCAGACAAAATAGAAGTTATAGTCGATAATGCTTTAGAAGTTTTAGGGAGTGTGGTAATAAAATGACGTATTAAATGCTTTAACTGCTATTTTGATTTTACTCCAACACTTTCACATCTACTCTGCAAATATGTAGCTTTTATTATTGGAGATTTACATCTTATGATCATATAATTCTAAAATCAAAATTAGAAAAAGCAAGTAATAAGAGATACAATTTTTTGCAGTGATTAACTGATATAGTATAATAATTCAAATTCAAATAATAGACTTTGTTGCTACTGCTGCTATGATATATTTTCTTCTTTAGTCATCAATTCTTTTTCTTTAGTGATTCATTTCTTCTTCCTTTCTTCCTTTCTTCCTCTCTTCCTTTCTTTCCTATAGTGGCCATTAAACTACTAGTATTGTTGCATGAAAAGATATGTTCAACCACTATCTTGTCGTATCCTATATCATATATTGACTAACATTTAAGGTGAAAACCCATAAAGCTAACTTTCTAAATATTATAAACAAGAGCTGCAAGAATTATCAAGTGCAAAAATGCATTCCTATTTTATCACATTCAGAAAATATGATAATTAAGAACACAAATGCATAAAACTAACAGATCTAAGAACTTGTGATGTAATATTACACTCTTAAAGTCTTGTCTAATAGTAACGATAACAACAACCATAGCACCGACAATACAAGAAAAATGATAGACTTGAAACATCTTAAAGGCTCGTAGCACAAAAAAAAGTTGTCGAAATAAGAATAGATGTGATAGACCTAGGCCATATCACACCCCAGGAGGATGTTGTTGTTGCAGTCAACATTGCATTGCCATAAATCCACGATGTTTTTATCATCTAAATGACCCATGCCAAAATCCTCCAAATCCATGCCATGGTCCTCCACCAAATCCGTGTGCTTTTCCATGTCCAAATGATCCAAACATTGGCTGACTGAACGGATCTATTTGCCGGCCTTCTGATACATAGAGAGCTTTACCATTTCCAGCATCGATAATTACTTTATGTATGGTCTCTTTAGCCTGGTCTACTATAATGTATGTATATGTTAGATATCCTTGTGTTACCCCCAAGTGACCTCCTAACACTGTTCCGTTAGCAATCTGTTTTTGTGCAGTTTCTGCAGCTGATACAAATGGTATCTTTGTATTCTCCTCAAGGAAACTCCTCATATTATCCTCAACACTTACTGAACCATTAATTTTAGGTATTGTATCATATTCACGAATATTGGTGTTATTTGTTCCAGTTGGCTGACGTTGTTGTTGTTGTTGCGCCCATGAATTCCCTAATGGCGAAGCTACAAAGATAGCCGATAATAGTATTCCAATTCCTAAGATGGCTGGAATCAGCACTTTTTTGCTTACAAGTTTTTTTGAATTTGTTGTTTTCATTGTAGAACGTAGAGAGACGGTTGAATTTTCGTTATAACCATTGTTTACCTATGACACGTAACCTAGTTACCTGAAGCCTTAATATTCATATCTGTAGTAACTGACATCTATGATCAAGTGTGCTTTGTGCAAATTCAAATTGATACTTGTATTTCATGCCATTGTTATCGCAAATTACCAGATCCTGTTAATAATTTCTGTCTACAGGGTCTTCTTCACTACAGCAATTGAGTCAAATTGGTCCATGAGTATCGAGACAGAATTTACATAAGGAAGGACATTCTCTTGAAACTTTACGAATATGGAGAGCTCAACCAAAGCAAACTTATGAGCTATTGTGGGTTAAACAACGTAAAGCATAAAGAAATTCTTGATGATATGGTCAGAAAGGAGATAATCAGCAGGAGGGAAGAAGCGTGGGGAAGTAAAACAATAATAAAATACATGGTTTCAGAGAAAGGAAGAGGAATTCTCAGAGAAATCCTAGAGCCGTATGAAGAGTTCTTTCCAAGAAGTGAGGCAGATAAATTATAATGGTGATGATGGCGATGATCATGACGATAGGTAACAAAGTTACTATATTTCTTATAATGCAATGGAGGGATATATCAATTTATGATAGACTCTAACAGAAATAACGACAATAATGACAAAAGATTCAGAGAGAATATCTTTCAGATAATGGATGGGATTATAGCTCAACTAAACAGGACAAAAAAGATGTTTATCATAATGATTCTCACTATCATGATTATTCCACCGATATCTTTTATTGTCACCTTTGCACTATTTGGCCCTCCATTTCCGTTTCATGATGACAGGATGATGCCATCTGAAAGATTTGGTCAAGGAGGGTTTGGCCCGGGCCTTCATGCTGCACGTATGGTACCATTTCTAATTTCTTTAATATGGTTAGGAATAGGAATAAGGCAATGGTTGGTATTATCTAAGTGGACTAGGAAATATGAACGGTACAAGGAACTGCAGAAAAGGATCGATGAGAAACTAGATTTCGATCAAGACGAAAAATAGAATAACCATACTCACTATTACCTGAAGAAATTGCTGGTAATGCACTTATGGCTGCCATTGCAAGTACTATCCCAGCGATTAGATTACAAATGAAGCATTTAACAATTGTAACTATTGCTTCTCTTATCAATAGTTCACATATTACCATAATGAATATCATTAAACTAAATTGAACTATATTTTGGGAAGATCAAAATATGCAAGATCAAAATATGCATATCTAACTTATTCCCATAATAAATTAGATTACAAACTGCAATTTGCAAGATACGATAAGTGTAGAACCAATATCTCGGGAAAATCTGCATAATTTAGAATATTGACAACAAGATAGTTTATTTCTTGACATTTTTCTCTATGCTTCCTCTATATTTATCCCTCGTTTTTGTTGTGACGTATCATAGCTGTTGTTGTTAGATCTTTAGTATATTCTTTTAAGACTACAATCAAGTCCATATTGCTGACTTTTTCTTTAGATAGATGATTTTGGTTGGATGGGGTGGTGGCCCTGTTCATCTACTGCTTCCGCCTTCTCCTTGGATCATCTGATTCTGATTATTGTTCTTCATTGTCATATACCTAATCTTCTATGCCGTCATCTTCATTTCACCTTCTTAGGCAGCCGCTTCAAGATGTTCATCAATACCCACTATCGAACTCGTCAGCGTCTTCTGATCATTTTTATATGGCCATGTACTTTTTTTATGCTCCTTTATCTGGTGGGTGGTGGTAGTGGTAATGGACTGCTGACTGACTGTTGTCATTTTTCATATATGATCTTTTGCTGGCTTGACATGTGTGTTGGGTTGTTGTATTGAAATATGTAAGAATGTGACCATTCTTGATGAGCAGACCGACCTCAGGTCTTTCTAACAGGGGTCTATTTTGTTTTGTCTCCTGATCTTGAATTTCTTGTTGATGTAATATTTGCTAGTACCACTTTAATACGTTGAGTTCATGCGGTGATACTTCAAAAAACCTACGACTGTTTTTTGTTCCTTATGATAAGTAACATTCTCAGACATCATACAAGTCTAAAGCTTACTGTCTATTATAACATAATGTTCAGAGATCAGGCAACAAAGAGTGTAGTCGTCTACAAGTCCATCTACAAATCATTTGTAGACGACTACAGCGTGGATTTACGGCTACACTAAATACGACTGCTTTTATAATTTGTTGAGCTCCTTTACTTTTCTTGTAAAACTCAAGCAATATTTTAACCACATCATCAGAGATATCGCCTAACTTGCCTAGTGGTTTGTCCTATAGCTTTTTGACTTATGCCCCCAGTGCCTTTAACCATAATTCTAATTAACCGGGGTATAGAGGTTGCAGAGGTATTTCTATATGTAAAAGAATGGAACTTGGTATATAAGAAATTTCGATGAGGCAAGACAAACTAATCTCAATATTATACTACGATCCAGTCGATGAGATAAGTAACAATACATATGCATACGAACCTGAATCTCAGGTATAGGACACAAAATCACAGGGCTAAATCACAGGAGCAAGCAGAAGCGAAAATACCAAATTCTAAACTATAGTACTGCTTAGGTTTATCAGAGAGTTAGTTAAATTATAATTGTGCGCACATGTAAGATTTGCGGTAGAGTCAGGTTTTATTCGTTAAATTTTATCTTTTCAACAAATATATGTAATGAATGCTACTTGTCAATAGTAGAAAAAGAGAGTCTAAAGAAGAAATCCTATTAACTATTGTTACATTGCAAGATAATACTCAAATTTAGAATTGTTCTTATGAAAAGACCAATAGATGCGCTGATGTTTCTTTTTGAATGCAGCGAAGAGTTGGATTTAATTTTAATTATTGAAAAGGAAGTCTAAGATAAAGAAGAATATTTGTTTTTAGGGGTTTAAGCTTATGATTTTTATATATATTGCTTTCTAATCTAGTGCCACCTTTTCATATGTTCTTTATGAGTAATTAAATAAGGTTACCATTGATATTCGAACATTTATAGTTTCAAAACGTATATTGTAAATAATAATATTATGAAATGGATAACTAGAGAACATGCAAAAGTAGATCGAATTGCATGTCCTTGGCTTATAAAAAATTTCATTGATAAGGATGCAGAATTTCTTTTTGTAGCTGCACATAAGATAATTGAAATATCCAAAGAACAAAATGCCATACCTTTTGACATACCAAATGTTGAGTTAGGTCATCATGGAGAAGAATGCTCTTTTGATGCTATTTTAAAAAAATATGGATTGGATAAAAAAGAGCCTGCACTGCTTGAATTAGCAAAGATTATTAGAGGAGCAGATACTCCTAATAGGAGTCTAACTCCTTACTCTGAAGCTCTGGCTGCATTAGCTAGTGGTTTTAGTATTATTTCAAAGGATGATTACGATAATATGACAAAACAATTCTACGTATATGACGCACTTTATGCATTTTGTAAATCTGACAACAAAGAAAAATTGTTGACTTCTAGACATTAGTCACTTTGATAAAATCTTATTGTCCTGCTAATGAAGTTGCATACCAACCTGGAATGTGCATACTTTCGTTGTTTTTTTGTAGGTTAAAGAAAAACTAAATAATGAAGTAACAGAACCCTTTTGGATGCCGGGAACTAATCTCACTGAACCCAAAAAATGTTATATATTATTGTTTTATTTAAATGAAGACACTATAGTTGTCAGCTTTAAGTTATAGAAATAGAAGAAATGATTTAATTTATAATCTTTGAAAGACTAAGAGAAAAAAAGAATTAAGGGATTATTGTAGTATGCCAAACAATGGTGTAATTATAGGTCTTATATTAAACTCAATAACATCATTCTTGATTGCATATGGAAGAATCTTTCGCAGTAAAAAACAATAAAAAAAATCTAATACTGAAGGAGGACATAATCCAGAGGAAGAAAGACATAGACTTAAGGAAACACACATAGCCCAGATAGGAGCTGGTATTATGGTTGTTGGATTTGCTGTTCAAATTATTGGCAATGTCTTTCAATAGCACTTCAATCAATTTCATAAAAAGGCCCACTTTGAAGGTACAGTAGAGGGTATGTCAATGTGAGCTGCAAAATAGAGTCAATTCTGTTCCACATCCCACTGAACCGTGCCAATTTTGTCCCTATCACAATAAATAGTATTATAAGAGCAAGCACAAACTAAGAACGCTTATCATATTACTATGCGCTGATATCTGATGATAAAAGACTAAGGAGAAAGCTTTAATTCAGCCCTACTAGCTTAATTTAGAATCCTATTATATACACTTTTTACGCTACATCAAAAAATCTTTTGTGTGTTCATTTAGAGCAACTTTGATCTTTTTGTTTTTGCTGGTACACAAAGCTATTGGCATTGACTGTGTATTCATTGCCGCTCCAAACTGACCTTTAGTATCTACAGTAATTATACCTCCTGTATTCTCTCCAAACTTTTGTGTTAGTTTTGCAATTGCCATCTTACTTGATAAGAAAGCATTATTATTATTTTGTCCTCCCATATAATCACACGCATATTTAGAAAGACAGAGCCTTACGATAAACTCTCCAACACCAGTAGCACATGCTGCACCCAAGTCATTATCTGCATATATGCCGGCTCCTACTATAGATGAATCACCTATTCTACCATGAATCTTAAGCCATATTCCACCTGAAGAAACTGCAGAAGCTACATTTCCTTTTCTATCAATTGCAACTGCACCTACCGTTCCATAATGATTATTATTATTATGTGATGTCAATAATTGGTTATTTTTTCTCCATCTACTTTTCATCTGTTTTTTGTAATACTTGTTGTAAGTCTTCAGTTTTTGTTGGCTAATTTTATAATATCTAAATTCCATACCCAAAAGTTTTGCTAGCTTATTAGCACCCTCAGAAACAAACATTACATGGTCAGTACTTTCCATGACCAATCGGGCTAATTTTATTGGATTTTGTATATTCTGTACCATTCCTACTGATCCAACAGATATATCTTTTCCATTCATTATCGAAGCATCCATCTCTATCTGTTTGTCAACTGTAAGACATGAACCTAGACCTGCATTGAATACCCCACTATTCTCCATATTTGCTACAGCGGATTCGACAGCATCAATCGCAGTGCCATTTTCCTTTCTCAAAATCTCAAAACCGTTACAGACAGAACTCATAAGCGAATTAGTAATATCCTTTGCCCTTTTAGATGATTTTTTTATTTTTTCTGTTCCAGCACCTCCATGTATTAGTATTCCAAAATCATAAAGTGTAGAATCAGACTTGTTCATTATTATCTAGGTTCCAGATCAATGAAGTTAACTATATGATATAACATTTTTTTATTTTGTTATATATATTGCCAATCTAAGAGTGGCAGCAATAGGCAATAGTATTCGCGCTATGGTTTTTGTACTACCCATGCTCTGTTACATAATTCGAAAAATCGTTACTGCTAGGTGGTTTAAGGATTGAATATGAATAGATTATATCTAATGTCTATCATTTGTTTAAAGTTTTGCAAACTTAATTGACTAATATCAGATTCGCGCAACAAAGCACTTTATTCAATTGCCTTAACAATGTGTTTGCAGATAATTGCAGTATAAACTTGATTTTTTAATAGCATTGCCATAGTAGAAACAGAGTAAGAAAATATGCCAATAGATCCAGATTTTCCGAGTAACTACCAGACAATTGGAAAACATTAACATGCTGATGGAGAACATATCAATTTGTTCAAGTTTTCGAATATTCAAATAGAAGTACCCTAGATTTGCCCAATCAAGATTTATTCTTAGTTATAAATAAAATATTTTATATAGTTTATAATAACACTTTCGAATTAATTCCCTAAACCTTTTTCTCACTATAGATGATCTTGTTTTAGATCGATTGTGGTATTAGGTTGATCAGATTATCATTCTTTGTCACATAGATCTATAAATAATGGTTTTTGCAAATTTTGATATGTATTGTGTAACATTTCTCATTAATATGAATTTCAATATAAATAAGAAATCAACATATAATATAAAATTATGATTATTATCTATAGTCTTCAAACACAAAGCTAATCATAGTAGGGGATATTACAATATTATCTATGTGTTTTCCTAATACATCATTAAATATTGATTCTAAAATAGTTTTATGATACAATGACCAATTCTCTCCAAGATCATGTTTGATTATATAAGAATGCTTGTTGTCATTATTTTTTAATCTATGGTGAGTTATTTCAATAGATGATGTCTTCATCCTGGTTTCAAACCATGTTAAGAATGTGTTTACATCTAATCTACCCTTCATAAATAATGCAATTTCTTTAACCATATTCTTTCCTATCCTCTTAGCCATTTCTACTATCTCTTCGTGACTCGTTTTCTGGAAGAATTCAACAATCATTGGTTTTGCAAGCGGTATCATACCAAGCTTAGATTCATACATATCCCATTCCACAAATCGTCTCAAAATCTGATTCACAAGTGTATTAAGGCTTATTTGTCGATATTCTGACTCTTCTCTTAATTTTTGTAGAGTTTTCATCCAATCTAAATGTCATAGTGACAGTTTTCTTACTGGTATTATCAATAGTCAATTCTACTATGTAATATAGTTTCTTATTATATATTGTACGAAGACTAATTATAAATAATGCTATTTAAAGATTGAAAGATGCAAGAAAATCTGCCATATCTTAAAAAGTCTACTAATTGATAATAAATACTTCTTAGCATATCTATAATATATCAAAAGATTAATTGCAGATGATTGCACTCTAAACCTACTTATTATTATTATGCTATATGCTGGCAATCGTTATAATGATCGCAGTAAATAGATCATTTATCCATTATGTCGTGGTGCTTACAATTGCAATTATTGTATGCTTTTCTGCTATAAGTCAATCTTTATCATATGCTTTACCATTACTCATCTCTCAAAAGAAGACAGAGGGCAGTCAGCAGCAAGTATTACCGCTACTTCACGACATAAAGATGGCTGCGGTAGAGTTACCTGGCGGACATACTGCCTATAAAATGTTGGAATACAAGATTATTGATAAACAGAATAATACAACAGACATTACATCCAGATATAGTGACCAGCCAATAATACCCGGACCTACAATCGTTCTTACGGAAGGAGATATAGCAAGGTTGACTCTGGTAAACGAAATAGGTCGTGGAGCAGTGAGTATTCACACGCATGGAGTACATTACACGAATACAAGTGATGGAACATTAAAGTTGACAAATAAAGTTTCGGATCAAGGATCAACTCCTGCAGAATCGTATACATATGTGTGGACTGCCGGAAATGGAACAGCAGGATCATGGCCTTGGCATGATCATACATTTGGAAAAGGTCCATCAGGCACGCATATGAATGGGGTAGAAATTAATGGTCTTTTTTCAACTGTGATAGTTAATCCAGCAAATGGAAAAGTAAATGCTTTAGTGAATGGAACTCCTAAGCAGGTGGATGTACAAGACATTAAGAAAGAATTTATTTTGTTTGTAACTGACGATGCATTTTGGGGTGTAGAAATAGATAATACTAATAACAAGAAACAGACTCCCCTGTGGGTGGATCCCACGTTAGTAGCTACAAAAAATGATATAGTTAGATTTCATATCGAATCAGTTGGTTCAGATTTTCATCATTTTGTGTTAGATGGATATAACTGGTTGAAACCTGGAACTAATAAAACAATTAGTATGGAGAATATAGGTCCGCTAGAAAATCATGTGTTTACTATTAGCGCTGATAAGAGTTCATCATATTATGACAGTATGCAGACACATTTACTCTCAGGAATGAAGGGAAAGTTTGAAGTGATTACCAATGGTACTAATAGTTTTAGTATTGCTGGACCATCACCAAAACTGCAAGATAGTGACGGAGAAATATAATGAGGAGGCAAGTGAAAAATTATGAATAAACAAAATAGCAAATCAAAATTGAAATCTGCTACAACAACCTCTATGATGATCCTTATGATATTTATGATCGTAACTGGGTCGTTATCAACTTCATTTAGTCTTCATGTTGGATCAGCATCTGGAGAGAAGATAGCAAAGGGTATATTACCAGCAGGTAACAAGGAGGATGGTAACAAAGGGGTATTTGATGCTGTATCATCCTTATCTTTCACTCCTGCTTCTACTTCTACTGCTGGTTCATTATCTTCTACCGATTTTTCATTACCAACTAACGAAAATGTCAATACTCTAATACAGCACCAAATTGAAATGCAGATTATAACTTTGCCAGATGGACAGCCTGCATATAAAATAATTAGTCATGTTGTACATAATGGTTCATCCCAGACTGATTTGACGTCTAGATATAGCAAATTAGCTACTATACCAGGCCCAACAGTAATTGTTAATGAAGGTGACAATGTGGAGGTTAAAATTAAAACTCTAAATGGCACTACTATATCTAATGAAGAATTTACAGCATCAAGACCAGGAACTTTTCTGTACATAGATGATAGCAAAATGGGAGAAAATGGCTTATTTGGTGCAGTTATTGTTAATCCCAAGAATAATACGGTCGATGCTCTAGTAGATGGTCAAATCCAGCAATTATCTCTAGATAATATTGACAAAGACATAGTCCTATTCATGGTTGGTTCTACATTCTGGGGTATGGAAATTGACAAAAAGAGAAATGATGTTCAGAATCCGTTGTGGACAAATCCTGAATTGATAGCTGTACAAAACCAAAAGATACGTTTTCATGTCTTGGGTATAGGTCATGAAGGTAATCCAACAGGTCATCAACATACTTTCCATTTTCATGCTCACAGGTGGATAGATCCTGGTACCAATAATATTATAGATGTAAAACAAATTATCCCTGGCCAAAGCCACGTATTTGTAATCGATGCAGGTGACGGAGTAGGGCCAGGAAATTGGCAATATCATTGTCATGTATTTGCACACATGGAGGCTGGTATGACCGGAAATCTTAGAGTGATATTAGGAGATCCGAATGTTAATATAGCTAGCCCAGGAGGATCATCACCAAATAAAAACTTTGCATCATTTGAACTTAGCGATGAGCCAGGTAAATGGTTCAAGAATTTAGCTGGAGATATTACACAAACGGGAACTGAATCTCTTGCAGTAATTAACAAAACAGGAAAGGTACATTTCATGATGTCTGATGTAAGTGGAGTACATACAGTAACAAGTGTAGTCCATCCTAAAGGTGCTACAAATATGCCTTTTGACGAAATTACTGCCTATGCTGGTGGAGCTATAGTTCAGCTTGAAGATCCAGGACTATATGTATTTGCGTGTAAGCTACATCCATTCATGTTAGGTGCGGTAATAGCTGATGATCCGTCCACTACTGGATTAGATCTTGGTGAAGAAATCACATTGATAAATGGTATTACCGTACCTACAAGTAGTGATCTTGCGACAAGACTATTGAAAATCTTCTTTACATTTACAGCTCCGAGTAATTGGCAGGATTATACTTTAACAAATCCATGGCATGTATCTTATCCTAATGTGGATGTTAGAATAACAAATGGTACTGTAGTAAACCTCAAAGATGTTCTGGAAGGTAAATATGGAAAGAATTTGACATTAGATCGATTAAATAACCCCAGTATTTCGGGAGTTGGTGAAGTTTGGATAGATACTCAATTTGAAAAAACTGCAAGCAAGACAAAACCAGGTACTGCAACTGCTGTCAACACCACTACATGGGAAGTAACCAAAAAAGTTGCATTACCAGAAATAAACATGAATAATCCACACAATATGTGGACTGACAGAGATCAGAATCTCATATATCAAACCCAGTGGTTTGATAACAAGACAGCTATATTTAATAGAACTACAGGAGAACTTATCAAGAATGTTGATGTAGGAGACGATCCTTCGCATGTAATGACAAGCACAACTACAGATGAACTCTATATAGCATTGCATGGTGAACAAGGAGTAGCTGTATTGAGCCCAAAAGGTGAATCCTTAAAAAAAGTAATTTCAATGCAATTTCCTGGACAAGATCCAGCTCATCCGCACGGACATTGGATGGATGCTGGAGATAGATATTTGGTAACACCAGATGAGTTTGCCGGCAGCTCAACAATTTATGATATGAAACAAAACAAGATCATAGGAAAAGTGAAGATAGGATCTAGCCCTATAGCTGTAGGAATGATGCCTGATGGAAGTAAATCTTATGTGGCAGACTTTTTTGACAGCACAATTAGTGTAATAGATACTGCTAATGGATCCCTACTCAAAAAAATCAATCTCCTAGAAAACTACGATCCAATTTCAGGAAATATTAGCGGACCTATCGGTTTCCTACCGATCCAGACTCCAGTAAGCCCAGATGGACAATATATGGTAACTGCAAACACTGGAAGTGGAACTATTACTATAGTGGATACAGAAACTGATGAACTTGTAAAATCTTTACCATGTAGTGCAGGATGCCATGGAGTAAACTTTGGAGCAAAGAAGGGTGGAGGTTACTACGCTTATGTTTCAAGCTCATTCTCTAACGACATGATCGTCGTAGATGGAGATCCTAACAATGATGGCGATCCAAATGATGCAATGATTGTAGGCAGGGTGGCTCTAATTGCTTCTCCGGAAACTCAGATGGATGATACCATAGCTGGATTAGCAGGAACAGGTGGACAAGGAGTACTTCCTGTTCCTATTATATACAATGGTTGGGTCCAGAATCTTCCAGATGCATGGAAAGGTGGTCTTACAGAAGAGCAAAAAAATCCTATAATAGCTACTACCAAGATCTTATCCTCACCATCACGTTAGTTAATTAAAATGTTAACTGCTGGAGAGAAAATTAGGCAAATCCTGTACTCGGAGATAGAACACATAGGAAAGGAAAAAATTCAAGCAAAGATCAATTCAAGTATTGAATCATCACAAAAATATATTGATAAAATAATGAGTAAATGTATTACAAAGTTAACTTATGAATCAAATGAAAATGATGATTATAACATAACAATTGCAACGTTATGCGAGGTACTTCTTCATTTTATGCTGACAATTTGTACGTTACCATCAGAAAGAAAAATCCAAGTTAAAAATGACCTGATTCTTGATGTAATTATACCAAATTTACAAAGTCTAAAGATAAAGCCTGATAAATCAATTATTATTCAAGTTATAAAGGATAAGAGGATGGATTTGAATAAAATATCACAATTGAAATTCTTGCAGCCAAACCATGAAAATATTTGGTTGATATCTGCCAAACCTCTTTCAGCAACAAAATACACGACATACACTGTGTTCCCGAATTCTGGGTTACATAATTATTCAAATATCATAATAGATATAGATGAATTTCTAAAAGAAACAGGAGATAAAAGCTTTAGATTCATTCATTAACATAAAACCAATAGACAAGCTAACTAATACAATATAAAGTGTTTTAATGAATACAATGTTGGTTATTATGATGAATGGTATACACACATATATTAGTCTGAATTCGGTAGGATGGGCTCTGTTAACTTGGCGATAAATCTATAGCTGGATGAATCCTACTTCTTTTATGCATATATTTAAAAGAAACAGAACGTCTGCAAAGTATGTTTGCTATGGGTTATACTTATATTTTTTAGGATTATCTTTTAGAAATACATCCAAAGCTTTATC
>DASQRW010000055.1:0-3193 GCA_035642715.1 Nitrososphaeraceae archaeon | reverse complement strand
GTCTTACGCAGATAACTATAGACAAAGATAGAGACTAAAAAATAGTTAGTTGGATGCATTCAAGCTGTCCCAACATGTTCTTTGTTAGCATGCTGCTGAAGCTCTTGTTGAGAGCTAAATACCATTCCGCATTCTTCGCATTTGAATTGGTTTTCTTCGGAAGACATTATAATTTGTTTAGTATACATAGAATTTATAAATTCTTTAGAATTAGTTTGGACCGTTTACTTGCCGTATCTGTTTAGATGATAGGAATTAGGTCATTAAGTTAAGTAACTATCTAGAGACTATATAACATTTGAATATCAAAGATACCAACTTTGCTCTTAGTGTCTATCTTGAATTTTCGAATAAGAAGCTCTAGCGAGCCATGCTATACATTCATCAGTATTCATCAATGACACACCTATATTTTCTAACTCTTGTAATCCTATATTATAGATAAGTGATGTAGCATCTTTAGCCAGAATAATTCTGAAATCTCTTTCACTTGCTTCATAGATAGTTGTTCTAGGACAGTTAGGAAAGTTACATCCACATATAACTACCGTATTAGCACCTAAATTATGCAGATGCTCTTCTAATAATGTATTGTAAAATGCTCCCCATCCAGGCTTGTACATTATCCATTCCATAGTTCCAATTTGCTGGAGATGACCAGAGAGTTGAATCCAATCTAATAGTAGATGAGGAGAGCCTGAGTTCATCCATCAGCTCAGCACCATCACTTCCAGGAATGACCACTTGCTTTCCATTCTCAATATCTTGTCTGCGGCATATATCAACATTAGACCCGTCTGCATGATAAAGTCTTATAATATGAATTATAGGTAGCCTTTTTCTCTATAGACATGAACTAAGCGCTGACTGTATTGTACAGCCTGCAATGTTCCTGGTATTTCAGCTGTAGCATCTATTAGAGTAAAATCACGTCGAACATCAATAATAAGCAAAGCAGAATGTTTCCTATCAGGAGTAATGTAGTCATTCATGATGAATGGTGATAAATTTTATGTATTTGTACATAATATGAAGATATAATATCTTATGATGCCCCAATAGCTGCTGCTGCAGCTATACTTCTATCTGTCAATTCTGTTGTTAATTTATTGTAAAGCTTTTCAGCCTCTTCTAATATCAAAGCAGTATAACTATCATTAAATGATTGTTGATGCTGTCGTCCTGAGGACATTAATGAAAGATAGTTAGATCCATAAGTAGCAGTAGAAGTAGTTTCAACTGCTGTACTATGTGATATAAAATTATATAATTCATGGTTTGTTCTTAGTGATTCAATTACAGAGAAAGTAGCAAATTTTAAGACTAGTTTACCATTCGTTAAAACATCTTTAACTTTATCTTCAGCTGCATGTTTGATTTTATTAAGATATTCTTCATTATTGCTCTTAAATTCTGTTACAATAGCCTCAAGTCTTATCTTTTCATTATAGAGCTTTTCTATCTCTCGTCTTTGTCTTATACAAGATATACGATAAGAGGTCAATGCCTTTCTTTGTGTTTCTATTTGATTATTGAAGTATGTCAAAGCTATGCGTGATTGCTGTTTATTAAATTCCAACGTATTACCTCTCTCGTGAATCTTTCATATCTGCGTTGAATATATGGTAGGTCAGTATTTGCAATATTAAGAAGATTAATAACATGCCGTGCACTCATACCTGCATCTTTAGATAATTTATATAATTTTAGAAAAGGTTCTATATCACCATTAGTCTCTTCATAAACCATATTCAGTTTGTGTAGCTGATTTAGCTTCCAATACTCTTTGTAGAATTTAGTTGCCTCTGACTCTCTGAGGTTTAATGCAATAGCTGCTTCTAATGGAGTCTTACCTTCTGAAAAGAGTTTTTAGGCTTGGGCGGATAGAGATAAATGTTGCTGTTGTTCTTGTTCTTTGCTCTCCTCAGCATCATTATTATCATCTTGTTCTTTTGATGCTTCAGTCTTCTCTTCAACTGCCTTATTCAAAATAACTTTTATATCTCTAAATGACATCCTAGCCTCTTTTGCTATTTCACGTATGGTTTTACCTTGATTGTAAAGGTTTAAAACAAGTCTTTCTCTTTCCTGTCTAGTTAATATCGTCATCTTCTTTTACTATATTTAATATACATGATAGAAGCTTAAAGCTGTTATCACCTGTTACCAATATTGTTGCCTTTGCTACCACTTCGTTACCTCTGCTATCATCTGTTTTCTACTGTTACCAATGCGTGGTATTTGAATTCAGATTATTAGTAATAAACCTGTCATATATGTAATAAATATCATAATGAATTAATTTTTAAATTTGCTCTTGACATAATAACATTCTTCGTTTCTTCTTACATACATACATTATTTTGTAGTGACAAATTGTATATCTAATCATCTAGTAATAGAATGCTTTATTGATCTTTTAATTTCGAAAACTTAATCACCTTTGAATGTTGCAAAGATGTTGTTGCATTAACCATCTCTCCTTTTCCGCCTACACTCCCCACATGCACAAATATTAGAATATTCTAAACGATAGATACTACTAATTTTAGTTTCAGTTTCTCTTTTGACATTCATCATTAAATGGTCGGTTATCGTTAACATCATAATCTCTTTAGCTGGACTTCAGTAAAGGTAGCAAAGAGTATCTAAAATATCTCCACTACATCCACCATCTCTACTTTTGCTTCTTTATTGAAAAGAGCTCAATTTAGCCTTCTTTTAGTGGAGGTCTTGCAATGCTACCTCCACCAGAACTTGCAGTATCTCCACCAGGAGTATAGGTTAATGGATATATCAAGCTACAGTGGGGATAGCACCCACACTCAAAACAATATAAAGTGGCTAAGTCATAGCCTTACATCAATGTATACTTACACGTATTTTTTGAGAAATGCTAATGTCTTCTCCCAGGCATCAACCGTCTCTGCAGGTGCATAGTTATCTCCTGATGGATTTGCAAATGCATGTCCTACTCCTGGATATATGTAAATTTCATTTGTAATGCCTGTTTCATTAAGAGCTTGTTCAAATGCATTTACTGATTCAACAGGAATGGTATTTGCGTAATCATCGCTGTCATAAACTAAAGTAAGTTGGATCTTACATACTAAGTAGCCAGAGAATCACTTACTGACTTAATTAGTACGGTATATCTATATGGGTAGAATATAGATGGCTTCTTCTTCTTCTT
>DASQRW010000054.1:0-4019 GCA_035642715.1 Nitrososphaeraceae archaeon | reverse complement strand
TGAAAGTTTTGATGATTACTTTCCTTGTACTAAGAAGAAAAGGTGCAAATTATATCATGTTATAAATTGGTTGACCATGTTTGCGGATATTCATAATAAACTTATTCAAAATGAGATGATGTTCTTAAGTTAACAGAGCCGTCAAAGCTATGGAAACCAAGATAAAGTCAACAATCCAAGCCAAAAATCGATCTCCCCAATTAGCAAGTATTATTTGTCTGGGTTCCTTCTTTTCTCCTCCTTCTCCTCCTCTTCTTCTTACTTCATCAGATGGTACAATATGAGTCTATAACGTTGAGGTCATTACTGAAATATAATATGTGAGACTCTATTCTGACTGGCAGGCATATTTGACTCAATTCTGTCCCATATCCCACCGTATCGAATTCAAATATATTCTGAATTCTAGCTAACCAACACATCAGTTAATAGCTAAATGATGACAATCTCCCACAATAAAGACACTGACAATGCACCGTAATTTAGTATGTTCGTACAATCACCTATTGTATGTTATTTTGGATACTCTTCCCGACTTGAGTTTTTAATTGAAAATTGATCTCGTTCTTTGAATTGCCAGTTGAAATCATCCTGACAATTTTTTTAGGTTTCTAAAGTTGGGTTGTTCAAGTAGACATGTGTAGGGGCAGGATTTAAATCATATTCCTTCCAATATAGTTATATACTATTAATTAGTATACTATTGATAAGTATATTAAAAATGCAAAATTACGATTTTCAAAATAATATAGGGTTTATTGTTAATAAGACAGCTAAGGCCTTCGTTAAGGCTTTGGATTCAGAATTGCGTGAGAAAGTAGGTGTTACTGTTGGTCAATGGAAAGTTATGGTCATGCTTGTTAACCAAGACGGTCTTACTCAAAAGGAAATTGCGGAGAGACTAGGACTTGAAGGACCAACTCTGATTCCAATTATAGATAAAATGGAAAAGGATGAGTTGGTGGTAAGAAAGATAGATCCATATGATAGACGAAACAATAGAATTTACCGTACAGAAAAGGCAAATGAATTATGGAATGAGATGGTAAAATGTGCGGCAAAAATAAGACAAGTTTCTCTAAAGGATATACCAGAAGAGAATATCAATATTACTAAAAATGTGCTAGAAAATGTATATCAAAACCTCAGAAATCAGTTTAATGTTGATTGTAGTGCTAATAATAATTCTTTATCAGATTCAACAACTAGTGTTGTACACAATACTAGCTCTATTTCAACTACTACAATAAAATCAGGAAAAAATGAGAAAGATCACAAAAAGAGAAGATTGTAAAATGAAACCACTGGATGATAATTCTAATAGCAATCAACCAAATAAAGCAAGTTCTACTAACATACATTTTTCCTCCAACTCAGCAAAAATCCCAGCCTATGCATGGAAGATGCTGGCTATATTGAGCTGCATTGCGACTATGGTAATGTATGCAGAAACAATGTTGATACCAGCTATTCCTGATCTTATCAAAGACTTTCATGTATCATATAGTATGTCCTCATGGATTCTTACTGCTTATCTGATAGCAGGAGCTGTTATGACTCCAATAGCTGGCAAGTTATCAGACATCTATGGTAGAAAGAAAATCTTACTGATTATAATGGTGATTTATGCAATTGGAGTATCTATGGCCGGATTTGCCTCAGATATATACTTCATGATATTTGCCCGAGCCATTCAGGGAATAGGAATGTCAATGTTTCCTATCGCATTTGGTATGATAAGAGATCAATTTCCAAGAGAAAAAATATCGATAGGTCAAGGTGTAATAACTTCAATGTTTGCATCTGGAGCCGTTATAGGTTTAACTGTAGGAGCAATTATAGTTCAAGACTACGGATGGCAAAATACATTCTTCACGATAATACCAATTGCAATTGCCCTTCTTTTAATAATATGGCGCTTCATTCATGTAATTGATAGTAGGGACGATGACCAAAGCCAAAAACGATCAATAATACTAGAAGGTGCTAATATTAGTAAAACAAGTAATAGAGACGATAATGCTACTCTCTCTAAGGCTTCAAATCAAATTGATATTAAAGGTGCAATTGCATTAGCCATTGCAGTTGCCTCATTTCTATTATTCCTGACACTCCTAGAAACATCTGGCAGCAATATAGAGGCAGCTAGTGGTGGTAACAACAATCATCCATCCAATGTTAATTCCTATGCACAAGTTTTACCGTTTCTTATCATAGGAATTGTTTCATTTGTATTTTTTGTAATTATTGAAAGACGAGAAAAATATCCCTTGGTAGATTTTAAACTCCTGCTCAATAAATCAATACTCCCTGCAAACCTGATTATAATGCTAGTAGGATTTTCTATGTTTATGGTTTTTCAAACAATCCCGATATTAGTTAGAAACCCTGAGCCAATTGGATTTGGAGAAGATGCCATAAGTGCTGGAAAAGTACAACTTCCCTTTGCTATAGTACTGTTAGTCTTTGGCCCTACTTCTGGTTTCATAGTGTCAAAATTAGGCTCATTAAAACCAATCATTTTCGGTACCTTTATAACCACTGCCGGTTTCATTGGTTTGCTTATGTTCCATTCCACTGAATTATTAGTTTCGGCCAATCTTGGAATTCTTTCTACTGGATTATCTCTGTCTAGTGTCGGGGCCATGAATGTCATTATACTATCCACGCCTAGACAGTTTAGTGGTATATCTTTAGGTATGAGCAGTCTTATGAGAATTGTAGGGGCATCGATAGGTCCAGCTTTAGCTGGCATGTATATGCAGACAAACCAGACATTGTTCAATATTGATGGGATAATGAACTATTTCCCTTCGTCAATGTCATTTGACTTGATATTCCTTAGTGCTGTCATAGTCTCGGTTATTTCAATAGCATTGGCAATAATCTTGAGACAGAGGGCTACAAAAATGGCTATACCTAATTTAGCTTAGCATAGTTGACAATTAGGGCTACTTACGAATCTCGTTAATATGAACTAATGTCAAAACCTCTGTGCATATTGCTCCACCACCACCACCACATGTTAATTTGATGATGATGATCTTTTCTAAGCAACTGAATGCGATTATTCTGGTTAGAAGAGGACATGTATTGCAGGTGGCTCTGATATATACTGATAACTATAATATATTCTATAGAGTATAAATACTCCTGATTTACTTTAGCTGAGATAAAAATGAGATTTTTAATTACTACAAAATTATTTGAAACTATCCAAAATGCCGCAGATCTAAAAAGACAGGCCAATCTTGTAGATGAACAAATAAAAGAATGATGGATTCTGGTAAATTAGTAGAAGGAGGACAATTTGCAGATAGCAGAGGTCACTTCTTTTTAATTGATGTAGAAAATGAAAAGGAGATGTTAAAACTGCTTAATAGAGGACTGCTTGATAGTTGCTATATAGAAAGTCATCCTATAGTGTCATTCAAAGATCTTTTCGACTTCTTTGAAAAGAATCCAGTTCGTTGAATGTGATAAGCAAAAGATAGAGGAGTTCAGAATAAATCTATAGAGGTCGATCACAGCTCATTGCATCACTAGCGGCTTCTGCATTATTTTTAGACCGTGTGAGAATACTTGGATGTGGGAGAGAGACAGAAATGACTGTTAATATTCATTTCCTACGAGCCGTTAGGGGTATAAGAATTGCGTACAATCCTTAGTAATGCATAATGAATGTAAAAGTATACAGACTCGCGACTACCAAAGAAATATACCTTCAATGATATCTACACCTTTAATATAACACAAGAAAAGAGCATTCAGTAAAGTGTTTCTTTTCATTAATATATTTAAACAAACAAAATTAAACAAATCGTCTAATAATTTAATCAAAAGGTTTATTCCTTTGTAATGCGTTAGTGTCATTAACCGATTAGCCGAAAAAGCAGACTGATACATTATTTTGGCCACGACTGCAAGTAAAGGCTTGCTTTCGCTTCAGAAATAGTGTATGGTGCTCTACGCAGTAGGTTAACCATCTCTTCAAAGGTGGGGAGTATGAGCTTAGAGCA
>DASQRW010000053.1:0-19157 GCA_035642715.1 Nitrososphaeraceae archaeon | reverse complement strand
TCAGAGAATAAAAGAAAAGATCATTAGAATTCTACTTACTGTCAGAATGAATTACCTTTACGTGTTTTGACAACAATTCTTTGTTGTTATATTGATTACTGCAATGAGGGCAAGTCAATACATCTCTTTTATCCACAAGAGGCATTCTAAACAGACAGATATATGACATGCTACAAATGATTTATGGATTTAGCATGGAGAAAATATTTACAGTAAGCAAGTAAAACTGGGTCCTCTAGCAGTAAGAATATATCTCTAATGCAAGTCATTTATTCCAAATTTTGACTACAACAATAATCTTTAAACTCTTCCACTCCTATTCTGGTAACATTCTTAGCGTCATTTATGAGCGTTGAAATGAAGCTATTCAATAAGCTGTTTATCCGACAATGTTTAATTTAAACCGTAAGAATTAACCTTGCTAAGAGAATTGAAAATAATTGTTAGACTCCCTATCTAAACATATACTTTAATTAAGATATCCTAAAATAATAAAGCTTATTACTTTCTCTCTAAGGAAAAATCATATAATGAAAAGATTAGACATTATTATTCCTCATGAACGACTTTCAGAAGTAAATAATATTCTCCATAAGCATAAGGTAGGTGGCATCACGTTTTATGATATCAAGGGTAGAGGTAGAGCAAAGCAGGAACCAGTCGCAGTAGGCAGAGGTGTAATGAGATATGTGCCAGAATTTGGATCTCGCACAAAGATAGAGGTTTTAGTGACAGATTCTTTATCTAATCAAATCATTGACGATCTTCTCAAAGAGATAAGCACGGGATCATCTTCAGATGGCAAAATATTTGTCTATGATGTTGCTGAAGCTTATGACATTGGAAGCAAAGAAAGTAGCGATATTGCTTTATAGATTATTAAAAAGATATATTTCTATCATTTCTTATATCCTTATTTTTTTCAATTCTCATTTAATAGGATTGTCACAATAGAGATTCAAAGGTATTGTATTATAACTATGCTTGAAAATGGTGTCGATCTACTCGGCAAAAGTGTTTATTACGGATATCTATTCCAATATTTCATATGTCTGAAGAAAGTGACATAGATGAAATAGTTGAGGATGACTTCGAAGAAGATTTGGACGAAGATATATCGGATGATATCGATGAAGAGTAGTGAATAAAGACGATTCTATTATATACCCAAACAGTAATTTTCACCTCACTAAGAGACACATACCTACATATATCTATTAAAAAATGTAGTTATGATATAAAAAATGTTAATGATTAACCCTAAGCTAATTTGTTTGGCTGTTGAGATACTATATAATTAATACTGATTGGGATTTATCAGTTTTAAGGCTTAAATCAAAGACCAAAATCCTAGTAGAATTTGTTTTGAGATTTGGTTTTTTATATTTGAACGGAATTTTTAAACCCCAAAATACAACAAATTGAAAAAAAATTCTTTCATTATTGCTTATAATCGCTTAATATATCACGATACGTCGAGTCCTTATAAGCTATGTATTTTACATATTCACCATAGGTCATATCAAAAGAGCAGTTGGAGCATTTAACAAAATTAAAGTCATCCGAAAGTTCAGCGGCCTCTTTACAATCCGGACAACGAATTTTCATATCTACCTATTTACGGGCAAGTTATAAGAAGGTTTTGAGTGCTCACGCAAGGAGAATTTACGGCCCACGAAAGAGTTTCTAGAATATAGTAATATTAGATAGCCTTAAGCTGCTTTACGATCGGCTGCCTAGCTTTTCGAAATACACGAAATCCGCAGATGCACTTTATTTCAGGTAATCTTGATAACTCTTCAACGGATACTGATGTCCCACATCGCATGCACTCATAAGTTACAGTTCCTAGAGTATCTGAGCTTGACATTGACTAATGTCTTTTAATATCCGAATTTAACTCTTATGCGTCAAATAAAATGATTTGAATTCTTCTTTGATTTTATTCATCTGGAGAAATCCAAGCAATTTCCCTTGGCAGATTTTAGTCATTTGAATAGAGATTAATTCAATCTTCTGCTATTCACGCAGGCTTCTATTAATCTCTTTTTATTCAGGCGGCATATAGATGCAGATGCATTTTCTGTACTAAAGTTATAGTATTAGAATATCTTTATTCGTCAACATATTATAATACAACTATAATGTCACAGACTATATCTAAATATTATTGAATCATGGGATATTATTTGTATAATTTTGGTCTTTTGTCATCTTGATTAATTGCCGATTGTGCGGCCGCTAGAATAGCAATTGGAATTCTATGTGAAGAGGTGCTTACATAATCGAGGCCAATTTCAGTAAAGAATTCAATTGAACGAGGGTCGCCTCCATGTTCTCCACATATTCCTATTTCAATATCTCTTTTAACTCCTTTTGCCAGATCGATTGCTATTTTCATTAATTTGCCTACTCCTCGATTGTCAATTGTCTGAAACGGATTCATGCTAATAAGACCCTTGTCTAAATAAAGTGGAAGGAATTTGCTTTCAGCATCTTCTCTGCTAAAACTGAAAGTTCCTTGAGTAAGATCATTTGTACCAAAACTCAGGAAATCTGCAAGCTTAGCGATATCATCAGCTATCAAGCACGCACGAACTACTTCTATCATACTTCCAAACTTAATTTTCAATTTTATTCTATTTCTATATTCAATCTCTCTCTTGATCGACTCGAAGATTAGCCTAACTTGAGCAAACTCTTCGACCATTCCGACTTGAGGAACCATAATTTGAGGCTGTACATGAATCCCTTCTTTGAATAATTCTGCCGCTGCTTCGCAAATGGCTCTTATCTGGATCTCGTAAATTTCGGGAAATGACAAACCTACTCTAACTCCTCTATGTCCTAGCATTGGATTTATTTCTGATAATTCATGGACTCTTTTGAGAAGTTTTTCTTTATTTAGGATTTCAAGATTATCAGTTTGTAGTTGTGACCGAAGTTCAAATATTTGATTAAGCAAATCTTCTTCTTTTGGTAGAAATTCATGAAGCGGAGGATCCAATAATCTAATGGTAACAGGAAGCCCTTCCATTTCTTTTAAAATGGTCTTGAAATCAGATCTTTGGAGTGGTTCTAGCTCTGCCAAAACATGTCTCCTTTCTTCTTGGCCATCTGCCATAATCATTGTTACAAATTGAGCAATTCGATCATGTTGATTGAACATTCTCTCAGTACGGCAAAGACCGATACCCTCTGCACCATATTTCCTTGCTAACACAGCACTTTCCGGCACATCTGAATTAGCCCTAATCTCTATAAGCTTCACATTATAAGCCCATTGAAGTAATTCTTTGAGTTCTGATGTAATCTCCGGTTTCATAGTGGGGACCTCACCAGCATAAATGTGGCCACTGGTTCCGTCTATAGTGATCTTTTGCATTTCATGTATTGAGCGTTTTCCATCTATAATGAATCTTGAAGCTCTTTCATCAATTTCAATTTGAGAGCAACCTACTATACAAGGTTTACCCATTCCACGTGCTACAACGGCTGCATGTGAAGTTTTTCCGCCTCTACTTGTAACAATACCAGCACATCTAAAAAGGGCTGGAACATCTTCTGGTTTTGTATACTCTTTGACTAAAATTACTTTCTCACCTTTGATGCCCAAAGATTCCGCTCTTGCTTCATTCAAGACAACAATGCCATTGACAGCGCCAGGCGAGGCTCCAATTCCTCTGGCTATTGGAACATAGTTAGATTTATCATTAATTATCGGATATAGAATCTGCTCTAATTCTTCTGGATTGATTCTTGCCAAAGCAATAGTCCTATTAATCAGTCCTTCATGAAACATATCGACAGAGGTTTTTACACTTGCTAGTGCATTCATTTTTGCGCTCCGTGTCTGCAAGATGTATAAGTTTCCTTTTTCAACGGTAAACTCTACGTCCTGCGGCTCCCTGAAATGTTTCTCTAAACTTTCAGCGGCTAGGCGCAATTCTTTGTCAACGTTTGGTAATTCTGAAGAAAGTAAATTTATTGGCTTTGGAGTAGCCTTACCGGAGACCACATCTTCGCCCTGAGCATTCACAAGATATTCTCCATATAATTTTTTTTCACCGCTCTCTGGATTTCTAGTGAATAAGACTCCTGTTGCGCTATCATTACCCATATTACCGAAAACCATTTCGAGGATTGTTACTGCAGTTCCATTAGTCATTTCTGGTGAAATTTTGTATTGACGCCGGTATTCTATTGCCCTCTTGCCCATCCAAGACTTAAAAACTGCGATTATTGCAAGTTCTAACTGTTTATAGGGGTCCTCAGGAAATTTTTTTCCTATCTTTTTTTCACAAAACATCTTAGATGCTAGCGTCATATTTCTGAGATGATCTTCATCTGCGTTTTCTGCTCCTACAGAGATTTCTTCGAATAGATTTTCTTCGACATTAAGAACTATTTTTCCAAACATTTGTATGAATCTACGATATATGTCCCATGCAAATCTGGAATCCTTGCTTTGCTTTGCTAAACCCTGGACTGTATGATCATTTATGCCAAGATTCAGAACAGTGTCCATCATTCCAGGCATAGAGATAGGGGCACCTGAACGAACAGAAACCAAGAGTGGATTAGATACGTCACCAAATTGTTTTTTACTTAACGTTTCAAGTTTTTTCATTGCTTTGCGTACTTCATACATAAATCCGTCAGGTAACCTTTTGCCTCCTTCATAAAATTTTGCACAAATTTCAGTAGTAATAATAAAACCAGGGGGGATAGACAGACCGAGTTGTGTCATCTCAGCTAATCCAGCGCCCTTACTTCCAATCAGCGTTTTATTTTTACTGTCTGCTTCTTCAAAAAAATATATTGGTTTTAACATTCAGTCTATATCACTATCAAAATTATGATCTTTTAATTTAATATATTCTGCGAATTTTAACTGTCATCTATTAGATTTTGTTGAATGTGTTGGCGTGTAGTATGCTTCTTTCTATATCCACAATTTTTATTATAAATTGAACTGTTGTGATAAATTTGATCATTTTACTAAATGTTATGTGGATTGTCTTCTAATAATTCTAGGATTATCATTATTACGGCTGATATAGCAGAAGAAACGAGAATATTCTTAATATCTTTATATTATAATTATGGTAACATATATTGTTCCAAATTAATATATATGATAAATAGTGATACATCTTAATTAAATACTTGTTATTGTCACAGAGAATGCTTGCTGCAGTGTTTCATAGCCCAAATGTCATAACCCTAGAAGAGAGACAGCTTTCGAAAACTGAAAATGGCATCTTGATACGAGTCAATGCCTGTGCCGTCTGTGGTTATGATGCCAGAGTTTTTAGAAATGGACATCAAAAGGTAAGGACACCAGTGATATTAGGGCATGAGCTTTGCGGAGAAATACTTGAAACAGTACGTACACATAATGGAAAGGTAATTGAGTCAGGTACCAGAGTAGTTGTCTGTCCTATAATATCCTGCTTAAATTGCAAATACTGTAAAAGTGAGCAATATAACTTATGTACAAATTTAAGGGAGATAGGATCGACTGTTGATGGTGGCTTTGCTCAGTATATCAGTATACCTGAACAAATTCTTCAAATAGGAGGCATTGTACCAGTTCCAAGCAACCTTAGTAACGAAGAAGCCGCTTTAGTTGAACCATTAGCATGTTGTATAAATGGTTTTTATCAAATGGGCAGAATTAATTGTGAAAGCCAAGTAGCCATAATTGGAGATGGTCCAATTGGATTACTTCATCTCCAGCTTTCAAACTTATATGGCGCAAAAACTATTATGATCGGTAAAAATGCAGAAAGAATCCGCAAAGCAAAGTCTATAGGAGCAGACCAAGTAATATTTGCTCATGACCTTAAACAAACCAAAGACAATATATTACAACATACAAACGGTCTCGGAGCCAATGCAGTCATAATCGCCACAAGTAATCCAGTTGCTTTAAACTTGGCAATGGCTATAGCGAGCAAGAATTCAAAAATAAATATTTTTGGAGGAATGCCAAAGGAAACACATATCTCAATAGATCCTAACTGGCTTCATTATAATCAGATTTCTCTAATTGGAAGCTTTAGTTCTACACCTGATATGTTGCAGGAAGCTGCTAGACTTGCAGCTAATAAGCAGATCGATCTTGGTAAGATAATTAGTCATAGATTCTCACTTGACCATATAGAAGAAGCAATAGAAGTTACTGAACAATATTATGGCTTACGAGCAGTAATAAACAGATTTTAAATTAAACTACATGTCAAATATTTCTTTCTCTCGAGAAGTCATTAGTCTATCACTATTCATAATTTCATCTTGTAATTGACTTTACTATTTAACTTACACAACGTTTATCATTTATGTAGAACTAAAGGCGATAGTATCAGCTTATCTATTTTTACTATACAACACATAAACCTCCGATAAATTGTCCTCTAGCCCATTTAAAAAAGAATTGAATTCGGTTATGGGCACGACTGGTGTACCATCTATGAATCTAACTTTGTTATGATGAAGAGTCAATATATAGGCATTGCAGAGGAAATATTATTTCTTTTTGCAAGTAAAATTTTTGTCCTCTCCATTTGTTTTTTTGCATACAAAGAAAGAATTGATAGGCTACCATGTTTCCAATGTTTGCAATCCACCGCAATGGCAAACTTTGAATTAATTCCGACTACATCAATTTCCATCCGAGGTTTCGAAAAAATTACGTGAATCGCCGTTTTGTAACCACATAATTTAAGAATTTTCGATGTCAGAGTTTCAAAATCCTTCCAATTTGATTGTATTGAGATCTGTTCTATGTCGCAACCCATCTTAAGGGCCAAAATTGCAATTTTTAATCTATCCTCTTTAGAAAATAGTATTTTACTCCCAGATGTAGTACCAATTCCATTATTACTTAAGAAGTCCAAAACCCTCTCTGCAACAGGTTCACTTACGATTCTGGCTCTAATCCTAAATAACTCGGCTGTTGTTTCCGACGAAACTCCAGCTATAGATCTGGCCAACAATTCTGGATGCATTGCCCTGAATAAAATACTTCACTGTTATTTCAACCTGATGAATAACATTATTTAAAAAATATATTAACAATTATCAAATGCGCCATCATTTCACAACATATTTTGTCTGTAAAGAGAGTTTTTGGTTTGTTTTATTGTCAATTGAATACCATTAAAGAAATAGATCAAATATTTTTTGTCTTCGCTTTTAGAAAAACAATAGCTTTGTTTATACTATCTTTGTTTATACTATAAATTTTTATAAGATTTATTACATCTTCGACTGTATCTATATCAGTCATAATCCTTGTTGTTTTAATAATCTTTACAGTTGCATTTGACGCTTTTGCTTTTTTGATATGAATATTATAACTATCATTGTCATAATTTGTTGTTATTAATAGTGGAGGTCTTCGTAGCAGAGCATTCGATCCATCGAATCGAAGCGAAGGGCATATTACCAAGCATTTTTCATGCTCTTGTGCTGATGTGCACATATTTTCTATATCTTCTGGTAAAAGCAAAGGCAGATCTTGTGGAATTACAATCGTAGCATCGACATCATATTCTGAAATATATACGTCGGCCAAAGCAACAGCAGCGTTTACTCCTTGATCTTTTTTTTCTTGTAAAAATTTTGCATCATACATTTTAGCAATTGCTTCTGCTCGTTTATCGCTTGACACTACAACCACTTTTGATATGACAGAGGTATTAGTCAAAGTTTTTAAAGTACAATCAAGAAATAGCTTAGATAGCTTTATACGTTCTTCAACACTCAGTAGAGATGCCAATCTAGATTTTCCACTTATGAAATTCTTCACTGGCACAATCGCAAATACCTTCAAGGTTAAGCACTCCTTATATATCTCATAAGGTATGACGCCAATCTCTTTTCGTCATCTTTATTGTTCATTAAGATGTCAGTTTCATATACTTTCATGCCTAGATTTCGTATCCTTGATGACAAATTATTATCAGTCGAAGATATAATGAACTTGCTAATAAAATCAGAATAATACTCAGCTACTCCTAAGGGAGAAATTTGCAGTCTCATTGCCTTCATATACTTTACTGCTGGTCCGCTTACTGCCTTATCTCCAATCAAAGGAGAAATGGCAACGATTTTTTTTCTCTCTGCAATAAGATTTTTTTTTAAAATCTTGATTGAAAGAATAGGAGCAATACTTGTAATAGGATTTGCTGGAGCCACAACAACCATTTCAGACCGTTTTATAGTTTGAATTAACTGCGGGTTAATCCTTGCTTTGTCGCTCCCTTTATAAATAACTCGACTGACCTTAGGTACCCCTCTATGTTTAACCCAAAACTCCTGGATATGCATTTCTTCTTTATCCGTGACAACTTTTGTCTCAATATGGCTATCAGTAGCAGGAATTATTTTTGAAGAGATCCCATGCCTGATTCTCATACAATCTGTAATCTCTGAGAGACTTTTTCCACTTTTAAGCATATTAGTTCTTAAGACATGTGTAGCTAGATCTCTGTCCCCCAGCTTAAACCATGCCTGCTCACCTAACATCTGAATCTGCTGTAGAAAATTAAAAGAATCTTTTTTTATCCCCCAGCCCTGCTGTTCATCAAGTATATCAGCCAAGCCATAAATAACAGTGTCAATATCAGGACAAATATAAAGTCCATATAGCCAAATATTATCACCTACATTGGAGATTATGGTGAGATCTCGCGTCTGGGATGCTAGTCCACGAATTAGCTTTATAGAGCCAGTCCCTCCTGCGAGAACAGTAATCAACAGTAAGATCATATTCAAATGCCACAATGTATAATTTTCGGAATTATAATTAGTATCATCATGTTATCTTACTGACATTACTAGAGAGCCCGAAGAGACATAATTTATAAACGCTTTATATTGCGTACAATGAAATGGAATTATTGATTGTGAACGATAATGCTGTGCTTTGTTAATTCTCTATAAAAATGAACAAATAGACGCTTCCCAAAGAAGAGAACTATATGCGATATCTCCAAATGGGAGCTTGCAATGAGTTACCTTCCATTTATATTTTATATGCAATGTAGCAATTGTTAGGATTTGGAAAATCTGAAACATAGAAACGCTCTATTATGTCCTTTATATAGATTATTATTCTTGAGGAATGTGCTTTAACAATTATTTAAGAATAACGTTTATTTTAGACATGATATATGAATTGACAAAAATTACACCTCTACTGATGTTACCTCCTTAGAAGAAAAAAGATGCTATCAATAAAGATTATAAACAAGATACAGGAAGTTTTTATGTGAAACGCTCGGCATTAGCTTTCTCTGCAATACTTGCAACAGTTTTGATTTCAAGTATGGTCTATCCGGCATATGCAAATCAGATGACTGTAACTCTTGTGACAGAAAGTGATAAGGCCAGTGCCACATTTACTGGTATAAGGTTTATTACTATAGAATATCCTACAGGCAGCGAGTTAGCTAAGCAGTTTGATGGTAAAAGAGATAGAGTAGAATTTACCGAGAATAGCACAGAAGGAAGCAGTCTGAGCCAGATAATATCAAACATTAATCAGGTTTTGAGGACAGAAAAGCAAAGCCCTGTCCAGATAGAAAATGCAACACTCGATTATACAGCAACTATTAGAGGTGAAGCCGATAGAGTTGCCCTTGCGTATAAAGTTGTATTACAATCTAATATTTCAAGATTTGTACTAGAGCAGGGTGGAGAGCAGGGTACAGTTCTTGACTTAGATTGGAGAGGATTTACTATCACACAGCCATTAATTTTAGATACGCAACAATACGGCATGATAAATGTTAATTATCCTATTGGATTGCTTGAAGCTACTTATCCTGACTTTGCTGCAAGTCTGTTGCAATCTCCTGAAGCGGCTGCAATTATGAATGATCCCTTATTTACTTTCGCGGAGATTGGAGCGCCCATGGAAAGATGGCATTTTCTTTTCGATCCGACTGGTAGCCAAGCCGGCGCGGCTGGAGCAGGATACATTGAAGAAGGCGGAGCTAAGGTTGTTTCGATTTTTTCACTTGGCGAGAGTAGCTTTAGAGAAGGAACTCACTCAGCAACGGAAAAGAATGCGGTAGCCACTATCAACGGAACACAGACGACTATACATTCATCTACGCCTCCTCCAAGTGGTCAGATTCAGATCACCGGATTTGCTAGGGTAGCCGAAGCAGGAGGAGGCGAACTTGCATTTGTTACTTCTCAGGCTCCAGCAGGAACGACAACTGCTACTGGAGGTTTTCCTATACAAGTACTCTTAGTATTAGGTGGTATGATGGGTGCAGTCGCAGTCTTTGTCCTTTTAAAAGCAAGAAAATAAATAGTATTTTTCTGTTTCCTTCACTTATTGACAAAGTTAATTCGTGGACCAGCATCCCAGACGCCAGATCTCACCATAATCTCCAATGTAGGTGATAATATTTGGCTATATGGACTTTATATTTGTCCTCATATACACGTCAGATAACTTCCTTCCATACTGCCTATAAGAATCTATTCTGTTGAAAAGTTTCAATTTCATACAGATACATTATTCTGTGTGCTAGTAGTAACCCTCCTTCTGTTCTCTACGGGATTCCGCTGAGCGGCCAACCTGAGCAAGTGCAGGACCTTTAAGCTCTGTTCGGCCTTGCTCCACCCAGGACGGCAGTTTCATTCCTGTATCACAAAATCTCAGGCTATTCACCATCATCGTGTATGTGTGGCTGGATATCTTTTCTGTTCCGGTGCCAACTGTCTCCAGTTAATTATCGCTAATTTGGGTGCCTGCAATGAGGGAGGAGTTTCCTCTCTTTCAAGTAACCCGCTCGCTAGCTCACCACCATATCTAATTGATAGATAGTATTTTAACATAGTTGCGGAAAATATTGCTTCTCAATTACCAAAATTTCCTGTTGATTTTCAGCGTTTGAATAATCCTCCAAAAGACTAGAATTTAGCTCCAAAAAAGTATGGCCCCATTTGAATTTTTCCATAAAATCTTTTGCCAAGCGTTTGTCGCCTAAAATATAAAGGGAACCAGCCAATGCTTCTGCAGTAGATAGTCTTCCCAATTTTGAGTAATTGACAGGATTTGCTGCAAGCATTGCCGGTAAGCGTCTTCCCATCACATGTCTAGCTAAAAATCTATTTTTTAATTCATGTTCAAATCTATTCCACGAACAGTCTATAGCACAGATAGAATCAGAAAGTTTAGCGTCTTGTTTAGAAAGCAATATTGGAGAAAATGGATTCAATATAAGAGTTTTTTTAGATATATATTTAACTGATTGTGCTAGTCTAAATTTTATGAGTTTGGCAGCAGTACATTTAGAAGGATCATCCTGTTTTAACATAAACACAAAGACTTTCATAAGACGATTAGATTAATACCTGAGCATATTTTCAGAAGCTTATCTTTCCTATTTCTGTTGGTCATTTAATAATTTAACATAACTTGTCTTATATTTACATGCTTTCTTCTAGCATTATATATATATTATTACAAGCCATACAAGGCAATAATTTTAGAATATGTAAGTGAAAAAAACTTTTTAATTGTCATCGAAGACTACATGTATGCCCCCTATTTCCGATCTTGAATTTTCCTTCGTACTTGAGAAGGATCAACTGGAAGCAATCGATGCTTGGTTAGAAAATGGATATAGAGGTTCTGTAATATATATAGCACAGGAACTGGAAAAACCGGGATTGCCTTTGAATGTGCAAGACGCGCTGCGGGTCTGTTAAATTCTGGGCTTTACAGAATATTGTTACTTGTACCAAGAATTGTATTAGTTGAACAAAACGTCAAACGGCTTTTAAATTATGGATTACGGAAAGATTCTGTTGGAGTCTACTATGGTGAACGAAAAGATGTCAAAGAAATCACTATGAGCACTTATCAGAGTGTCATAAACAACTTTGACTTGATTCGAAATGCCACTATGATCGTACTGTACTAGATCCACTTCTAAGTGATACTGTAGCAGAGTTTGATAGAACATTCGATATCATTTTAGAGGATCTGAAAAAAGCAATATTGGGACTCACAACAGCCTTAAACGAAAAAGATGCAAATATTCAACCATCAATGTTGTTGCGCCACCCATTAGGAAATATATGAGAAGAGATGCTGTGATTGATGGTCGTCTTGCTAATCCTGTAATTATCGCTAGACCAGTGCGATTTACTTTATATGAGCAAAGAGTGTATAAGAAACGAGTGCCAAAATAAAAGAAATCTCAGCAAGATTGCAGGCACATGATCCAATCACCATTTCAAAAATACTTATGAATGGCGGTCCTCGCTCGTCTCTTGCGAAATCATGGTTTGCTAATGTTCGTAAGCAAAAAGAAATCCTTAACACTACGAATCAGAAGTTTAATCAGGCTTTAAGTATTATAAAGAACATCCAGATGAAAAATTTATGATATTTAGTGAAGCAATAGAATCAATACAAAAATTAAAAAAATATTCGAGGAAAATCATATACCTGCAGAAACTTTGCATATCAAACAAGGACAAAGGAAAGGAAATTCCTACTTGAGCAATGGGGAAAAGAATACTTTCCTTACTTTCAGTTCATACTCTTGAGATAGGCTACGATATTCCATAGGCAGCTATTGCAATAATTATTTCCAGTACTTCTAATATATATCAGATTATTGAGAGAATTGGCAGAGTTATAAGAAAATTTGAAGGAAAAAATAGAGCACTGATCTATGTGAATGACACTAAAGATAATAATATTTTAAAATTGGTCAAGGCAGCTATTGAAAAGAAAGGAGATACCAGCAAAGAATCGTTTAAGAAAAAACGATTTTGTCATACTTTGATAAAGATAAAGATAAAGATAAAAATGAAATTTAATATACCGATTATATTGCTTTCTAGAATTGTTACTGATCATGTATTATACTATTTGGTATTGATATCAAATTAAGAATTTCTTCGAAATATTGATCCACATCCATTTCTTTGACCTGTCCGTCATCGATATTTATAATATATATTATATGTAATCTTCCATTCAGAATTTCATTCAAACTCACAGGCGGATTGCGATAATACCTATCACAAAAAAGCTTAACCTTTTCAATTTGCTCTTTTTTTCTATCACGTGGAGGTCGGCTAAATATCTTGGGTATAGGAAGAATGCTGACAGGTGGTGTTGCTAAGACAAATTGATTTGCAAATTTACTATATCTCGCTATTTTGCTTGCGATCCTAGCAACATAGTAAGATAAAGGATCGAGTGCGTGTTCTGGTGGAATGAATCCAGTTTCAATTTCAACAATTGCTTCACCATCACCCTTGGTTGCGTGAAGATCACACACCAAAATATCCGTGAGCTGTTTTTCTACGTCAACATTATAACCATAACGTATCAAGTGCCTGGCGCATACCAATTCCATAGCAGAGTGGTTAATTTTTACTATGTTTTTCTTATAAAGCTCTATTAACCTATATTTAACAAAATCCATCCTCTGGACAGTTTCTTCTGGTTCCCCGATAGTCATTTTGTTAGAAAGATTTGTTACATCTAGAATGAAACGCTTTAAATCCAAATATGAAGTATCATAAATTAGGTCGTCTTTAAATATGCCGCTGAGTAATTAGTAAAATTAAAAATGCCTTCATTGCTAATTGTTTGTAAATGTCATCGATTAACAGGATAACGGTTCTAGGTTCAGGAATAATGGGTCACGGAATAGCACAAGTCTCGGCTATGGCAGGTTATAATGTTACCTTGCGAGACATAGATCAATCTTTTCTTGATAAGGCAATGGAAAAAATTCAATGGTCGCTTAATAAGCTTGTTGAAAAACAAAAGATAACTACTAATCAGGCAGAGGATATACTAGGCCGCATTTTACCTGTAGTGGATCTCAGGGAAGCATTAAGAGGGGCCGATATGCTGATTGAAGCAGTACCTGAAGACATGAATCTAAAAAGGAAAGTGTATAAGGAGATAAACCAGTGCTCTGAAACTAAGACTATTTATGCCTCCAATACCAGCACTTTGCCCATTACTGAATTGGGAGAATTGACTAATAGACCGGAGCATTTTATTGGCCTACATTTTTTTAATCCTCCTCAGTTGATGCAGTTAGTAGAAGTCATCCCGGGCAAGTTAACTAACCAGGATATAACTGATAAGGCAATGGACTATGTGCTACGAATCGGTAAACAACCTATCTTATGCAGGAAGGACGTTGCGGGTTTCATTGTTAATAGAATATTTATTCCCTTAGTCCATGAAGCAGCATATTGTCAAGACCGGGATAAAGCTTCTATCTTGCAAATTGATTCGGCAGTGAAATTCAAGATGGCATTTCCGATGGGAATTTTCGAGCTAGCAGACTACACAGGTCTTGACGTTATCCATAAAGCAACAATAGAAATGTATTCCCGCGATAATGCTGTAATTAATCCTCATCCCAAAATAAAACAATTGTTCGATGAAGGGAATTTTGGACAGAAATCCGGCAGGGGATTTTACGATTATAAGGGTGAAAAATATGAGCGGATAGATCTTACCGCACAAGAAGCAGAGAACTATGATCCTATAAATTTAATTGCAGTTGCCGCTAATAGTGCCGCCTGGCTTCTTTCAAATGGAGTGTGTAATGAAGAAGATTTGGAGAAAGCAATGAAATTAGGAATGGGATTAAAAGAAAATCTATTTGAGACTATTGAAAGTTTTGGAATTAAAAGGATTGTAAATAGGCTGAGAGAATTGGAGAAAGAATACGGTTTTTTTTACGAACCGAACGGTTATTTGATCAACTATAAGCGCTCCTAATATTTATTGAAGGGGTTGTTTTGCTAGCTCCTATTTTTACATTATCTAATAATTTTTATTGTGATTGATTGGCCTTCTTTTCCAAAACTAGTTGTCTTTGGCACAGCGAAATCCTGCAAATAGAACTCGCTCATGTGGTTTAAAGTAGTTTCTGTAACTATTTCTTATCTGGTTAGACGGTGTGGCAAAGCTTCCTCCTCTTAATACCTTCTGATTTATTGACCATTTGTCAGTATACTCAGAAAATCTAGATTTAAACCTGGGATAAAGCATATATTCTGATGATGTCCACTCCCATACGTCGCCTATCATCTGATGGCAGCCATAATAGCTCTTGCCAGCTGGATATGATCCAACTTTTGTGGGAGCCCATAAATATGATTCCATTAGGTTAGCATGTTTGTAAGTAGGTTTTTCATTTCCCCATGGATATATGGTCTTTAGATGTAAATCTTCATTCCAGCCTGCCGCCTTTTCCCATTCTGCTTCAGTTGGAAGTCTCAGGCCCGCCCATCGGGCATAAGCGTCGGCTTCATAATAGCTGATATTGGTAACAGGCTCATCTGATTCAATTTTGTTGATACCACGAAAATCCTTTTTTATCCATGCATCTTCTTCTTTTTTATACTCCCAATAAAGAGGAGCCTTCCATTTCTGGTCAACTACCAATTCCCAGCCATCCGCTAACCAATATCTATAATCTTCATATCCGCCGTCTTTAATGAATTCAAGGAACTTTCCATTTGTGATAGGTATAACATCTATTTTGAAGGGCTGTAAGTAAACTTTGTGCTCAGGTAATTCATTGTCATAACAAAAATCTCTACCATTGAATCCAAGCTCATAAATTCCTTCGGGGATGTCTACCATGCCTTTAGGCTGTTCCACCGCTAAAGGAGGATTTTTTACTTTGATAGGTTTATAATTATCATATTCATGTGGAAAACGCTGAAAATAATGCTGAAAATCATAGACCATTAGCTCTTGATGCTGCATCTCATGTTGATTTCCAAGCATAATGTCATATAGTGTCTCCTCAGATATTTTATTTGATAATTCGAGTTCTCTTAAAAATGAAATAATTTGCCCTTCAATAATAGATCTGTATTTCAAAGTCTCTTCGACAGTTGGGCGGGGGAATCTACCTCTTTCATTTTTTGGTAAAATTTCACCAAACTTATGATAATAGGAGTTAAGATAGTTTAAGTGAATCTTTATGTTTGAACGTTTTTTATTGCCATACTTTTCCAATATTTTTTGGAAAAACCAAGTTACATGAGCTATGTGCCAATTCGGAGGGCTGCCAAAATCATTTGATTGAATGACAGCATCCTCTACCTTCAAAGGTTTGAAAAGATTGATAGTATTTTTCCTGACTGTAGTAAACTCTTTAATGAGTTCTTCAAGGCTTGCTATTAATTGATACACGATATATGGGAATAGGCAAATGGTGTATAAATTATTTCGTCTTATTATACTTTAAATTATAAAGAAAATAGTAGCAAAGCATCCAATAGCAATGATCAGTTAAATTAACTCTGTGGAAGGGACTACCATTAATTTATTAACACATTATAAAAAAAATTATTTAAGAATATCATAAAAAACAAATTAAGGGAAGATTTGTCGCATTTTATATATATCTAGCATTTAATAATGAGAAATTAAAATGTGACTCATGTCTTAGATGAAGAATATATTTAGTAATAAAATGAAGATAAATGTGGGAATTAGAGTAATTAGGACTACGATAACAAAAAAAAGATTGACAAGTTTCTTTGAAATAGAAATCAAACGGAAAATATATTACAAAAATATGCTGATCGAAGTAGAATGCAATTGATTACCTAACAATATATATATCATTAAAAGTGATCCTTGTTCCATGTGATTTTAGGAGTTTGAGATGAACGAGCAACAGTAAAGTACAATAATCGAGTTCTACAATTGCTAAACAGTTATTTTGTAGTCTAATCTGATTTAATAGCAATGACAAAAATTGGGAACGCTTATAGATGGATGTATGGTCGTATGGCAGACAGACCAACCAATTTCAGTTGGATCATTGATGGTAAACTTGCAGGTAGCGGTTTACCTATGAATTATTCTCAATTTTTTTGGTTAATTAAACATGGGATTAAAACCATTATTACTGTGAGAGAAGTGCCTTTGCCATCAATATGGTTTACTGACAGTATCGACAATACAAATAATGGTAATATTGATTATTTACATCTTAGAGTAGAAGATTACGGTGCTCCATCTATTGAAGAAATAGACAACGCAGTGGATTATATCCAGCATAAGATAGATAATGAAAAGCCAGTCATGGTTCATTGTGCGGCTGGTAAAGGAAGAACAGGGACCATATTGGCTGCATACCTTCTAAAAAAAGAAAATCTGTCAGCAAAACAAGCTATAAAGAAAATTAGAAATATTCGTCCTGGCTCGATTCAATCTAATATACAAGAAATGACAATCTCCCTCTATGAGAATTATCTCAAAGGTATAAAATAGGGTTAGGAAATAAAAGCACACAATATTATTTCTATAAAGATTTTCAAAAGATAAACAGAATAACTCAGAATAGTTAACGAATATTAATGAATTGTTTAGAATGCAGAGCGTTGAGATACCAATTTTGTTATCATTATTGTCATTTTTACTGTTATCCTTGTTACACAAAATGCAGATGAAGATCATCATAAAAGAATTAGAATATCGTCTTGTATGGTAGCTTTTTGTATAAGTTTCTATATGATCAGAAAGCTGTTCTTGGAGCTCTTTATTGTATTTGGAATTGATATCGATCATTATATCCGGATAGATATATTATTCGGTGTATCTTAGGACTACGTTGACATATCTTCTCTCTAGCTAATCAAGGAATATGATAATAATATTAGTATTTAAAAATTTTTAAAAAATGAGATCCTGTTCTATTGAAGGAACTGAAATCGATTCTTTCTAATTCTGGTTAGTTTTCCTATTATTGGAATAGGATAACCGCAGAACTTGCAGCAATTATTGTTATCCAGATTCCATGAGCCTATACTAAATCCGTAACGTTGTATCGCAATATTCTTGCATTCCGGACAGTATGTATGTTCCAATGGATGTCCTGGAACATTTCCAATATAGGCATATCGTAATCCCTCCTCTTTTGCAATAGCATGATGTTTTTCGAGTGTTTGAATTGGAGTATTATCAAATTCCATCATCTTGTAATCTGGATGGAATCGTAAAAAGTGAATTGGAGTATCCGGTCCCAGTTCATTATAGGTAAATTTACACAGTTTTCTTGCAGACTCTAGATCATCTCCAACCTTTGGAACAATAAGATCTGTAATTTCAGTATGAATACTTGACTTGTCTCTTATTTCCTTTAGTGATTGAAAAATTGGATCAGAATTTGGAATCCCAATATATTGTCTTACAAATTCCAGCTTTCCACTTCCCTTAAAATCTACTGTTATACAATCTAAGAATTTGCTCATCATATTAACTGATTCAGGAGTATCATAGCCGTTTGAAACAAAGATGTTGAAAATACCTTTCTTATGAGCTTCTATCCCACAATCTTTTGCAAATTCAATAAAGATAGAGGGCTCATTATATGTATAAGCAATTCCTTGTGCACCATAACTGATCGCAGAATCTATAACTTGGTCAGGAGTCATTTGGATGCCTTCTATCTTGCGACGCTGCGAAATATCGTGATTCTGGCAGTATTTACAGAGCCAGTTACAACCTGTTGTAGCTATTGAGAATATAGCAGTACCGGGTCTATAATGTGTTACGGGTTTTTTCTCTATTGGATCGATATTCCCTGCGATAACCCTACCATATGCAAATAACTGCAATTTATCCTCCACTACGCCCCGAATGCCGCAGAGCCCGATTTTACCTTCAGGTATTTCGCATAATCTAGCACATGCAGTACACTTTATCCTACCGTTTGAAAGTTTACGATAAAGTTCAGCTTCTTTACCTAGCATTTCGTTTCGTTGCAATCTACCTTTAAATTAGCAATACAATCTTATAAAAATATTATAGAAACAGATAAGACAGGATAAATCAAATATTAGATAGTTAACGCTCACTTACAAGCATTTGCATTATTGACTTCTCCCTGTTGTACCATTAATGTTTGCTCCTTCAGTCCCACCAGTGGGAATCTGTATAAATGGAGTAGTACCTCCTGTGCCTCCGTCTCCACCTGTTACTAGGGGCAATTTACCATCCCATCTCTGGGTCTTTAACCATTCTAAATAAGTTGGGCTAGATCGTAGTTGTTCATCAATAATAGTAATTGCCTGTGATTCTCCTTCAGCCTGTAAAACATTGGACTGTCTTACAC
>DASQRW010000052.1:0-6728 GCA_035642715.1 Nitrososphaeraceae archaeon | reverse complement strand
TCTTGCAAGAGCTAATGAGCAGCTTGAATTAAAAACATCAGAGCAAAATGCTTCTAATAAGGCATTATTTGAGTCAAACCGTGAGCTTGCACAAGTCAACAAAGAGATTGCAGAGACTAACAAAAGATTTGCATTAACAAATAAACAATTTGCATTAACAAATAAACAATTTATAGAGCTCAGCAAAGAATTGACAGCAGTCAATAAGGAATTAGCCTTAGCTTATCAAACAATAGAAAAGCAAAACAAAATTCATATAGAATTTATCAATATTGCAGCTCATGAGCTAAGAACGCCTATACAGCCAATATTAGGAACAGCAGAGTTATTAAAAAATGAAATTGAAGAAGCTACTTATAATGACAGACAAGATAGGAATAATAATAATGGCATTCAAGTTGAACAAATAAAAAGTCGAATTGAAGTCATTATCAGAAATGCAAAAAGACTGAAAGAACTTGCAAGTAATATATTAGATGTTTCAAGAATTGAAAGTCAATTACTGGTATTAAATAAAGAGCAGTTTAATCTGGAAGAAGTAATATCAAGTATAATTAGTGTATATAATGAGAGTAGTCAAAAAGAAAAGAAACTGTTAGTTGAATTGGAAGGAGATAGAAACATAATCGTTAAAGCAGATAAGGATAAGATAGCTCAAGTTATCTCTAATTTATTAAACAATGCTGTTAAATTTACAAAGGATGAACCAGAAGGAACCATATCTATTAGTAGTCAAAGAAAGGATGATGATGACGATGATAATAATAACGACTATGTCCTTGTTAGTGTGAAGGATACAGGAAAAGGAATAGACAACAAAATATTTCCAAGACTATTCTCAAAGTTCATTACTACTACTTCCAAGTCCTCTACTGACGGAATAGGTATAGGACTATTTGTCTCAAAAGCTATCGTAGAAGCCCATGGTGGAAAGATATGGGCTGAAAATAACTCAGATGGAAAAGGTGCCGCATTTGCATTTAGTCTACCGATCGATTAATTAACAAATAACAAGAAATTCTCTAATGTTTGCAAAATGATATAATGTAGATTCTGAGATATTTATTTCTCCGTCCTCAGTCTTTGTATTCTGGGGGAATGTATTTCTATAAATAAAATGAAACCTGAGTGGTAAAATAGAGTCAATTCTGTCACGCATTCCACCGAACCCGTGAATTAAATTCTATAACTACTATCTATTTTTTGTCCAATTCCATATTACATAGCCCTTCATAATATTCCCACACACATACAATCAAGTGATATCTATACAATAGAATGGCCAGGAGTATTTATTATATAGCAAAGATGGTATTGCTGATGATTATTTAATTGCTGCAGTGATATTTTCTTCTGCAATATCAATGACTTGATATTGTAATAGATGTATTAAATTAAAATGTTCTATTTACTTTTAATTAATTTATCGTTCTTGTTAATTAGACATAATATATGTCTGTGACAAACTGATGCCAGAAATGATAAAATGCTACTGAAATTTAGATCACATAATTTATGCAATGTACTGGATCCTAGCGCCAATCATCTATAACATAGACATTAGACCTATTATAACCTGATTCATTGTATCTTTGCATAGCTATTCCCAGCAAATCAGTCTGAAAACCTCTAGATAACATCTTGCGATAGGCCTCATAACGCCCTGTGTTGGCACCAGCTACAATACGTGATATTCCCTCTTCTGCTGCAAATGCTTCACAAGCATCTAGCAATTTGTCAAAATTATTCCCAGCAGTAGGCCCTGGCTTAACTGCACCAAATTTGATATAACATGTATTACTACTGGCTTCAGAGCCTGGACGACAGTGGCACACTCCAAATCCTATAAGTGTCCTGCTATAATTACCATCATTACTATGATTATCATCATCCCAGAGTAATACTGTGTCACCAAGTTCTTGTTTGTTAACAGACATAATTTCAACTCTTACATCTAATCCTTCATAAATAGCATTAGTAAGTTTACTACAGATATCCAAATATTTTCTTCCTTCTTCTTCATCTTCCTTTTCTTCTTGTTGTGGTGTATGTTCTAACTCTCTTTTCTTGCCAAATAACTTAGAATACCTTGACCATTTCAAATTTGATCTAATACCATTATTCTTCTTCTTTGAGATTACATCTTTGGACATAACTGCTGTAAGAAAACGTGGCCAAAAGTCAAACTTTTGATATAATGCTATATGTTTTGGGCTTTGCGCAAATGTAAAGAGCCCTGCGTGTTTAGTATTCCATTTAGAAAATAGTTGTATAGTTGGTTCCAATAGTCTTTTGGCTATACCTTTAGCCCAGAATTCTGGATGTATTGTTAGTGGTCCAAAAAATCCAACACTGCCCCAGTTAGTTGTAAAGTTGGATCCTACAAGCTTCTTTTTGCCACTACTCCTGCTATTGTCATCATCAACAACAACAACTTCAGCTCCATATGCAGCAGATGGGTCTGCTAGAAAGCGACTTTTAACATAATTAGCATCTCCAGAGAATGCCATAGGATCTGGAAGATTAAAAAATGTACCAAAAGCTAGTCTGTATATACGGTCTGCTTCTGGTATATCACTTTCTTGAAGTGGACGAATAGAGATCTCCATCATTGATGCTAATAACCTCTTCTATTGCATTCAAATGTTTTTTGATGTCATGTTTGCTGTCTGATCTGATTATCAACTTTGATTACTCCTCCTCTTCTTCTTTCAGAGGATGGTCCCATATTACTTTATAGTACTGATGATAGGTCATTACTAAAATATAATTATCAGATTTATTCTGGGTGACAAAAATGAGTCAATTCTGTCCCACATTCCACCGAACCCGTTACGATATCATTCCTTTATTATGATTCCATGTGAATAAAAAGGAGAGAAAAAATAAGTGTGTTAGAAGTAAGAGGAAGAATAGCAGAATCATCAACAGACCCATATTCTATGTTCCTATTTGCAATGAGGTCGCCTAAGACTAGAGAGAAATGTACTGGGAGATTGAAGGTGTTTTTCTATTTTATTGGTATCCCTGCCGGATCCATGACAGAGCGTTCCAAAGCCCTTCTGTAAAAAGGCAAAATATGATAATGGATGGGCATTTAGTGTCGTTGTCCAATACCTTCAGAACCAGAAGGAAAGAGTAGAAATAAAGGAAATAAGCGCTGGAACAATGAAGAATTACTTCCAGGCGATTAGATTGTTCTGTGATATGGCTGATATTCCTATCCCATGGAAGAAGATAAGCAGAGAGAGAAAGAAAATAAGAAGAAACTAGCAAAGTTAGCAAGAATGATTCACCCATTCTAACTAACTTCTATTCTAAAATCAAACTAACTAATTACTTTTAATAAGTTTGCTGCTCTTACATCAATATGAACAGAAGTGGAAAGATTTGTTGAAATACAAAGGCAAAAAGGAGGACATGCATCTCTTTCAGATGTTTTAAGATCAATCTCTGATGATAAATCATTATCAATCTTTCGATTAATTGGTGATGTAAACTCCAATGGAGAAATTAGTCTAAAGAAATTAGGCTTAAGCAGAAAGCAATACTACTCCAGAATATCTGCTATGATGGCAACTGGCTTAATAAAGAGACAGAGGGGAATATATTATCTCACTCCTTTTGGTAAAGTGATTTACTGTTGTATAATGATAGCCAAAAGTGCTCTTAACAATTACTACAATCTTAAGGCTGTTGAGTCTACCGAAGGCTCTGGCTTCTCAAATGAAGAGGTTAGTAAACTTGTGGATGCTATAATAGATAACCAACAAGTCAAGGAATTTCTAACTAAGAAGTGCTAATTCTACATGAACCAATAATGGCTAGAAATGAGTCAAAAAAGAACAAACACAAAGAATACAAAAATGTAGATTCCTCCAAGGCATTTTTTGAACTACCTTGGAATGAGAATATTCAATATAAAAAACTAAGAGAATATGAAAGACTAAAAGAGGTACAAAAGATGCAAAAGGAATTTATTAATATGGCAGCACACGAATTGCCAACTCCTATACAACCAATACTTGGCTTGTCTGAAGTTCTTTACGCTAAAATAAAAGATACTGAGCAACGTCAATTATTAGATACCATCACAAGAAATGCAAAAAGACTACAGTGACTTACAGAAAATATATTAGATGTTGCAAAGATTGAAAGTCAATCATTAAAACTAAACAAAGAAAAATTCGATATAAACAAAAAAATATTAAATGTTATAAATGATGTCGAAAAGCAAATCTCCGATCCTAATAAATTAAAAATATTATTTACAGAACCAAAGGAGGCTATATTCGTAGATGCAGATAAAGTAAGAATATATCAAGTTATCTCAAATCTACTATATAATGCTATAAAATTCACTAAAGAGGGAACTATCAGTATCTTCAAAAGTGACACAGAAGAATGGTAATATGAATAAAGAAGAAGAAAAAGAAGAAGGAATAGATTATGGTGGTAATAGTAGCTCCAGACAAGTTATAGTAAGTGTAAAAGATAGTGGAGCAGGCATAGATCCTGAGATTTTGCCAAGACTATTTACAAAGTTTGCTACAAAATCTGATAAAGTTACTGGATTAGGATTATTTATTTCCAAGAGTATAATCGAAAAACATGATGGTAGCATATGGGCAGAAAATAATCCTGATGGAAAGGGGGCTACGTTTGCATTTAGCCTACCAATCAAGGAATTAACAAATAATAAGAAATTCTCCAACATTTGTAAAATGATGTTATATATATTCTGAGGTAATATTGGTACTCCTCAGTCTTTGTATTCTACGAATATCTTTCTATAAATAAAATGAGTCCTGAGTGTTAAAATAGAGTCAATTCTGGTGCGCATTCCACTGAACCCGCTTCACTAGTGTATCATTTTATAGGACTACATAATTATAATATCATAAATGTCTACTCAGCTGCTACCCATTCACAAGTCAGCACAAGAGACCCTTATTTTATTTCATCTAGATAACTAACGTGGTTGTTTTTGTACTGTTGACTCTCTCCAATGTCGTAACAACTTTTTGATAATGTCATCCATAGTTTCTTCATATGATCCAATCTTCATAAGCTCGCGATGCGTTTCGTCACTAATTCTTAGTGTCTTCATATTATTATTAAACACGTGTATACGTTCATCATTCTATATATCTGTTATGCAATTTATGCAATATATATATGGTATATTTGATATACTAATAGTAACAAATGAACAGCAAAAGAGTAGTAGCAACAAATCATACAATAAAACAAATGTTCAAAAGATGCCAGGATTTTGAGCATATGTTGCTTACCTCTGACCTTGACCTTGCCCTTGACGATAAGTACCTTGAGCTAGACAAGACTACAAAAAGAGTAGGAAGATTAGCAAGAAGAGTAACTGCTAGTATTGCGGCAGCAACAACAACAACGACGACTAAAAAAGAATGATATAGAGAATAGACAAGTTCACACTTCATTAAATAGGATTGGCTTTTATGTTTATTTCTTTATACCTTTGGGCTATCCTTAGCCGCCCAAGCCTACAAACTCTTTTCCGATACAAAGAATCAATTAGAAGTAGCTATTGCACTAAATCTAAAAGAGCCAGAGGTAAGCAAATTGTACAAAGAATACTGGAAGCTAAAAGGACGGGACATACTCAATTTAATACATAAAGAGACAGATGGCAAAATACGGCCCACTTTAGAAAATATACCAACAACTAGTAAAGAAAAGACGTTTGAGTATTGAGCAAGTAGCCCTTTAGAGAACTTAGCATTAAACACATTTTCAAACAACATCTTAAAAAAAAGCTGCATGATGACATTTTAAGACTCAACTGAAGCTGCCTTTTAATATTTTCTAAGCATGAGCAAGTGGATTACATACACTAGTGTATTGCATCCCACCGAACCCGCTGCGTTATCACTCCTTTATTAGGATTCTATGCGAATAAAAAGGAGAGAGACTAGTAATAGTGATAAAAATAGAACTGTCGGATCCATATTCAATATTTGTTTATCCATGCAGAGATTAAGACTGGTGATTCAGTTCTAATGATGTCCGATGAATTGCTACATATCTACTGTTAATTATTGATAGATTTGCTTTGTAATGGAAAGTACCTGTCGTGTGTGACAGGTAGGACTAGACGTTTTACTTGTCCAATTTCATTTCCCCTCTATTTTTTGCAATTATGATACTGCATAGAATTATGAAAGCAATTTGAAAGAGTTCTATTGCTATATCTAATTGACTTATTGGGTACCCACTTCCTGGTACTGCAATGAGGTACATTATTACCAGGATAACTGTTCCACCTATGCCGATATAATACCAAGGTTTGATCCACCTCTTAATGACAGGTATAACCCAGAATATTTGAGTTAGACCTGAGACGATAAAGAATATTGTAATGTCTATGGACATTTGCGTAAAAAACATCGGAACAATTGCGAGGTGTAATATACCAGCTATTAACGTGGATGCAGCAGCTGCATAAAATAATGCTTTATTAGTCAAGAGTTGGTCCTGGACTATTTCTTCCCTGAAAAATTAGGAGTATATCGTTGCACTGTAAATCAATAATGATTTTTTACTTTTTCTTTTATTTGTTTTCGACATATTACTTCATCCATTAGATATACAAAGCCTAGACCTCGAGGCGGCTGAACTCCCCCATGACGAAGCTGGATCCAGGACTAAGTAGATCCACAGACTGTTTGTAGAGTCGTTCCATATTCTCA
>DASQRW010000051.1:0-2595 GCA_035642715.1 Nitrososphaeraceae archaeon | reverse complement strand
AAAATGGAAACTCTTCTACGATTGGCTCAATGGCATGACGATTGCAAAAATCAAGCATCATCGCAATTGTTGCAGGGTCTCCTATGGGTGAACCACCAATAGATCTCTCGCCAGAAATCAAAGAAGATACAGTAGCTGTTATTTGTGGAACTGCTCCAACAATGTGTAACTTACCGCCAGGACGAAGTGTACTAATATAGAGATCCCAATCTATGTCAACGTTTGTAGTAACTAATACCATATCAAAGCTATTTGCTGAAGACTTTAGAGCTTCAGGATTTCGCGAATTTAGGAAATTATGGGCTCCAAACTGTCGTGCTTCTTTCTCTTTTTCAGGATTAGTAGAAAAGGCAGTAACCTCGCATCCCCATGAATTAAGAAATTTAAGAGCCATGTGTCCTAATCCACCAATTCCAACAACCGCGACATGATCTGTTGATTTGATATTGTTTTGAATAATGGGATTGAAAACAGTGATTCCCCCACAAAATAATGGACCAGCAGTTTTAATGTTAATATTTTTAGGTAATGGAAACGCCCATAGCGCTTGGCAACGTACTTTATCTGCAAAACCACCATATCTGCCAACGATCACATCTTCTCCCTTCAAGCAGCGATTATGATGACCAGTCAAACATTGGTCACATATTAAGCAAGAGCGTGCTCGCCAACCAACTCCCACATATTGTCCGACTTCAAGATGGCTTACATTGCCTCCAATTGCAGATATCTTGCCGACAATTTCATGTCCAGGTACTAGTGGATACCGCGTTAATCCCCATTCATTTTTGAGCATATGCAAATCACTGTGGCATATACCACAATACTCGACATCGATTTCTACTTCATCTGGTTTCAAAGAACCTAACTCATATTCAAACAGTTCAAGATTTCCGTCTGCGTTATGAGCTGCATAAGCCTGAATTGTCATAGCTATACACTGTCACTATGTGTATATAACAAATTAATTATACCACAGTCAATCTAAATTTTTCTGTATCATTAGATTCATCTACATCCTTTTACAATTCTGAGTTCTATGGCAAAATATACTTCTCAGGGCACTTCAACAGTAAAACAAATTTCAATTATGCATTATTTGAGGGAAAAGAGAAAGTTATCTTTGACATAGAAAATCTCTCGAATGTTTCTTTCATGAATACAGACATAACAGGAGTTAGATTTACCGATAAGGCAAGATAGGTAGGAGGAGGAGAGAGAAAGATAAAGAAGATAGATTCAAGATAATAGATGAAAGGTTACTGGAAAAGAACATCAAAGAGAAAGACGGTCATACATCAAAAGACTTCAATTTAAGCAGCATCAAATCTGTATAAAGAAGTCTTAGAAAATTATGAATATAGAATGAGATATGATGAAGCAGCCAGTCCTTTGTAAGAGAAATGGAATTGGAAAGAAGGTTAGAGAAGTTCTATCACCCAAAGATTATGGTTTTGAGGTTAAGGTTAAATTTCTTATTCTTCTAAAATATTTTCTTGCTGCTGTTTAATACCGCGTCAATTAACGGTTTATTTCTTTTGTATTCTTTAAGATCATTTTTTGTTACATTGTAATGTTGTAGTACCTTAAGAAGCCTTTTAAATTACATTTCTATTTTTCTTCTTTCAGTTTCTCCAAGTTATCTATCTATCTTGTGTGATGATATAGTGTAAGGCAGCTGATCTTCATTACCATTACTTTTCTATTTAGGTGATCGTAAAGTTGCTGATTCCCCCTAGTAATTATCTGTGCTTATTCATATACATAATAAACTATATTAGCTTCTTTTTTGATAGGATTCGACTAAGCTGGATATATTCTCGAGAATTTTTATATGATGTTCCTCATCTACAATTAAGCTCTTTAAAAGAGATTTAGTTTCAAGATCATCAGCGGCTTCGATGCATTCCAAAAGCTTGTCTCTTGACTCATTTTCTTCGGCAATAGATTCTGCTATTCCTTTCTTCGTTAAACTTGAACTACTAGTCGCACCCTCAATATTTGTCATTATACTTGATATATACTCTATATGCTTGAGTCCGTCATTAAGTAAAGTATGAAGGTAATTTCTTATCATATTATTTTGAACATTTCTGAGTACTGACATATAGTACATTATCTCTTTAACTTCTGCTCCATGCTGGGCCTTTAACAATGTGTATAGCTTTTGCTTTCTTTCTGATTGTTTAACATTAGAATCCAATGACATAATTGAATTATGTTTGTAATCAATAATAAAAAAATGTAATGCCAATTTGGTGTACGCTTAAATGCTATCTATATATATGCCAGTTACTTTTAAATGCAATATCAGATAATTCGTATTGATAGCAATTCGGTCAAGCAGTACCTTATATTATAGAATCTTCATGACCATTTTAAAAAGAAATGAGAAAGGCTTTCTTTTTGGTTTCTATTGTTTTTCTCTATAGTTGGGTTGTATTATCCCAATATTCTATGACCCATCATCCCTTATGCATCATTGAATACTACTCCATTGACATCTACTTTGATAATAGGACTTGACCATTTCCTGTATCTACTATGACTGTAATAAAGTTCATGTTAGAATCTAATACAAAGATAGTGTATACT
>DASQRW010000050.1:0-10000 GCA_035642715.1 Nitrososphaeraceae archaeon | reverse complement strand
TATCAAAATCATCAGATGCCTCACTAGTCTATGCAAAGGTTTTGGATGCGAAGCTTCCAAGCTTTAATGAAAATGTCGCTTTAGTTCTTCATTACAATCAGGCGCTGCTTGATATACAAGATGACTGGGAGGATATAGAGGATGACGTTCAAGAAGATATGCCCAATATCTTCGTTATGGCTGCTGTTGACAATATTCCATATAACAGAATAAAAAAATCTAGACATGATATAATTAGGAAGGTTGTATTGAGTGCAACCAACTCATCGGGAGGACCTGTTAGTAGGTTAGTAAACGAGCTTCAGGCCTCAAGCAAGAGGGTTTCTATTCCTGATAACTTCGCCTTCCTAAAATTCCTTTCAGATCGTTACGCTGATACATTGAGAAGAAAGATATCTTCAGCGAATTCTTGATCATTAAAATCCTTGATACTCAGTATTTAATAAGTCCCTGTATGTGGTAAACATGTATATCTGATATGAAGAAGGGAGGAGAAGTAAAACAACAACAACAACAACAACAAGAGCAATATCAAATATTTTTAGATACACGCCATCGAGCTTATTTTAACTTTATCAACTCTATCAGTTTTCTGCAATGGTCCTATAATGACGAAACAGAAGAACTTCATCTATTTGAGAAAGAAAAATGAAAAGTAGTAGAGGAATCATAACGAGACAATCTACTTGAAAACCTAGTATGCTTTGTCTCGGGGACATCACATACGTGTCTATCCTCTATTATTGGATACGAGAGTACAACCTGGGATATAAGGAAAATGAATCAAGCCGTGATTGTTACAGGGTCAGAGATCTCCGACTTTCCTTTTGCAATATCAGATGTAGCCTGTCTAACAAAGTCCCAGAAGTGTTTCTCAAATTTATGTGCTCTATATATTTCCGCTAGAGCCACTGGAATAACACCTATTCCTGCAGTGGCAGCGCCCCATACAGCTGTAGGAACAATTATGTCTTTCCCCCATGCGCCAGTTCGCAAAACTAAATCATGACCTCTCTCCTTGTTGCCACTTATCATAACCTCAACATCTCTTATATTTCCAACTACAATACTACCTGCACTACCCTTGTGCGCCTTTAAATTCCAAAAATCTTTTTCCTTATCTTCATAGATTATATCCAGTTCAATCTCTTGCAAATGTTTCTTAATGCGATCAAATAACTCCGAAATCTCTACATTTTTTAAAGTTACGTGTTCTTGCCTCATTGCTCAACATTATAATCTGTGCTTATTATACTTTTTTGCGGAACATAATTCCATAAACTATTGATCTATTCACAATTCTCTTCAGTGTGAGTTAAGAATATGGGAACCACAGGAGACAAATAGTAATAGAGGAATCAAAGCGGAGACGACGGAAAAAGGATACATGCATGTACGGCATTGTTCCTGTTATTCTCACATACGTCTGAACATTATATTTACTACCTTATACTTGATCAATATTGGGCGAAGGTAGTAGCAAAACCAGACAATCTCATTTGGTAAGAGAACAGCCCGGTTTTAAGTTTGCAAAAAGTAAATAGACCTCTGTATCTTGTACCTGACACCCTATGAATGAGATAAAATTGGTCCTTATCGGGCTTATAGTGCTAGTTTTCTCCGTGATACCGCTATGGATCTTTGAAGCACCAGAGATTATAGAGATAAGGAAGTAGAGGTAGCAACTGCTCTAGGAATTGGATTGTTGATACTATTTTTAGATAAAAGATCTGACCGCGGCCTTCACGAAAAGATTCATCGACAGCATGATATTATCGATAAAATGAATAAGATGATTTATGAACAGCATGAACTTATTATGGATATTAGTAATAAACAAAAAGAGAAAAGTGTTGAAGAATAATTGGGAGAGTCAATAAAGACCAAAAGAAACCGTAAGCCATGGTAACCAAAACAAAATCGGTAATTTAGCAGGTGATATAAAGTAGTGTATATCGGCCTGGAGTGATCCCAAACTACTTGTTGTATCTGTGTGATTTCACTTACTGTTATTCTAGGCTATTATTACCTTGACGCAACATTTTATCTATATTTTTGGTTAATCTGTTTTGTTCTTGAAGCATTTCATGTATTGCTTTAATTAGTTCATGCTGCTCATGAATTAATGAATTAATACGACGATTTGCCCTTCTGCCGACAGTTAGTATCAATAATCCAATTCCAAATGTTCCACTGATTAGGTTGTTTATTTATAAATGCTAACTAGTACTATATTTTGCTATCGAAAAATACGTATTAATAATTAAAGAATTATCATATCCATGACGACTATGCTGACTTGAGAAGAAGAATAGCTTCCACTAGGATGACTACCAGAGAGCAAACAAACAAGATTTGACTAATTACTTGTCATCCTCGTCAGGAGAAATAGTAGAGGTAGCTTGGTTCCTGTGTACATGCTGCTGCTACTGCTGTTCCTACTACTTCTATTTACCTGATAATATCTCCCCTGATAAAGACCTAAAACGCTATAGAATATATCTCTCTCTATCCTGTCTTTATCTGCCATCATAGGAATAGTCGGCTGTTACCAGTTAGTTATAGCGGTGTATAAATAAATATATAAATAAATATATATATACCATAGGGAGAAGTTAACTTATTGTTTTATGTATTTTTAAGTTAACTACCTTCTATATATAATACTCAGTTTTACTTAATATAGATAAATATATTGCTGATCGATATTAGTCCAGAGTTTTTTCCAGAAGCTATCTGACGACTATTTGACGACGATGATTATTACATTTAGTTGCTCATATTATGTTTGGCTGTGCTATCCTATTGGGCTTTTAGTTTTGCTAAGCTAATAAGCTTGGCTTGACATTCCACTATGGGTTTTTTGTTTAGCTTCTTCAATTGGCTTTGCGTTATAATGTGGCTTTTATGTTTAATTATTATTATTGAGTTGCTTTTAATTTTTAGCCTATCTAAACGTTTAGTATACTATTATTCACGACGATCAGTTTATGGGTTTGAAAGTAAGTTTCGTGATATTTAGTCTTGAACGGATGGTTCTTGGCTTTAATTTTCCTTATCTATGTGCATTATTAGAGAATGTTGATAACTAGTACTAAGGATCTCATCTCTGCGGGCTAAGAGCTTTCACTGCATTTCTGCGCATTAACATTACAAGTATCGTAGACACAACAGACAGCATAAGCCCAACGATAAAGACAATATTAAATGCGTTAGGACTTGGGTACTCTCCGACACTGCCATCTACTTCAACGCTTACCAGAATAGAAGATATAATTACCGTTGCTATTACCGGCCCTATTGCTCCACCTATTACTCTCATGTCACTGGTGGCAGCAGAGGAGATTCCAGTAAGTTCCTTCGGAGTTAGAGAAATGATAATGTTGATTAGTGTAATGGGCAGAAGTGCAGCCCCTATTCCAAATAGAAATAGTGACCCGGCTACTTCTGATGATGTAGAATGGAATAACGTAACTAATAAGAATGAGACAGACATTATCAGCATGGCAGGAACCAATAATTTGGTGTTAAGCGAATGTCGTTTTGCCAACAATTGTCCAAATACTGGTCCAAATATCAATACTGCCAATGAAAAAGGCAATTGTAGCAGACCGACCTTATTGGCTTCCAGTCCGAGGCCGGAACCCGCTGGGGCAGCACCCAATTGAGGTACAGCAGTTATAATGATGTACTGAACGATACCAAACATTAGCATAGAAATGTTACCTGCAAATACAGCTGGCTGCATAAGTAATCTCAGCGGCACCAAAGGATCTTTGGCCTTCCTTTCTACCATCAAGAAAATAATTAGTGATGCAACTCCTATTATTAACGGAATTGCAAATCCAATAATATTATCTGGCAACGAACCGCTATTGGTTATTGCTACTAGGAAAGACACCAATGCGACTGCCATAGTCACTATTCCTTTGATGTCTACGCTTATCCTCCTAGCAGCCTTAGGATTGTCGCTAGAGGTCTTCTTTTTGATTTGCTCAACTTCGCCTATCTTGGCAGTCTCGTCTATTGGAAGACCTCGCCAGCATAAGAACAACAGTATTGCGGCAATTGGAGCGCAAATGAAGAAAATGGTTTGCCAACCTGTGGCTGCTACCAAAGTTGGTCCTAATACTACACCTAAGGCCATTCCTCCTGAGTAGGCGGAAGTTACGATACTTTGACCAACTGAGAATTTTCCTTTCGGAAACTGATCCCTTATTATCTTCAATGCTATGGGTGTATTTGCTATGGCAATTCCTTGAATCGCCCTAATCACGAGCAAAGTATAAATGTCTTGAGACAACCCTGCCACGGCCGTAGCTATAGTATAAAGTACCATCATCAATACCAACATCTTTCTTGCTCCAAACACGTCACTGAATTTTCCAATGAGTATAGTCATGACCGCTCCAGATATCATATATACAGACATAACCCACGCTGCAAGTGATTGATCTACATTGAATTGTTCAGCGATTGTGGGAATCGCCGGCGACAAGGCTGTATGTAAAAATAGGATTAACAGAGTTGTGCCTGTGAGAATTACAGCTGACTTCCACGCTGCAAAGGAAATATCCTCAGACTTGGACTTATCAAATGATGATGTTGATATATTTGGGGTAACTGAACTGGATGGATATTAATCTTGTGTATATATATTTTCACGTCTGCGGTCACCCAGCCTGTTTCGGGTAAGACGAGAAACCTTGCTAAAGGCACAATATCCTTAATTTCACCAAGCCGACTGTTGATACTCTGAGCCTTAAAATATTCGGTCGAGTATGATGTTTCTGCCAGATAAAAGAATATTGCTGTTTATTTAAAAGGATTTTTATATTTATATGGATTTCTATTGGAGTATTACAAAGGTGGTCTTGTTACAGATCACTAAGACGCATCGTTTAGAAGTAGAGCTCTTACTGCGCTTGGAATATCTGTTACAGCTTATGCTTTAGACTATATTGCAGCTCCAATTGTTAGCACGCCTATAATTGGTGATATATTTGATTCTTTTATAACTAGTTTATTATATTCTATAACAAAAGAAAGTACGCAACAATTAAAACACATTTTTACATTTCAGCAAATCAGAGGTCATAACATATATGCTTTAGATAAGCAAAGATTTTTGTTACGGTATTATTATCATTATCATTATTATTTTTTTTGTGTATTAGTGATTCTCTCCCTAAGATCGTGTTAATGATATTTTTCGTCCAGAGACACCTCGTGCTATGATTTCAATGCCTATTATTAACAGAGCTATTCCTAGTAATATGCCTACAAGAGCTGCTCCTATAACAGTAGATGCGATTATCACTAAAGCCAATACAATAGCTATTACACCTGCCGCAATTCTGAATATCCTTGACCAACTATGGCTTGTCTTGTCTGCGATACCATGAATTACTCTTGCAATACCATCAATTAGTAAAGCAATTGCAAGTAAGATTATCAAAAATGCAGTCGTTCCTACTGGGAATGACAGAACTATCCAACGTCAGGAGCAGCACCTGCGGGTAGTTCCAGTTAATTCTTGTGCATAGAAAATTGTCATTAAAACGCTAATTCTTTCTGTTATATATTTGATCATCTGATGCTGAATATTTCATCTACTGACAATAAAAAATATGTTAGAACACGTACTTTGCATACCATATCTTTGGTATTGTGACTAGCCTGAAAGGTCTCCGTATTTGACCTGGCTATTTTTGTTGATTCTCTAACCTTCCTCTGTATGACTACGTCATTTTTGATTTTTTCAGATACTGATTTAATAAAATAGGATTTACTACTAAATTAATCGCGATTAAAGGTATGATTAAACTAATGAATAGATCCTTGAATTCATATTCTGCAGAAAGTGAGAGAACTAATGCTACTGTCATACCTCCTCTTAACCCTCCAAGGGTAAGAATATTTTGCCATTGGAGAGGGATTATAACTCTAAAGATTCTTAAAAATGTACTTCCTCCATAAACTACGACAGCTCTGGATAACATCATGATGACAAAGGGAGTGACTATGATAAGAATCAGCGGAAAGCTGATACTTTCAGCTGTTTCCACTGCAAGCAAAGGAATCCCGATAAGGAAGAACAGGACACTGTTTGTGATGAAACCGAGGTAGTCCCAGTATTTGTGAAACAGTTTTCTAACACCAGTCGAAATCTCTCTGTGTGTGGTAATGATTAGCATTGCAGTAAACAAAGTGGTAACTACTCCAGAAACATGTAGAAAATGGTCAGCGACTATATAGCCACCGATAGCCAAACCTAAGGAAAAGGTAAAGTCGACGTACTCATCAGCCTTCCACTTGTTAAGAATTTTTCCACCAATCCAGCCTATTCCAGTACCAAGAGCGATTGCACCTACCATTGACCAGATAAAAGAGATAGACACATCTAGCAATGAAAAGGCAACGCCTGAGAAGATTATCCCTTTAACAACATTAAAAGAGATAACTCCTGTCGCATCATTAAACAAAGACTCGCCTTCAATGATTATATTCAGTTTATGCGGAATTGGAAATTTCTTGAATATGACACCTACAGCTACTGGATCAGTAGCAGCCAAGATAGTCCCAAAAAGCAAAGCATCAATAAATGGAATCTGAAATACGGCATTAACTCCAATTCCTATGATAAGGATAGTTATTATTACTCCTATAATTGCGAAGAATCCGATTGGTATGGCTTCCTTTTTGATCTGTCCAAGCTTTAACTTACGTCCAGATTCGAAGATTAAAATTGGAATAATAACTAATAATATGATATCAGAAATCTCATCAATATTATTGTAGACTTGTTGAACTTCAAAACCAACAAAAGGAACCGATGTCAAGATTGCTCCAAGAAACATTAAAATCGTCACTCCAGGGATGATGAAGTTTCTTGTGTAGCGGTGTACTGCAGAGATGACAACTAATAACAGGCTAAAACTGAGCATGAAGGTTACTATCAGCTCATTCTCAGCCATGAAATACAAGTCCTGGTATTTAATTTAAATATGTGCTTAATACCTGCTAAATCAATTATCGAACTAAAGATCTATAATGCCGCCTTCGAGAAGTTAATGTCAATTGCTGTTCTTAAGGTGACGAGGGCTGATCATTGGACCAACCTCTTTGTTTTAAAGCGTTAGCTTGATGCCAAGAAAGCAAAAAGACCTGTAACCAGATCTGAGAATAATACTCTTGATTTGTTAGTACTAATTCAAACTCATCTTTATTGATTTTTCTGCATAGGTTACATTCAAAGAATACAATAAGTCCTTTTGGAATAGATTTCTAAGCAAAAATCCGTCTGTGTGTTTAAACAAAGATTTTTTTATCCTTAATCTCTTATCTCTTAACAGTATGCCAAGTAGTAAGAAGAAAATGGATATTCCAGAGAAGGAAAGAGCGTTGGTATTTCAGGGAGGTGGATCGCTAGGCGCTTATGAAGCTGGAGCATATAGAGCAATATATGAATTCTTATCAAACAGAGATAAAGAACAAGGGAAAACTGGAAAGCCTACCTTTAATATTATTGCGGGTACTTCAATAGGTGCTATTAATGCTGCTGTTCTGGTAAGTTACGTTGTAGAGAACCAGACCTATGAAGGATCTACAGAGCGACTTGTTGACTTCTGGAACTATCTTTCCAAAAAATCAACAGTAGAAACAAATCCATTTTTTAAACCATGGTGGGATTACTGGCACATAATTAATGGAAAGACTGCATCCGGAGAAGCTGCAAGAAGATACTATTCAGCTAAAGAGTTTGCAGTATATGGAGTACCGACTGTCTTTTATCCTTATCTACCTGCATATGACAATAAGTTTTACGATTCAGATAATACATGGTACAGGTATAGTAATGAACCATTAAGACAAAGTCTGGAACGATTTGCAAAGTTTCCAATAGCTACAACCCAAGAAGAAAATCAACCCCGACTATTACTGGTTGCAGTTGACGTTGCTGAAGGGGTACCGGTGACATTTGATAGCTATCCCAAGGAAGATGGTTTACGAAAAACAGAGTATGGAAGGTTCATCAGTCACAATGATAAGGAAATTGGATTTGAGCATGTTGTCCGATATGATAAGGGAATTACATCCGACCATGTTATAGCAAGCGGATCCTATCCAGTCAATTTTGATTTTGCTAAAATAGAAGTTGAAAGCTATAACTCTGAAGCTACTATTAGAGAGGCTGACCTAGAGAAGGTAACTAGTGGTAATGACAATGGTTACAGAAAAGAGGTGCGGTATTTTTGGGATGGAGGCCTTATGACAAATACTCCATTAATGCAGTTAGTTTTGCTGCACAGAAATTATTGGTACAGGATTAGAGGATTAAAAGATGCTATTCCCAGATTAGGAGCATGTGTAATCAATTTGCATCCTAAAAAACAGGCAGAAATTCCTACTGATAGAGACGGTGTTGTCAACAGAAACGCTGACATAACATTTTCTGATAGGACTGATCGAGAGGAAATTATGCTCTCGCTAATATCTGATTATGTTGATTTGATAAGGGCGCTAATAAAGATGGCAGAGGAGCACGGCGTGAAAGATGATCTAATCAATAATCTCTTGAATCAGAAGACAAAGTTCCATGGCGAGTTCTTAAGGCCGCAACGATTTCAAGACATACTTGAAGGGCGATTTCAAATAGATGAAATAATACGTGTAAACCGGAAGAATGATGAGAATACTATTTCTAACAAAACGTTTGATTTCTCTTCTGAGACGATAAAGCTGTTGCTTGAGCAAGGATATAATGATGCTCATGACGAATTGAATATGTACAAAACCAAGCTTGAGAAGATGGTCAGATTTGATTGATTGATTGATTGATCGAGTGTTGTGCTGCAATAATCCATATGAACCAAATTGTGTCATACGAGTAGTTACGAGGCACATTAATTAACATCGCAAAATGCGGGATCATACCAGAAGCTTATTCCTACTTCTTATGAAAGTTGACATCTAAATAAAAAAACTAAGACAGAAGGAAGAGATAATGGCTTAAGAATGCGGTATAATGTCATGCCTGCTTTTAGCTATCATCAGGACATATGAGGCCGTAACAGGAATGAGAAGTATAAGTGCAACTAAAAGGAGTGGATCGTCTAACATACCAGACAACAGAGCGATAGCTATGTATCGCACGAGTATAATTGTGATAGGAACAATAAGTGCAAAATAAGCGAGTAGGTAGAGTCTCTTTGTAAAGACAGAAAGTTTATGCTCCTGACCAATGTACAGTCCAAAGATTACAAATGCCAGTCCCATCATGAAAACAATTATGGTGAGGTATAGTTGGATAATATTTCCTTGTCTTGCCTGTTCCAAAAGCTCAATTATCGTGTTAAGGCGATTTGTTATCTGGGTATTGGTGTTCTCTAATGAATCTTGGCTAAGCGCTTGTTGTTGGGCCCAAACGGTGTGGTCCAAATCTAATGGATCTAATACAAGTAGATCTAATACAAGTAGCAGTAAAAGAGTCGTCCAACAATAGATCGATAACAATCAAGACCTTGTTGGGTGAACAATTATTAAAACAATTTTGAATGAATCCAACCATCAATTTATATACAGGATTGTGGAAGAAGTCATAGAACAGCAGACCATTATATTGTTGATAATCTTTGGAATAAATCAATAGGTGCAAACAAAAAATTAAGAGAAATTGAAGAAGGTATAGAATCAGAATTTTATAAAGTTATTACCGATAATGAAAAAGCAAAAGATGTATTCATGTTATACAGATAATAATAATAATAATAAACAAGAAGAAGTGGAGGAAAATCAACAGCAACAATCTAGGCAGCTATTAAAGGGAAACATCGACCAGGTAGGTAATGACTTACGAGAAATCAATGAAATAGGAGTAGATCATGCGATACTCAGCTATAACAGATCACCAATAAGCAATAATATTAATAGTATAATTGATGTATCAAAACAGCTTTTGACATTCGTAAGGTAAAAAATATAATATGATGCAGTTTTA
>DASQRW010000049.1:0-13136 GCA_035642715.1 Nitrososphaeraceae archaeon | reverse complement strand
TTTCTAAAAGATAATCCTAAAAAATATAAGTATAACCCATAGCAAACATACTTTGCAGACGTTCTGTTTCTTTTAAATATATGCATAAAAGAAGTAGGATTCATCCAGCTATAGATTTATCGCTAAGTTAACAGAGCCCTTGCTATGATTTCAATGCTATTATTAACAGAGCTATTCCTAGCAATATGCCTAACTATTCTAATGTGATTGATGTGATGATGATCAAAATGATCATATTTGGGTAGAACCATAAGAAGATTAGACTAGACATAGGCTTAATATCACTACTAATTGGATCTTTGAAATGGGATGAATTTGAGCCTCCTCTTTCCTTACTCATAAGCTTGAGACGATCTAATTTTCACAGACCAAAAGGTTGAATTGAAAGAATTTGCTAATGTTATTATCCATTCCACTAGGTTTGGCCTCACTATGTCTCTACTCTTGTGTTAAACATGATACTAAAGTTAGACCATTTATGAGGAGAATTGGCATCCTCATAGCTATTCTACCTTCTCAATTTTTCTGTGGTTCAGTATATATCTATAAAATAATCGCTAATGATTGCCTTAAGATTTGATGCTTCTTTGGTCAAGCTGCGCGCCCCACCACTATCAATTTATCACCTTTTAAATCAAGTCATCGATGGTCTCAGTCGAGCTTCCCTCCCAGCTATTCCTGCGCTTATAATCTCTATTCCTATTATCAGTAAGGCTATTCCTATGAGAAAACCTGCTAAGGCTGCTCCAAAGAACGGAGATACAAGTACCATAACTGATATTATGACAGCTAGAACACCTACACCTATGTAAAAGCCTCTTATCCAACCTCTTTCTTGTTTGTCACCAAATCCCTGTATTATCCTTGCAAATCCATCAAACATTAATGCAAATGCCAAGATGAATATTAATACGGTTGTCGCTCCAACAGGGAAGGCAAGAGCAATGATAGCTAAAATAATTACCAAAATACCTAGTCCAATAGCAGCGAACCGTGACTTGTGTTGAAAAAATATTCCGCTTATGACCTTCTCGATTCCTACAATTAACAATGCTATAGCAAGGATAATCACTATAGAGACTACTGTAGCACCAGGGAATACTATTGCAATTATTGCCAGGATTATGGCTAAGGCTCCCAGACCTATCTGGGCAGCACGTCTCCATCCCGGAGATTTTTGTGAACTCATATTATACGGAATGGTTTTGTGTCTTAACTATTTAAAGTTACAATAACTATTCTTTATAGAATTCTATAGAAGAAGAAAACATGGATAGAAAAATTTGACGTTGTACATGATATTACTATCTTGTAAAGACAATGAACATAAGCATATTTACATTCATCTTTTATGAAAGATAGAGATACAGAACCAGTCAAATTTTACGAGTAAAACAGCAAAAAAGATCAAAAGTAGGTTAAGTTTTATATTTAGTCATTTTTAGCATGGCTCATAATACGACCTTGTCAACATTGACAAACTTTTTGTCAAAGCATCTATCAATACCACCCTTTTACTAGTGATCAGGGACGTTAACCTATAAGTCAGGTAGTTATAAACATATGTCAATGAGTATCACTAAGGATTATGTTATCGATTAACAGTAACATATGTGATTGTGGAGTGCCCGTGTATATCGGATGTAAAAAGTTAAAGGACTCGACGCTTATCTAGTGAGAGCAAACGTCCTAGGGTCCAGTAAGTTAAATTCCTCAAGGAAGTCAGTCAATCTTTTTTCTGGTAAATTACGTAAATCTATCTCGCCTTTTCTCACTTTGTCCAGATTATTAATCGCTTTTTTAAATCGTTCTATACTCATTACCAATCCATAATAGTCTCTTACTCTTTCTAATGTGGTCTCATAATGCCCTTTATATCCTGATGCTGTGGCGTCAGATATCAATGCTATATCATATCCTATGTTAAATCCGTCTCTTAATGATGTCTCTACACAAATTGAAGTATCAATTCCAGTAAAAACTAGCAAGTTAATGCCTTCGCTCTGAAGCCAGACCCGTAGTTCTGTATCCTGGAAAGCAGAATCTCTTCGTTTGATAACTACTGGATCATTCTCTTTAGGCTTTAGCTCGTCAATCGTAACCCCATCCCATGTGCCTCTGATACAGATCGGAAACTTCAGTCGCTCTTGTCTTGATTTTGGTAGAAAGTTATGGATTTTTGTCAGAACATCAATTCCGCTAGCCTCCTTAACTGCTTCGGTGTAAAAGATAGGAATTTCCTTACTCCTGCAGAATTCGATTAAATCTTTAAGCTTTGGTATTATTTCCCTGTAATTGGAGGTGTTCATACCTAATTTATCATATGAACCACCCTTGCTAACAAAACCATTCTGCATATCTACGACGACTAAAGCAGGTACAACTTTACGTCCTGATGGGAAAGTGACTTGAAACATTGTTTAGGTATCTATAGGACTGAAAATTATATAAGTGTATAATAAACTTGATGTTTCAATCTTAACCACTTACAAGCATCATTATGCACTGTTGTAAATATGAGTTTTCTGCCAAATCTCTTTCGTAATTTCTTGAATAACTGATAATATATGAACATAGTTCTTTCTCTTGGGACATATATATATGTCCACCATCAAACACAAATCTATGTTAGGCTCATATGCGATCCATAACCAATAATAATCCTGACCACCATCTATCTGAATTAATGTTTCATCTACAAAAATATCATTTTTACCTGATTCTCTTATTTATCCTGAATCGATCTACAACATCAGAAGCATTTTCTGTATCCATTTCCATATAGATCCCTATGCGATCGTTTTAATATGATATATTCGAGATTTAGAAGCACACATATGTAATTTCTAGAATTAAAATATAGGTATAAACCATGAGTAACTATAGCTTTGTATGTGTTCTAATTTACTTCAAATCAATATTAGAATATACCAAGCTATAGAGCTTGCTTATTATGTTCGGATAACATAGTGCTAAAGTTTACCTTAAGTTAACAGAGCCCAAAAATTTATTACAATCCTATTGTCACGGTAATACTGAATGAGCTTCTTTTGACAAATGAAACAACTCAAAATATTTTGAAATCCTTTGTATCTAAGGGTAAGACATTTATGAAAAGAACAGAAGAGCATGTAAATCAAGGATTAAATCCTGGTGGTATATACCAAGCAATATGGTGTAGAGACGCATCATATATTCTAACAGATTGGTTTGCGTCTGGCAATACTGATGGTGCACTACTCCAGATTTATCAGATATGGTCTCATCAAATTACGCCAAATAAAGAAAAAATAGTTTATGGCAGAGGGTCGCCAAACACAAAGTTTTCTGCTGCCGTGGCAGATTCAAATAAAGAAATGGAATTTGAAGGTTCGCTTCCTACAACAATATATCAAGCCGGTTTTTCTGAAGTCTATGGTCTAAATCCAGATATTGATTCTACAGCTTTGATACTCAGTACAACATCTTGGATTCTAGCTAATTGGTATGTTTTACATGAGACCAATTTAGATAACAAATACTCTTCTTCTTCAGAATCAGCAACAGTTGCTTCAGAACAGTCATCAGACTATGTTACTGCCCTACTTGGAAAGATTGGAGCAACAGATCCGCTAAAAGTTACAGAGTTTGTTGTTCCTCGTATGCTAAAAGCTGTTGAGTATCTCAGCAAACGTGATACTGACAATGACGGTTTGCTGGAGCAAGAACATAATGAGGACTGGATGGATACTGCAATTAGGACTGGCAAAATAGTTTATAGTCAAGCCTGTTGGATATGGGCTTTAGAGAACTTTTCACTTTTGCTATCAAAGATAGGAAAGAATAGTGAAGCTTCTAAAATAACAGAGTTAGCAAACAAGGCTACAAATGCTGTTGATCAAAAGTTGTGGTCAGACGAAGATGGCTGTTATCTAGATTTACATGAAACACGTTACAATGGGCAACAATATAGAATACTTACTGAAGATGTATCACTCTTTTTAATAGCAATTACGCAGAATACAGAGAAAAATAGTATGAGAATTCTTAGCAGAACAAAAGGTTTAGCAAAGGAGAATGAACCTATCAGGACTTTGAATGACAGGCTTCAAAAAAGAGCTTTAAGTACACTAGAAGCTATTAAGAACAGATGTTGGAAAGAGAAATGGCCTCTAATTACTGAAGGAGAGCTAAAGGCTAGTGCACCTTGGCATCTGAAACCCTATGAATATCATAATCATACTTTCTGGCCATGGGTTGCCGGCATAGAAATGTTTGCAAGAAGTAGATTTGAACAAGTTGAGGAATGCGACATGCTCCTTTCAAAGCTTTCATCAGAAGGCAAGCCACACATATACAGTTTCTATGAATGGTTAAATCCTATTACCAGCGAGGGACATGGCGCATTTCCATTCAGAACTGGAATAGTAACGGTAAGAGCAGCTATTGCTGGCATTCTTATTAGAATTAAGGATAAGTTTCCACAGGCATTTGATGATGTTGTATGAAGAAACATCATCAATTTGCACAACGTACTGTGATTAACTACTATGGCTTAAGATCAGAAACCCTCCATAACATTACCTAGATGAGGTCTTTGATTTATATTCAGGTAAGTTCAGCTAGTTAATCTTTACATTGTGTTTTAAAATTACCAAGAGCACTAGAACACTCTTAAGAACTCTTATGCAACAAAAATGATGCAGATGAAGAAAACTACAGCAAAGAATGTTGTTGCATTTTTTTTCTATCTTGCCAAGAAACAACAAGCACCCATATAAAAATTGGCAACTAAATCATATGACATTAGTAGATAAGAGATAGATCTCCTCAATGTTTTGAAAATACAGAGTACAATATAGCAATTGCAATGGGAATATTGTTAGGTTATTTGTATTTGATCTATTATTATATCAAAAAGTAAGAAGTGTTTTTTTGATGAAATTATCGATTTCATAGACAACCAAGATATTAGAGCGCTCCTATCGAGAGTGATATGCATATAAAAAAACAGCTAACTTGTCCATCAGCTTTCGGAAAGAGATATTAATACATCTACGATAGTTCTTTTTTAAAGGAACATATTAGTAGTGGAGCATTTAGATTACATACATTAAACCGGACAAATTTACCGTTAGCCCTGTCATAGCTGATTTCATTTAATATTGATTTTGCTGAACCAGAAGGTTATTATCAGTATCCCGATGATTATGTGTTGTAGCCTTATATTGACAAGTTTCATGACTACGGAACGACTCAAAACATTAGGCGACTCCATACTCCTGGTTTCTCTAACCTTACTAGCTTACAATCTTGTTCCTCCATCAGTTGTAAATGGTCAGCTGAACGCTGATGAAGTAGAAGACTTTTTAGATAATCTTTACGGACTCATAAGCAGCTTCTTCGTAATCATCGTTTTTTGGGTAATTTATACGAAAATTCTTGATTATTTAAAAAAATCTAATGAAATAGTAGTCTGGGTTTCACTGACGTTCTTTATACTTGTATTACTTACACCAGTCTTTAGTGTTGCTCTATTTCAGTACAAAGCCCAGCCCTCAATAACATCTCTAGCTTCTCTGCAGATCGTAAATGGTATATTATTAGTACTGTTATGGATGTACCTATTAAGACACAGAAATATGATGACTATAGAATTAAAAAAAAATGATAATAGATATATGTACAGTATCCTTTCGGTAATTCCATCGCTTTATGCCATCTCAATAGGAATAGCCCTTATTAACATTCAGATGGCAATCATATTCCCAGTAATCATGGTTCCCACTATGATGTTGCTAGGCCAAGCATTTCATCATCAGAAAAACAGTTAATTTAGAAATGCTAAGAATGGGCATATTTTATCAACTCAAATATGGATTCTCTTCTGAAGTTCTAACTTAACTTCTATCTTGGTTTGGTAGTTGATGTCCTGACAATACTACTACCGCACATTATAGTTAATGTTAGCCCATACCACGTTGACTAATGAAGAACTTTCTAAAGCCATGTGAACGCATAGTTACTCCTATCTTTTCTTAATTTTGACGCCTGAATGGCTTAGCGCCTCCTCTACCGCATAGGATATCATACGCATAGATAGATAGATAGAAACCTGGGGGATTGTATGGTAAATGGATTGTCTACGTTGAACTGCTCCCTCATTAGCGAGGACTTATCCTTTAGTTGCTCTCCAAACCTTCTGTGATAATCTAGGTATGCGTCAATGGCCGCAGCACATTTTGGAGTGCATAAGGTGAAATATATATATATATATATCTGGATTAAATCTAGCATAGACCCAGATCATGTATAAGTTGAATTCTTCAATCTATCTTTTTTGTGTCTCCTATGCGCAGCCCTGGTAATCGATCAATACGTATATATCTGTTGAGGCCATAAGCAGGATAATGACTTTAGATCTTATCTTATGTCGCACTAGCTCAATATCTGATTAATCTCCTCTCTACAGTGTGTAGGATCTGTTAGAATGATCGGATTCGTCAGGTGGCAAGAACCTTTTGATCTTTTTTGCTTTCAGATTGACATCATTCATTTCAAAGAAATGAAAGATAGCTGCACAATGCATCTGTATAGTCCAATAGGATAACTTCTCTACATCCTAAGACGCTCGATATGCCCTATGATCATTGACTCAATGACCCCAGGTTTGCAGTCTAGCAGAACTTGCAAATCTACAGCCTCAACAGTAGTCTTGAGGAAGTGATTGAATTCCGACCGGTAGGCAGTCCGTCTTGGTATGAGAGGATCGCAGTCCATCGATTACAATTAGATTTTCTCTCTCTGAGGAGCTTGTCGCCTCATATTGAATGTGATTTACAAGCTGCTTCTCGAACTCAACAGTCAACGCCTAGCTATAGCTCAGGTAATATTATTATGTGCAGGATATCCTGCACACAAAGCATTTTATTTTACCTAAATGAGTTGCAAGGCTTAATAAAGAAAAACTGCCATCAGCCATGTCGTCAACATGGTTTAAATGGTATCGGGAACTAAATAACTTTTCAAGATGTATTGTAGGAGTAACTAATATAGTTGTTATTTATCCTATTTAGAGGATTGTGAAGAATGTAATGAAATTAGTTGAAGATCATTTATTAGTTTTTTACTATTCGATCCGCTTTTTGAATAGCTGTTATTATTATATTACTAAATTCGAACCACAGAGAACACTATAAGAGTATTGTGTGGACAATAATATCGCATACTCAACAGAGAATACCAAATATTATACTTGCAACAACAAAAGATGCGGAATATCTCCTGTTTTATAGTAAACAAAATTTGTTTTGTAAAAATTTTTATAATATCAAATTAAATTTATGATCGTGCAATAATTGCTATCTATTCTTAGATTGTAATTCTTCAGACGGGGCTCCCTATATACGACAGTCTTATAATAATATAAAATTATCTTTCTCCTTGAATATTGCTACTTAATTTTGATTGTTCCTTGCTGATTTCAACGCCCATATCTGTTAATCCATTGCCAACTGTTTTGAGTATTTCTCTTGTACTATTACTTACTGCTAGAGATTTGTTCTCAGAGAGAGAAATTAATTCCTGCCCACTTTGAAGCATCGCAATATTGGTATTCTCTAGAATTTCATTAGCCATTTCAACCTGTGTGACTCCTGCAGAAACGTTGCCGGCAATAAAATATTGATACCCTTGACTCAACTGAGCTTGTACATCGTTGAAACTGAACTGTTCAATGATTTCATTTCTAAGAATATTTCCCTGATTATTCAACTCATTTTCAATTTGATCTTTAGCTTGAGTGATTTGGCCAGAAACCTCTGCAGGATCAATTTCAGTATCTTGCATTTGTGACATTGTTTCCTGCCCTATCACCATAGTACCTGAAGCAGCACATATTATGAATATAATACTAATGATGACAACAATAATCCTTGAATCCCTAGTAAGTGTAGATCGTTTATTATTAAATGAGACATTAATTGTCATTATATTCAAAAGAGAACTTAAATAGATTATAAAAAGCTTATAGATATAGATTCAAGAAATAAAGAGAATGATGTATTCGTTAGTATACTATAGATTTTTCCATATTGATACGCATCTCATTCTTCAATGCGTTCATATGTGTTTGAGAATAGGTAAAATACTTTCTGTGAAAATGTCTCCATCATCTACTTATTCTTCTAGGTTTTATGATCTTCTTTAAGATATCTTCATTTTAGACTGCTGTACAAAATAAATTAGTCAAAACTCAGTTCTACCTTCTTCTATAGGTAATTTTAATCCAAGCAAAAATAATCACTCATATATCTTTTTAACGAATGCGCTGAGGATAGGAACCTGTAATTGAAATCCAAAAATTTTCAGATAACATAATATATGTTGTTGTTATTATTCATTCAATAATTTTAGTTTAGCTTATAGTTTATAAAGAAAATTTAAAACCATCTTTATCTTAGAAATATTTGTTCTAAACTCTTATCAATGATATTACATTGTATTATAACAGTTATTATAACAGTAATAATGAGATGATCTGTATCGCAAAAAGAGAGAGGTGAAACTAGGTCAATTGAATTCATCTGAGAAAGGCCAGCAGGATAATGATGATCTTTCCAAGCAATACAAATGCAGTTCATGTGGACGGCAGTTTGATAGCTTGGGTGATATGCAGAGACATATGATGTTAGAGCACGTACAGAAAGGAGATACACAATAGTTATTGATTTTGCAACATATAACTCCTCAATTTTGAAGGTCTGGGCCGTTGACTAGGTCAACATCTATAAACGTATTCTGATTCATGACTAACATTTGTAAAATATCAATAGCTCCCACCTACTTAGTAACTATAGAGCTCCTTTTTGCCTTGCATGACTCTCAATTTCTTTTGACAGCGACCAGTTAAGTACTATTCTTATCGCTACAATAATTGCTAATGTTATAAGTTCAGTTGCTGAAGGAACTAGAATACTTTTTAGAAGGTCAGCAGCGACTAAGAAATCTAGCGATATTAAAAGGCCCCTTAGCATACGTCTTACTAACTGATCTAAATATTCTCGTCGCTTTTCTTTTTCTTCTTTATTCATAAGTGCGGAAAGCATAATTTTGAACAGATTTGCCAGAGTAATTCCGACAATTATTATTATAATGATCGTAACTATAATTTCAAGGGCAATAACTGTGTATTCAATCAGCTGCTCTAGGAAAATTTGAGCTACCCCTTCACCACCAGATTCTACCATAATTTATTACTTTCAAATATTGTGGCTGGCTATCGTTTATATAAGTACGTGTCAAATTGGCTCAGTAGAAATAATCGATTGTTATAATAAGATTAGATTGGTTAATCTGTGCATATGTTGTAAGCTATACATCTCAATGATAATTCTCTATTCTGTGTTCTAACTAAACTTGATGTAATGTGTTCTCCAAATAGTCGTTTTATGACTGAAATTATGGTTTCATTCTTGTTTCTCTGATTGTATAGTATCTTGGAGTAGTAGCCACACTTCAGCTGTTTCCTGTATATTCCATGTTGGTACATGTCGCGATATCTAGAGATGGTATAATACTAAATGCATGGAGAAATTCTCTCATAAATGTGTGTGTAATTATTTCACTATCATTCCTCTCCTATAGGCTTATAGATATAGTAGATATGAATGAATAACTAACCTGCTTTGTAACTGATTCCTTTTGTATGATACCGCACAAGGGATCAACAAATTTCTTGAGAAACTCAGATTAGTAGACTTGGGAACTACTGATAAAGCAAGAACCTAGAAACTATGTTGGTCAATACTTAATGTGGGGGAAGAAGAATTTGTCTAAGCAATGCCATAAAGGAATACACGTATGTATCATCATCTATATATATAATAGGAAGTTGTGTTCTCCAAGTGCAAACAATAAGATCGCCGCCTTGGCTGCGAATGTTGCAGATTGTCTTTGGTTCCATAGTTGTTTTACTTTCAGTGGTAATTCTATTATTTTTGGTCATATTTCCAGGAATTGCCTTTTTAATCCTAATTCTTTTTATGTCGATAATATTACTAGTTGTTGGGATTGAAAGAATTGCTATTGGGTTATCTCCCGTTTCATCAAGAAAAACCCGCATTATTGATATAGTACTTGGAGTAGTTGTTATAGGCATCTCAATCTTTCTTATGCAGTTTCCAATCTTAACGTCTGTATCTTTGGTAATTCTAGGAGCTGTGGCTTTAATGATAGGTGGTATTGCTAGAATTGTACAAGGAATTTCCAGAGATATACCGATATTTTCAAAAGGGTTGATTATTGGGGTAGGAGCACTAAGTGTGGCTATATCAATCACTATTATAGCCAATCCGATCACGCTTGGCTTGGTTCTATTAGTTATAATATTGGCAGTTACACTTCTAATAGCAGGAATAGAGATGATATACTTGGGGTTAAGAGGTACTAAGAAAGGCTAACAATTGGTCATTAAACCAGCGTATAAATGATGAGTCATACATGTTTAAAGTCTTATAGATAAGACAGTTACAAATTCTTTTAGCTGGTCTTCAATATGTTGGGATCTTCTTTATGCAGGACAAGTCCTTGCACATTATTACCTCTGCAGACGGTCTGTCATGCTGCTCACATGTTCATCATACAGTATTAGGAAATATTCGCAAGTATAGATCTATTGCTAAGTTAATAGGGCTGAACTCCCTTTCAGAAAGTATATTAACTCCCTATCTTGTCTTGAAGATTATGAGAGGGAGATGGGCTTCAGCAGCTTTAGGAGCAGGTATAGCCAGACGCCGTATGGGAAATGAGATGAACGAACAAGCCCAAGCATATGAAGCTCAACTACAACAAGCACAACAACAAATAGAGGCACAGCAAAGGCAAATCGAAGCACTACAACAACAAAAACAACATCCCCAACCACAGCAGGAAGACCTCACTCAGAAGTTGAAAAAATATGGCGATCTCAAACAACAAGGAATATTAACGGAAGAAGAATTTCAGAAACTCAAGGCGGACTTGTTATCAAAGATGTAAGCTATAGGCTGCAACTAGACTAGACGAACGGTTAACATTTTAACTATAATTTTGTAAGATCCACAAGCCGTAGAATTGAATCATTTAACACCAGATTTTTTAGAACCGGTTTGAAAATTCATTAATTAGGCTCTTGATTTAGATGCTTCTACCTTTTCATATTATCAAATTTAATTCCTCTGTTACGCATAAAATCAATTAGCATAGCCGTTTGTGAACATTTCGAAGATTGCATAATCCCAGCTTTCATACATGAATAATAATAATCAAACAATTCAGCTGGTTCTATAGGGGGACATGTTCGACAAAGATAAGGTTGAGAAGAGCCACTACCATTCCAGATACGTATAAATAATTTTGCCTAAATTGATAGAGATTATTAATCCGATGACGATGATATTAACCTGTAGCGAAAGTGTAGTGATATCAGATGAGTTGATTCCAAAATGTCAATCCCAATATATATAGAACTTTAGTAACTTCGAACAACACTTTAATCACTGGGCCAATACAGACATGTTACATATAGTCCATGCCTCCTTGATTTTGTCTCCCTCAAAATAAAAGATATCGACTCCTTGAGTCTCAAACTTCTTATGAGTGGCAGGAAAGTCAGCAAAGTCCTTTTCATGTGTAGCTTTTAAGGTCCACCTAATGGCAGTTTTGTTTTGTTCTCCAAATTCATCTAGTATTGTGACCTTCATATCTGGAAATGCGGAGAGATCTTCGGCCACCCACTGTTTGAATTCCTCCAGACTCCTAACCTCTTCACCCATCCCATGGTAAATTATATCAGGCGTAACGAAGTTCTTTGCCAGCTCTGTTTTCCGCGCATTAAATATTTCTTCAACAAACCTTCGAGCTATTGTGTTATATTGTGTATAGGACATATGTCCTATAAAGATCATATGTGACCATTAAGTTTTGCTATTTATTTATTGAAATTTTGGTCAAAATCCGTAAAAGTAATACAAAGGGGAGATGGACAGTTGTATCAAATTATGTTAGGCAGTTTAGATCATGCACACGAGTACCTGACTTCATGTGGTTACACTTCGCAATACGGAGAGTGCATAGACCGTAACAAGAGGACTCCTCATATTTGTCTTAGATGTAATCATTGTTACTCGTGTCATCTGAAGATCGCCTGCCATACCAGGATTCCTACGATTAAGGCCACTACCAATCCCAGGATTCCTACGATTATGAGCAAGTTCGAGCCTTTAGTACTCTTCCGCATATTCATTCTTTAGCAACATCCGCTTTCTATTTAAAGATAATGCCCAGATAGCATGAGGCATAAACAAATGGAGTTTTGAGGATCCCGCTGACATCTTACGTCGAATATAGAGAATGTTCGCAGCTAAAGCTTTATCGCTAAGTTAATACAGCTTGCTATGGTGCCGTAATATTTATAATTTTGAGATGACTGCGTAAATCATATTATTAAATAATGGAAATCACATCTAAGCTTAGCGATTTTGAAAACAGAGTCTATTTAGATAAAATTTCTAAGTTAATAAGAGATCTAAACTCTACCACTGATACTCTACTTTTCGTAAAGCAGATGGTGTCTTTAAGTGCATTATTAAGCAGCTTTGACCGGAATTTAGATAATTCATTTCCAGCCATTGATGAAAATGCACAGGATCCTACCTACTTTATAGCTGCCTACTTCGATACAAAAAATATAGCCGAGGCATTATGGGTATATAGGATAATAAGGTCGTTAACTAGGTACATTCTTCTCTCAGATAGATTCTATGAGACTGGGAATGATAGATATGCTTTGCTCGCAAAGCAAGTGCATAAATCAGTAAATGAATTTCTACAATCCGAATGTGATGCGCAACATCTCATTTATTCTATAGATTATTTATTAGGGCAGTTTTCGGCATTTTGGAAATTTGAGCAAATTATAAAACGTCGTATACTTAAAAATTATACTTTCTCCTATACCGAAATAAGACATTTTAATCTATCAAAATCATCAGATGCCTCACTAGTCTATGCAAAGGTTTTGGATGCGAAGCTTCCAAGCTTTAATGAAAATGTCGCTTTAGTTCTTCATTACAATCAGGCGCTGCTTGATATACAAGATGACTGGGAGGATATAGAGG